>CAJJMX010000009.1 GCA_905192935.1 uncultured Mailhella sp.
TCATGAAAGGCGGTCTCCCGGCATGGGGTGACTTCCACAAGATGCGACTGTCCGCCTTCGGTCACGCGGACGCTCACTCTCTGTCCCTCCTCGGCGGCGCGGCAGGCCTTCGGGGAGTAGGACGCCACGAGCGAGGCCGCCTCGCGCACGGCCTCTTCGCTCCAGGGACGGGAGCTTCTGCCGAGCGCGATGGGACCGGGGAATCCGGCCACCTTGAAGTGGATGTCGCCTTCGCGGATGAGCTCCGCATAGATCTCGTTGTCGAACTTGTGGCGGCCTATGGTGAGCCAGAAGTCGCCGTGCCAGAACTGACGGCCCACGTCGGCGAGACGGAAGTCGTTCACGTCCGGGCAGGAGAGGCGCGAGAGCACGGGCCAGAAGCGGCGGGTGTTCTCCTTTTCGGTGAGCTTGCAGCCGCCGCCGGGCGTGGGGATCTCGCGGATGCCGAACTTTTCGGCAAGGGCGAGCTGCTCCTTTCTGCCGCGGCCGTTCAGGGCCAGCAGACGCGAGCGGTCGATGAGGCCTTCCTCTTCGGGCTTCGTGGGGTCGAGAAGCTGCGCGCACAGGGGCCGCACCAGGATGTCGCGCACGTCTGCGTCGCGGCGGATGACGTTGAGCGTGTCGCGGCGCTGCGACATGGGGCGCTGTCCGAGCACTTCGCCGGATACGAGAAATTTTGCGCCGTATTCCTTCATGTGCTTCTTGGCGAGGCCCATCATGAGGATCTTGCAGTCCACGCAGGGGTTCATGGCGCTGCCGAAGCCGTGCGCCGGACCGGTTTTCAGCATGTCCACGAAGGGCGCGGACGCGTCTACGGCCGTGATGTCGAGTCCGTAGATCTGCTGCCAGTGCTCCACGCGGCCGGGATGGCCGAAAAAGGGCGAGTAGAAGTGCAGGCATTTGATGGTCCTGCCCTGTTCCATGAGAAGACGGGCGGCGAGGATGCTGTCCAGGCCCCCGGAAAAGAGTGCTATGCCGTCGTAATTTTTCATGACTCTTTAGATAGATGGTATACGGCGCGCTGGCAAGTGTTTCTCTTGCTCCCCGGACGGCCTTTTGCTAAGGTTCCCTGTCTGGGGTCCTTTCCTTCGGGGAAGGGGCCGCATCCGCACGGCGCGCGCTTTTGCGCAAAGCCCCGAGGGGCCGTGAACCGTGCGGCAATATTCTCTAATTCAGGAGATGTCATCCATGGCGAAGAAGCCTCTTGTTTCCGCGGAAGATGCCCGCCGCGAAGCGCTCAAGACAGCCCTCAGCACCATTGAGAGAAAGTATGGTCAGGGCGCGGTCATGAAGCTGTCCGACGGGGCGCATGTGCATGTGCCGGTCATTCCCACCGGTTCCCTCGGCCTCGATCTGGCGCTGGGCATCGGCGGCGTGCCGCGCGGCCGCGTGACCGAAATCTACGGCCCCGAATCTTCGGGCAAGACGACGCTCACGCTGCACATCATCGCGGAATGCCAGAAGCTCGGCGGCGTGGCGGCCTTCATCGACGCCGAACACGCGCTCGACGTCTCCTATGCGGCAAGGCTCGGCGTGAAGACCGACGAGCTGCTCATTTCCCAGCCCGATCACGGCGAACAGGCTCTCGACATCGCGGACATGCTGGTGCGTTCCGGCGCGGTGGACATCGTGGTCATCGACTCCGTGGCCGCCCTCATTCCTCAGGCCGAACTCGACGGCGCCATGGGCGAGACCCAGGTGGGCAGTCAGGCGCGCCTCATGTCGCACGCCATGAGAAAGCTCACCGGCACCATCCACAAGTCCCGCACCTGCGTCATCTTCATCAACCAGATACGCATGAAGATAGGTCAGATGGGCTACGGCAGCCCCGAAACCACCACGGGCGGCAACGCGCTCAAGTTCTACAGCTCCGTGCGCATGGACATCCGCCGGGTGCAGACCCTGAAGGACCGCGACGAGGCCTACGGTTCCCTCACCCGCGTGAAGGTGGTCAAGAACAAGATGGCTCCGCCCTTCCGCGAAGCCAAGTTCGACATCATCTGGGGCACGGGCATCTCCCGCGCCGGCGAGATCCTCGACATGGCCGTGGATGCGGGCATCGTGGACAAGAGCGGCGCGTGGTACGCTTACGGCGACGAGAAGCTGGGCCAGGGCCGCGAGAGAGTGCGCGACATGCTCAATGAAAACATCGCCCTGCGCGATGAAATAGAAGCCAAGGTCAAGGAACATCTCGGCGTCGGCGCCGACATGGCCGCCGCAGCCCAGACCGCGCCCGTCGAGGACGGGGGCGTGCCCGGCGACGAGGACAGCTACGACGAAGGCTACTAGACCGGGACTGCGCGCCGGAGCGGACCGCCGGAACGCGGCGGAAACTTCGGCGTCTTGAATGTTCCGCCCGACAGGGAAAACGGGCGGCCCGCGTTCCGTACAGGGGCGCGGCCCGGGCTGACCCGGACGGAAAAGACGGAAGCGTCCGGCCTTTTCCGCTCAGAAAAACGGAATACCGCGGGGGAAGAAAGTTTCTTCCCCCGTCCTTATGAGGGCCATGGCATGGCCTAATCGGGAGAATATATGCTCACTGCCAAGGAAATACGTCACAAGTTTTTGGAGTTCTTTGAAAAGAACGGTCACGCCATAGTGCCGTCCTCTTCCCTCGTGCCCAAGGATGATCCTACGCTGCTCTTCACCAACGCCGGCATGGTGCAGTTCAAGAAGCTCTATCTCGGTCAGGAGCGCCGCTCCTACCGCTGTGCGGCCACCTCGCAGAAGTGCCTGCGCGTGTCCGGCAAGCACAACGACCTCGAGAACGTGGGTCGTACCGCCCGCCATCACACCTTCTTCGAGATGCTGGGCAACTTCTCCTTTGCCTACTACTTCAAGCGCGAGGCCATCACCTTCGCCTGGAAGTTCGTGACCGAGGAACTGCATCTGCCCGCCGAGAAGCTCTACGTCACCGTGTACGAGAACGACGACGAGGCCTACAACCTGTGGCAGGAGATCGCGGGCATGCCCGCCGATCACATCACCCGCATGGGCGAGAAGGACAACTTCTGGACCATGGGCGACACCGGTCCCTGCGGTCCCTGCTCGGAGATCTACATCGACCAGGGCGAGGACATGTCCTGCGGTCCGAACTGCGGCATAGGCAAGTGCGACTGCGACCGCTTCCTTGAGATCTGGAACCTCGTGTTCACGCAGTACGATCAGAAGGAACCCGGCGTGCGCGTGCCGCTGGAGCATCCCAACATCGATACCGGCATGGGCCTCGAGCGCATTGCCGCCGTGTGCCAGGGCAAGCGCTCCAACTTCGACTGCGATCTCTTCCAGGACATCATCCAGTACGCCGCCTCCATCGCAGGCGTGAAGTACAGCTTCTCCGCGCCCGACACCAACGACGTGGACACCGCGCTTCGCGTCATTGCCGACCACAGCCGCGCCGCCGCCTTCATGATCGCCGACGGCATCCTGCCTTCCAACGAAGGCCGCGGCTACGTTTTGCGCCGTCTCATCCGCCGCGCCCTGCGCTTCGGCACGCTCATGGGTCTGCATGAGGCCTTCCTCTACAAGACCGTGAGCAAGGTTGTGGACGTCATGGGCGACGACTATCCCGAACTTCGCGAACACGCCGACTTCATTTCCCGCGTGGTGTTCGAGGAGGAAAACCGCTTCCGCGTGACCCTCGACAAGGGCCTCGCCATGCTCGACAGCGAGCTTGAAAAGCTTGCCGCCGAAGGCAAGACCGTGATCCCCGGCGAAGTGGCCTTCCGCCTGAACGACACCTACGGCTTCCCGCTCGACATCGTGTCCGACGTGGCCTACAAGCGCGGCTTCACCGTGGACGAGGAAGGCTTTGCCGAAAAGATGCAGGAGCAGCGCGCCCGCGCCCGCGCGGCGTGGAAGGGCTCCGGTGAAAAGGATCTCGCCGCCCGTTTCCGCGGTCTGCTCGAAGAGGGCATGCAGACGGAATTCGTGGGTTACGACACGCTCAAAGCCGACAGCCGCATCGTGGCGCTTCTCGATGAAGACGCCCTGTCCGTGGAGAAGCTCGAAGCCGGAGCGAAGGGCTATGTCGTGGCTCTTCAGACTCCCTTCTACGGCGCTTCCGGCGGCCAGAGCGGCGATACCGGCCTCATGACCACGGAAGAGGGCAAGGCCCGCGTGACCGATACCCTGAAGCCCATGCCCACGCTCACCGTGCAGCAGATCGAAGTGACCGAGGGAGTCATCCGTGCCGAGCAGGAAGTGTCCATGGAAGTCACCGAAGGCGACCGCGTGGCTGCGGCCCGCAACCATTCCTGCACGCATCTTCTTCAGGCCGCTCTGCGCAAGGTGCTCGGCAGCCATGTGCATCAGGCCGGTTCCTCCGTGGGCCCCGACCATCTGCGCTTCGACTTCACCCACATCGCGGCCATGACCGACGAGGAGATCGCCGCCGTGGAGCGTGAGGTCAACGCCATGATCATGGCCGACTACCCCGTGACCACCCGCGTCATGGATCACGACGAAGCCGTGAAGTGCGGAGCCATGGCGCTCTTCAATGAAAAGTACGGCGACAAGGTGCGCGTGGTCAGCATGGGCGCCGAGGGCGCCGAGCCCTGCTCCATGGAGCTTTGCGGCGGCACGCATCTTTCCCGCACCGGTCAGGCCGGCTCCTTCGTCATCCTCTCCGAAGGCGGCGTGGCCGCAGGCGTGCGCCGCATCGAGGCCGCCACGGGCTGGAACGCCTACAAGGTCATGGCCGAGCGCCGTGCCGAACTCAATGCCATAGGCTCCCTGCTCAAGGTCCGTTCCTCCGACTACGCTTCCCGCGTGGAAGCCATGCAGAAGGAGATCAAGGCCCTGCACAAGGAACTCGACAAGGCGCAGGCCGCAAGCCGCGGCAACGTCATGTCCGCCGTGGAAGAGATCGCCGGCGTGAAGGTGCTGGCCGTGAAGGCCGGTGCCGTGAACGTGAAGGCGCTTCGCGAAATGATGGACGACGTGCGCTCCAAGATGCCTTCGGGCGTCGCCTGCCTCGTGTCGGAAGACAACGGCAAGGCGCAGATGATCCTTTACGTGTCCAAGGATCTGCATGACCGCTTCACCGCGCCCGCGCTCATCCGCGACGTGGCCGCGGCCATCGGCGGCTCCGGCGGCGGACGGCCCGATCAGGCTCAGGCCGGCGGCAGCAACGTCGAGGGCATCGACGAGGCCTTCAGGATCCTGAAGCAGAAGATCGCCGGTTAGTCCGGTTTCATCGGGGGAAGGGGCGAGCGCTCCTTCCCCTTTTTTCATGCCCGGGAGCCGGGCGGCCCGGCAGGAGACGGCGCGTGCTCCGGGGCGCATGTTCATCGTTGAAGACAAGGAGAGCTTCCATGCCGGAACTTCCCGAAGTGGAGACCGTGGCACGCACGCTTGCGCCGCAGGTGTGCGGACGGCGCATCACGGCTGTGACCGTGCTGAACGCCGGAACGTGGCAGGGAGAGACGGCGGCCCCGGAGGTCGCGGCAGGGCGCTTCGTCATCACGGCGGCGGGCAGGAGAGGCAAGCTTCTTCTGCTGTATCTTTCCCGCGAGGCGGCCGCCTTGCCTGCCTCATGTCCGGAGAAGGAGATCCCCGCGCCTTCCGACGCCTCGCTCTGGCCCCTCGTCTATACCGCGGAGGGCATGGAGCACGTCCGTCCGCCGCTTGACGGAAAAACGCCCGGCGAGGTGACGGCCCTGGCCTTTCATCTGCGAATGACGGGCCGCCTTTTCGTGTATCCGGCGGGCACGGCTCCGGAAAAGCACACGCGCGTCGTCTTCACGCTCGATGACGGCAGGCTCCTATTCTTCGACGACACGCGCAAGTTCGGGCAGGTGCGGGCGCTCTCGACAAGGGAGAGGGAACGCTGGGATTTCTGGCGGCAGCTCGGACCGGAACCTCTGGAAGTTTCCGATGGGGAATTTGCGGAGCGCTTTTCGTCCGGCCGGGCGGTGAAGGCGCTGCTGCTCGATCAGTCCGTGGTGGCGGGCGTGGGCAACATCTATGCCGACGAGAGTCTGTTTCGGGCGGGCATACGCCCGGACGCTCCGGGAAAGTCGCTTTCGGCGGAGCGTCTTTTCCGGCTGCATCACGCGCTTGTGGAGGTGCTGCTCGAATCCATACGCGACTGCGGCAGCTCCATACGGGACTACCGCACGGCCCGCGGCGACGTGGGCGCGTTCCAGAACCGTTTTTGCGTGTACGGCAGGGCGGGGGAGACGTGCGTTTCGTGCGGCAGAAAGCTCGCCTCCGGCCGCGTGGCCGGACGCGCCACGGTGTGGTGTCCCCGCTGTCAGAAGAAGTAAGGGGCCGGAGGGCCGTCCCCGGTGAAGGCTGCGCAGGGATGGTTTGTAAGAGGCGGGAAAAAGACCTTTTTGCCGTCCGGGCAGGAGCGTCGGAAGTCCGCGGAGAGCCTTGCCCGCGTTGCCGCGCCGACTGGGCTCGGGATGAAGCCGTCCCCGGGAGCGGGAAGCTGACGCCCGTCCGGTCTTTTGCGGACAAAAAAGGCGCCCCGCAGAAGGCGGAGCGCCGGAGGCGCTGATCCGTGACGACGGCTCAGGCAAGCGGATGGAACTGATGCACCGTGGCCTTCCGCTGAGGCCGGGAGTCCTGCTTTTTGTCGGCAGAGGGGAAGCGTCGCCACGGGCGCATGTCTTCGGCCTTCGTGTCCGGGGCGGGCTCGTGTCTGAGCGCCTCCCGCTCTTCCCACTTCGTGTTGAAAAGCTGGTTCTTTGCGCGCACGGCCTGGATCAGGGAAAGCACTATGGGCGCCTCCTCCCATTCCCGGGAGCCGTGGAAGTCCTGAACGCGCTGCAGGTACTTGTTCCACAGGGCCATGAGGGAAGCCTCGTCCATGGCGTTGAGCTGGCGGGCCATTTTAAGCAGCATTTTTTCCATTGTCTTCCTCGCTTGTGAACTCGCTTGCTTATATCCTGCAAGGGCGTCCCCGGCAAATGAATTCTGCACGTCGTCCTCCGGGAGGGCTTGAGAACGGCAATTTGCCCGCGGTCGATTTTTATGATAAAAAGATAAACTCCCCAAGGAACGAATACCTTACGGTGTGCGTTTCTTCGCCGCGCGGCTTCGTGCCGCGGACGGTTCTCTCCAACATCTTTATCGCCGAGGCGGAGTTGATATGAGCGAGCTGAAAGATATGTACCGCACCATCGTTGCGGACGGATTCCCCGATACCATGACCATTACGCTGGGAGACAGCGTACTTACCTATCACAAGCGCACCTGGGAAATGGGCGGCGAAGTGCGCGGCCTGCGTTATGGTGAAAACCCCGATCAGCCCGCGGCCCTGTATGAATTCGTGGAAGGCGAGAACAAGGTCGCCGATCTCAAGTGGCGTTCTCCCCGTCAGGGCATCGTTTCCGCACTGACCGAAGCGCAGATGGTGCAGTCCGGCAAGCATCCGGGCAAGACCAACCTCACCGACGTGGACAACGCCTGCAACATTCTTCAGTATCTCACGAAGAAGCCCGCGGCCGCCATTTTGAAGCACAACAATCCCTGCGGCGCGGCATGGGCCGACAATCTTTTCGACGCCCTGAACAACGCCTTCTGGTGCGACCGCATCGCCGCTTTCGGCGGCGCGGTGGTGGTGAACCGTCCTCTGGACATGAAGTGCGCCGAGCTCATCGCCTCCCAGTACTTTGAAGTCGTGGCCGCTCCTTCCTTCGAGGAAGGCGTGGTGGACGTGCTCAAGGGCCGCAAGAACCTGCGCATCTTCGAGCTGCCCGGACTCGCCCGTCTCGACGAGCTGTGCGGCATCCCCATGCTCGACTTCAAGAGCCTGACCGACGGCGGCATCGTGATGCAGAAGTCCTTCGTGAACCGCATAAGAAGCGTGGAAGACTTCATGCCCGCCACCGGCACGAAGAAGGACGGCACCGTGTTCACGGCGCGCAAGCCCACCGAACAGGAAGCCGAAGATTTGCTCTTCGCCTGGGCCGTGGAATCGGGCGTGACCTCCAATTCCGTGATCTTTGCCCGCAACGGCGCCACCGTGGCCATCGGCACCGGCGAACAGGACCGCGTGGGCTGTGCGGAGCTGGCCATCCACAAGGCCTACACCAAGCATGCCGACGTGCTTGCCTTCAAGCGTACCGGTCTTTCCCTCTATGAGCTTCAGCAGAAGGCCCTTTCCGACGCCGAAGCCGCGGCCACGCTCGAAGAGATCAACCGCGAGACCAGGGAAAGCAAGGGCGGCCTCATCGGCTCCGTGGTGGTGTCCGACGGCTTCTTCCCGTTCCGCGACGGCGTGGACGTGGTCATGGCTCAGGGCGTGACCGCCATTGCCCAGCCCGGCGGCTCCATACGCGACTGGGAAGTGGTGCAGGCCTGCAACGAGCACGAGCCTCAGGTGGCCATGGTGTTCACCGGCCAGAGATCCTTCAGACACTGATGATGCAACATGCCGGGGAGGCGCGAGCTTTCCCGGCATTGTCATGGATGCCTCTCTTCATGTCTCCCCCTCGCGACCGGGGACGCATGACCCTGTTTTCATCCGTGGCAGGCCGCGCACGTTTTTTCAAGGCCGCCCGCGCAAAAAGATACGGGTGGTCCTGCTTTTCGGCCTTCCCCTTCCTTCGCGCCGAGGTGCGAGAGTCCTTCGGACCGCCGGGGCCGGTCTGACACCTTTGTTTTTCAGGAACGAGACATGGCATCGCATATTGTGCAGAATCCTTCCGCGGGCTGTATCGTGGAATTCATGCAGGGCAACGAACCCCAGATAGCGTGGGTGATGGAGGAACAGAAGGGCAAGCTCCGCCTTTTCCTGCCAAACCGCCGGGAGACCACTCTTTCGCCTTCGCGCATCCTTCCCTGGGCCGGTCCTTCCTATCCTGCGACGCAGAGCAAGGATGCCGTGGTGGACATCCTGAACAGGCACAGGGAACGCCGTGAACGCCTGACTTCCGAAGTCGCGCCCATGGAGCTCTGGGAAATGGCGCAGGGCGAAATGGACAGGGCTCCGGCCGAGTGGTTCGCGGAACTCGGCTACACGAGTCCCGACGCCGATGCCGTGGCGGCCTGCGGCAGGGCGCTTTTGCAGTGCAAGACGCATTTCCGCTTCCAGCCGCCGGAATTCGAGATCTACGACGCGGCCACGGTGGAGTCGCGCCGTCAGGCCGAAGAGGCCGCGCGCGTACGCGAGGCCATGGTCTGCGGCGGAGCGGACTGGTTCCGTCGTCTGTGGGAGGCCAGGATCGGCCGTCATCCCGCGCCCGATCCTTCCACCGCGCCGGAAGAGCCCGTGAGAGGCAGGCTGGAAAGGATGCTCCGCTCCCGCATGAGGGACCCGGAAACCGTGGAGGACGAGGCGCTCTGGAAGCAGGTGACCAAGGGCCTGCCCGACGATCCGCATCTGGCGCTTCTTCTGGCCATGACCTGGGGGCTTGTGCCCGAGCACTACAATTTCTGGCTGGACCGGGCGGACTACGAGTCCGGCACGGCGTGGGAAGAGCCCTTTGCTCCAGAGACGCAGACGCTCATTCAGGCCGTGGAGCAGGGCGGAAGTCTTCCTCCCGCCGAGGATACGGCCTTCATCAGCATCGACAGCGCGAGCACCCGCGACATCGACGACGCCTTCCGCATCGCCGCGGCGGCGGACGGCGGCTGGGATGTGGAAGTGGCGCTTGCGTGCCCCGCATGGCTCTGGGATTTCGACAGTCCTCTCGGCAAGGCCGTGTTTCATCGGGCCACGAGCATCTATCTGCCGGAAGGCAACTGCCACATGATGCCCGAAGCTCTCGGCGAAGGCGCGTTCAGTCTTTTTGAAGGACAGGCGCGTCCTGCGCTCGTGGTGGGCGCGCACGTCGCTCCCGACGGCACGCTCGGCGAGGGCTCCTTCCGCTTTTCCACCATCAAGGTGGCGAAGAATCTGAACTATCCCGACTGCGAGGCTGCGCTCGACGGCGAAGAGAATGCCGCGTCGCCCTTTGTCGATTCCCTGCGCCTTGCCGCGGCCATGAGCGAGAAGAGACTCGCAAGCCGCGTGGATCACGGCGCGGTGATCATCGAGCGGCCGGAAATAGATTTCGAGCTTGAGGGAGAGGGGGCGGACATCACGGTGAAGCTCAAGCCCTATCCTGCCGCGCCGCGTGCGCAGCTGCTTGTGGCCGAGCTCATGGTGGTGGCCAACGCCGCGCTGGCGGAATGGGCCGTGAAGAACGACGTGCCCCTTCTTTTCCGCACGCAGGACGTGGCCGTGCCCAGAGAATACGCCGGCGTGTGGAAAAGCGCGCCGGACATCGCCCGCGTGGTGCGCATCCTCGTGGCCGCCTCTCTCGACGTGGTGCCGAGGCCGCATGCGGGCATGGGGCTTTCGGCCTACAGTCCCGTGACTTCGCCGCTGCGCCGCTTCACCGACCTCGTGAACGAGGCGCAGCTTCTGAGCATGGTCACGCGCGGCGAACTGCGCTGGACACGCGAGGAGCTTTCGGACATGCTCATGCATCTTTCCATCCGGCTCGAGGCCGCGGGACAGGTGCAGCGCTTCCGTCCGCGTTACTGGAAATATCTGTACATCCAGCAGCAGGCGAGGGCCCACGGCGACGAATGCTGCTGGAAGGCCGAAGTGGCCGAGGAGAACGACATGTGGGTGAGCGTGAGCCTGCCCGAGGTTCAGCTCGGCCTGCGCGGCAAGCGCGCGCTGTTCGGAGAGAAGGTCTTCCCCGGGCAGACGCTGCATGTGCGCCTCGGCAAGGTGAATCCCCTGAGAAACGAGGCCGTCATCCTCGACGTGCGGGAATGCTGAGTTCCTGCCTGCCCATCGGTTGAGGCGTGACAAAACAGGGAATCTTTTCTGGAAGTTCCAAGGAGAAAGAATGTCGTCGGCCCGAAGATTTGCTTCTTTTGTGACGTGCTGCGCCCTTGTGGCCTGCACGGGCCTTGCGGCCTGTGCGCCGAAACGGCAGGACGCCCGGACGGACATGGAAAATGCGCTCTCTCAGGAAGAGAAGGATGTGGATTCCGCTCTCGTCCTTGACAGAGAACTGTATCTGGCTTCCACCTCCCCGGGAACGCTCGTGGAAAGCGATTCGCTCAGTGTTTCCGAGCTTGCGGAGCATCGCGCGCCCTACGGCGATTCGCTCGAGCTCACTTCCGACCCCTCCTCGTGGCAGCTGCCCGAGGGACTCATGCAGATGGAGCGCTCTTCCTCCTCTTCCGGGAACGGGCAGTGGAACATGCCGGATCCCAACAGCAGGGAAGCGCGCAGACTGGCCGAGATGCACACGAAGGAGGCGCTCTGTTCCACGGGCGAGACCGTGTGCATCACCTCCCCCTACGGCGTGCGCCGCTCTTCCCGCCGCTCGCACAAGGGCATAGACATACGCGCGCCTTTGGGCTCTCCCATCATGGCGTTCCGAAGCGGCGTGGTCGTGTGCGCCGAGTATCACGGCAGCTACGGCAATATGGTGGAAATCCAGCAGGATGACGGCATCCTCTCCCGCTACGCCCACATGAGTCAGATCCTTGTGCGCAAGGGAGACAGAGTGGCTCCCGGACTCATGATAGGCCGCGTGGGCTCCACGGGGCGCTCCACGGGACCGCATCTGCACTTCGAGCTTCTTATCGACAACAGGCAGATGAATCCCATGGCCTATCTGCCCACGCCCAAGCAGGTGGTCACCAAGGGCACGGAGGCGGACGCCGCCGCGGCGCGCAAGGCGCTCTCCAAGTCCGGCCGTTCCAAGAGCAAGGTTACGAAGAGCTCTTCCAGAAGTTCCAAAAAGGTGACCTCGACGAGGAAAAGTTCGTCCAAGAAGTCGGTGGCATCGTCGAAGAAAAAGACGTCGGGCAAAAAGACGGCGGTAAAGAAGACCGCTTCGGCAAAGAAGACTTCGGTCAAAAAGACCTCATCGTCAAAAACGTCGTCAAAGAAGACGACAAGCTCATCCGGCAGGAAGAGCACCTCGAAGTAGGCCTTTCTGCGAGGCCGTTCCCATATCCGCGCAGGCGGCGCGCAGCACATGTATTCAACGGGCTCCCGGTTCATCCGGGAGCTTTTTTTTGTCCTTTGCGCGCATTTCGGGACTTTCGCGGACAGGCCGTTCAGCCCATGCGGCCCTCGAAAAGTCCGGTCTTTTTCTCATGAGGCGTAACGTTATTACAATATCCCTCTCACGGGCCCGGCGATAGGGTTGAGCCTGAAAGCGGCAGAACGCCGTTTTCCATCTCTATCATAAGGAGGTCCCATGCACCTTACCCCGCGAGAAATCGACAAGCTCATGGTGCTGTCCCTGGCGGAAGTGGCGCAGCGCCGCAGGGAAAAAGGGCTGAAGCTCAACCATCCCGAAGCCGTGGCCATCATCACCGCCACGGCTCTTGAGGGCGCGCGCGCCGGCAAGACCGTGGAAGAGGTCATGAACGACGCGCGCAAGGCGCTCACCCGCGACGAAGTCATGGAAGGCGTGCCCGACATGATCCCCTTCGTGCAGCTTGAGGCCGTGTTCACGGACGGCAGCCGTCTGGTCACGGTGCACGATCCCATAAGCTGAGGAACGCCGCGTTCCGGCAGAGGCTTCCATCCTTCACGCCGGGGCTTCCCGGCACAACACAGGCAGGCAGCACATGGCAGATTCGCCCAAGGCTCCCGTCGGCGGATGCATCTTCGCCGCGGACCCCATTTCGTTCAATGAGTCCAAGCCTTCCGTGACGCTCAAGGTGCGCAACACCGGCGACCGTCCCATTCAGGTAGGCTCCCATTTCCACTTCTTCGAGGTCAACCGCGCGCTCGAGTTCGACCGCGCCGCGGCCTACGGCATGAGGCTGAACATCCCCTCCACCACGGCCATACGCTTTGAGCCCGGCGACGAGAAAACGGTTTCTCTCGTCCCCTACGGCGGGCTTGCCAGCGTGTACGGCTTCAACAACCTTGTGGACGCCTGGACAGGCGACGAGCACGGCAAGGCGGTGAAGATAGCAAGGGCTCTCGCTCTGGGCTTCAAGAACGCGAAGCTCTGAGACCGGGAACCTTTCCTTGTCGGCAAAGATGCGCCGGGCGACGGCCCGGGCGGGTGGAAGCACCTTCGGTCGGATGCTCCGACACTTTTTTCCGTGCCTGCGTACTGCCCGAAGACGGCGTCTTTTCCGACGAAACGGCTTCAAACCAAGGATTGCACATGCCCCAGATATCAAGACAGGAGTATTCCAGCCTGTACGGCCCCACAGTGGGCGATAAAATCAGGCTCGGCGACACGGATCTTTACGTGGAAATCGAAAAGGATCTGCGCGGTTACGGCGACGAGGTCATCTACGGCGGCGGCAAGACGCTGCGCGCCGGCGAGGGCGGCGACTCCCGTTCCGTGCGGGACAACGGCGTGCTTGACCTCGTCATCACCAACGCCACCATCATCGACGCCGTGCAGGGCGTCATCAAGGCCGACGTGGGCATCCGCGACGGCCGCATCGTCGGCATCGGCAAGGCGGGCAATCCCGCCGTCATGGACAACGTGGATCCGCACCTTGTGGTGGGCAACTCCACGGACGCCATCTCCGGCGAGCATCTCATCCTCACCGCCGGCGGCATAGACGCCCATGTGCATCTCGTGTGCCCGCAGCAGGCGCAGACCGCCATCTCCAACGGCATCACCACCTTCTTCGGCGGCGGCATAGGCCCCTCCGACGGCACCAACGGCACCACCATCACCCCCGGCGCGTGGAACATCCACCGCATCATGGAAGCCGCCGAGGCCCTTCCCGTGAACCTCGGCATACTCGGCAAAGGACACGCCTACAACGAAGAGCCCCTGCGCGAACAGATCGAGGCCGGAGCCTGCGGCTTCAAGATCCATGAGGACTGGGGCGCCATGCCCGCCATCATCCGCGCCGCGCTTTCCGTGGCCGACAAGATGGACGTGCAGGTCTCCATCCACACCGACACCCTGAACGAAGCGGGCTACGTGGAAGACACTATAGCCGCCATGGAAGGCCGGGTCATCCACACCTTCCATACCGAAGGCGCGGGCGGCGGTCATGCCCCGGACATCATCCGCGTGGCCGGACAGCCCAACGTCCTGCCGAGCTCCACCAACCCCACGCTGCCCTTCGGCGTGAACTCGCAGGCGGAGCTTTTCGACATGATCATGGTCTGCCACAACCTGAACCACAACGTGCCCTCCGACGTTTCCTTTGCGGAAAGCCGCGTGCGTCCCGAGACCATAGCGGCGGAAAACGTGCTGCACGACATGGGCGCCATTTCCTGCATAGCCAGCGACTCGCAGGCCATGGGACGCGTGGGCGAAAACTGGATACGCGCCATCCAGACGGCAAGCGCCATGAAGGCGGCCCGCGGCAAGCTTCCCGAGGATTCGGCGGACAACGACAACTTCCGCGTGCTGCGCTACGTGGCCAAGGTGACCATCAATCCGGCCATCATCCAGGGCGTCTCCCATCTCATCGGCTCCGTGGAAACGGGCAAGGTGGCCGACCTCGTGCTCTGGCAGCCGCAGTTCTTCGGCGCCAAGCCCTACATGGTCATCAAGGGCGGCGCCATCGCCTGGTCCATCATGGGCGATCCCAACGCCTCCCTGCCCACGCCTCAGCCCGTCATCTACCGGCCCATGTTCGGCTCCATCGGCCGGTGCCTCCAGTCCACCCGCTATACCTTCACCTCGCAGGCCGCCATGGACCGCGGCATAGGCGAACAGCTCGGCCTGAAGAGCCATCTTGAGGCCGTGCACGGCATACGCAGCCTCACCAAGCACTGCATGGTGAGAAACAACCTGACGCCTCACATCGAGGTCAATCCCGAAACCTTCGCCGTCATGGTGGACGGGGTGCACATCACGGTGCCTCCGGTTCAGCATGCCAGTCTGGCCCAGCTGTATTTCTTCAGTTAAGAGGCCGTGCCGGGACCGGGGCCCGTCATGCCGGACACGCACTGCGGGCGCAGGACTTGCACGCTTCGGGGCAGCTTTCCGCCGCAGGTGAACTGCGCCGGAGCCGCCCCTTGCGCGGCATCCGCCTGAAGGCAGGATGCCGGACATCTTCGGGCTGAGTCCTTTCGGGCGTCCCCGGGGGCCGGGGCCCGTCATGCCGGACACGCACTGCGGGCGCAGGACTCGCACGCTTCGGGGCAGCTTTCCGCCGCAGGTGAACTGCGCCGGAGCCGCCCCTTGCGCGGCATCCGCCTGAAGGCAGGATGCCGGACATCTTCGGGCTGAGTCCTTTCGGGCGTCCCCGGGGGCCGGGGCCCGTCATGCCGGACACGCGCTGCGGGCGCGAGACTTGCACGCTTCGGGGCAGCTCTTCGTTTGGGCGGAAAAGCCGGAACGGCGTCGGCCGCATGACGGGCCCCCTGCGGCACGGGAAGGGAAATGTTTCGGACAGGAATTTTCGTCCGGGCGCTTCGAAAACCATGTTCAGAGCGCCCGGACGGACGTTCCGGCCCGGGAGAAACGCGCCCTGAAGCGGCGCGGACAAAGGAAAACGCGACGGGGGAAGAGAGTGGAAATCGTTGAAAAGGTACTGGGCAACAGGGCTGATGCGGCATGGGCCGCACGTCTGAACGGCGCTTCTGTGGACTGGCTGGAGCTTTCGCAGTGGGACGCGCAGAAAAACCGTCTGCGCAAGGAGACCGAGGGCGGTCGGAGCATGGCCGTGGCGCTGGAGAGAGGCGAGAGCCTGCGCGACGGCGACGTCTTGGAATGGGATGAAGCCTC
Source organism: uncultured Mailhella sp. (assembly GCA_905192935.1). Classification (GTDB taxonomy): domain Bacteria; phylum Desulfobacterota; class Desulfovibrionia; order Desulfovibrionales; family Desulfovibrionaceae; genus Mailhella. Next base: position 15,636 of record CAJJMX010000009.1, read on the forward strand.
CCGCAGCGCCGTGGTGTGCCGCATACGTCTGTGCCCCGTCATGGCCGTGGATCTGACGGGACTTGCCGCGCTCGGGGTGGAGAGCGCCGTTTCCTCCGCGGTCAGGCTCGGGCATGCGCTCGGCAATCAGCACTGGCCCGCCGTGGTGAAGAAGGGCGTGGTCTATGTGCCCATGACGGCGGATGAGAAGGTCATGAGCGCGGTCATGGACACGCACGACATTGCCGGTGTGACCTACGCCTTCTTGTCCGGCGAGAGCGTGTACGATCTTCTTTCCGGCGAGGAGGCGAGGCTTCTGTTCGGCGGAGCGGAAAGTCCGCTTTCCGGTCACGGGCATCACCATCACGAGCATCACGCCTGAGTCGTACGCGGAGGCGGCAGTGGACATTCTTTCTCTTGTCAGGCTGATGCAGTTCGGAGACTCCATGCTTCCCACCGGAGCGTTTGCCTTTTCCAGCGCGCTGGAGGCGGCGGCGCAGACGGGCGTGGTGCATGACGCGCGCACGCTTCAGCAGTACGTGGTGTCGGCGCTCAGGCAGGCTTCCACGGGCGACGCCGTGGGACTCGCCTTTGCGCTGCGGGCCCTTGTCGCCGATCCCGTGAGCGCCGGGGGCGAAGTTTCGGAAAGGACGCTGACGAGGCTTCAGGACGTGGATACGGCGCTTTGCCGGCGCAAGCTTCCCGAGGAGTTCCGGGACATGATGACGAAGACCGGGGTCAAGCTTGCGGAGCTCGGGGCAAGGACCGTGCCGTCGCCGCTGCTTTCGCGCTGGCTTTCGAAGATCGCCTCGGGCGGAACGCCCGGTTCGTATCCCGTGTCGCTGGCGGTGCTCTTCGCCGCCACGGCCTTTGCGGGAAAGCCCGTGCGCGGCGCGGACGGAAAGGAAGAGGAGGAGATTTTTCAGGAGGGGCTCACCGTCTACTTCTACGGTGTGGCCATGGGGATCCTGAACGCCTCGCTTCGTCTCATGCGCGTCACGCATCTTGACGCGCAGGCGGTTTTGTACCGCAGCAGTTCTCTTTTTGAGGAACTTTGCCGGACTGCGCTGTCCACGCCGCTCGACCGCATGACGGGATATGCCCCCATGACGGAGATACTTTCCGCCGTCCATGCCCGTTCCCGTGTCCGTCTTTTTATGAGCTGAAGGAGGCTCTTTCATGAAGAAGGTTACCCGTATCGGCGTCGGCGGCCCCGTGGGCTCCGGCAAGACGGCCGTCATCGAGGCCGTGGTGCCCGTGCTCATGAAGCGCGGCGTGCGTCCTCTCATCATCACCAACGACGTGGTGACCACCGAGGATGCGAAGCATGTGCAGAGAGAGCTTGCCGGCGTGCTCGAACCTGAAAAGATCGTGGGCGTGGAGACCGGGGCCTGTCCCCACACCGCCATCCGCGAGGACCCCAGCATGAACCTTGCCGCCGTGGAGGAGCTCGAAAAGCGCTTTCCCGACAGCGACGTGGTGTTCATAGAGAGCGGCGGCGACAACCTCACGCTTACCTTCAGTCCGGCGCTTGCCGACTTCTTCATTTACGTCATCGACGTGGCCGCAGGAGACAAGATCCCCCGCAAGAGCGGTCCCGGCGTGTGTCACTCCGACATTCTGGTCATCAACAAGGAGGACCTCGCTCCTTACGTGGGCGCGAGTCTCGAGGTCATGGACCGCGACTCCAGACTCATGCGCGGCGACAGGCCCTTTATCTTCACCAACTGCATGACCGGCCGCAACATCGACGTTCTGGCCGACTGGATCATGCGCGACGCGCTTTTCGACGTGCCTGTCCGCACTCGTGAAGAATCCCCGGAAACGTCCGCCGAAGGGGCCGTCCATGCATGAGCGTGTCAGGAGCGGAAGCTCTTTCGGCCGGAAGGCGCCCGACTGTTCCAGCTTCGAGGCTGCGGGCAGGGCCATGGAGGCTCTTGAGCGCGGAGCCGTGGAGCTTGAGGGCTACCGCGACGAGCCGCCGCAGATGAAAAGCGCCTCCGTGGGCAAGAAGGGCTATCTCAGGCTGGATTTCCGGCGGGACGACAGGCTCGGACGCACGGTGCTGGCCGATCTGGACCGCCGCGTGCCGCTGCTGGCGCAGAAGGCCCTGTACTGGGAGGAGTCCCAGCCGGACATGGCCTGCGTCATCACCATTGCGGCCACGGGCTGCGTGGTGCAGGGCGACCGCATGGTGCTGGACGTGCGGGCGGAGAAGAACGCCCATGCGCTCGTGACCACGCAGAGCGCCACCAAGGTGCACGTCATGGACCACAATCATGCCGCGCAGCTTCAGCGCTTTCATCTGGAGGAGGGCAGCTGGCTGGAATATGTGCCGGACCCGCTCATCCTGCACAGGCATTCGCGCTACGTCCAGGATACCTGGGTCACGCTGCCCGAAACGGCCTGCTTTATTTACGGCGAGATGCTCGTGCCCGGCCGCCGCTGGCATCATGAGGAGGAGCTTTTCGGCTTCGATCTCTATTCGGCGGGATTTCACGTCTGCCGCGAGGATGGCGCGGAACCCGTGTTCGAGGAGCGTCTCGTCCTTGAGCCGGGAACGTCGTCGTTCTGCAGCGTGGCGGTCATGGACGGCT
>CAJJMX010000010.1 GCA_905192935.1 uncultured Mailhella sp.
TTCCGGCCGCCGGACCCTGCGTCCGGTTGCAGGCGCCTGCGGTCATGAGCAGCACTTCACCCATGTAGACCTTCCAGCCTGCGATGGTGTAGAGCTCACCGAATTCGAAGACACCCGGGAACAGGAAGCGGAAGATGAGCGAAAGCGCCGCTATGTCGATCATGACGATGGCGATGTATCCGATGACCAGTGCCCATCCGCATATGAACGAAGCGGTGGGGCCGAAGCCTATGTAGGCATAGGTGAAGGCGCCGCCGGCCACGGGAGCGTATTTGACCATGTAGCTGTAGCACACGCCCACGAAGGAAATGAGAATGGCTCCGGCAAGGAAGCCGAGCAGCGTGCCGAGGGGGCCGGCGGAGGGGAGAAACATGTCGCCGGGAAGGACGAAGCAGCCCCAGCCGACTATGGAGCCGAGAGCAAGGGCGCAAACCTGCATGGGAGACAGGGACTTGGTGAGTTTTGCTTCTGACATATGCTGTTCCTGCTGATGGGATGAAGGAACCTGCCGAGGCAGGAGAGGTCGCCCGGAGGCTTTCTGAGGCGAAGCGCGGGTGCCGCGGGCCGAGAACAAGCAAACAACTTTCGGGGTGATGGATTCGGTATGAGAAAATGTGATATGAAGAACTTGAAGCAAGAACTGTGCCAAATATTCCCGTATGGTGTGATTTTATATTAATATGCTGAATATAAAAGAAATTTTTTTAAACGATAATGAAAATCATTAACTTAAAAAAGAAAAACATCAAAAAAGAAAAAAATTTTTTCTCTTTTGAAAGAATTATGTGAAAAATATGATTATCTGTATTCGACAAGGTGGAAAAAATAAACGGTTTGACACGATATCTGTCGAAAATTTGTGCTTTTTTTCCTTATAATGAAAAAAGCTGCGTTGATCAAAATATCCGGCGCAGGAGAAAAGATTTATATAATAGTAAATTAAAACAATTAGATATAGGCACTGCATGTTTTTTCGAAAACGAACTTTCCTGCCGTGGAGCTTTCTCCCTTTCCTTCTTCCTGAATGCCGGGGGACGAGCTCGTCGTTTGTCGCCGGTGACAGAAATTCCGGGAGTCTGTCCCTTTCTGGAAAACTCGTGGAGCAGGAATCGTGGAGACAGCGGGCTGTTGCCCGAAGAACGGACGCACATGCCGCAGCTTCCGGTATGTCCAGAGACTGCGGCATGTGCGGTATGAAGATGAGGGCAGAAGCGTTTTCGGCTCTTATTGTTTGAACATGACCTGTATGCAGGTGTCGGAGCATGAAGGGACCGCACCGCGTTTTCGCATGAGAGGTCGGCCAGGCACGAAGCTTTTCAATAATCCTCCTCGCCGATGCCGAGCTGCTTCATCTTGTAGCGCAGGCCGGGACCGGTAAGCTCCATGATGCGTGCCGCTTTGGAAACGTTGCCTCCGGTGACGCGCAGCACGTTGCGTATGCATCGCGACTCGAAGGCGTTGAGCTTCTCTTTAAGAGGAACGACGCTGTTTCTGCGCACGTCGCGGTAATCGTCGATGAAGGGAATATCGTCCGTCCGCACGGACTGCGGCTGGGATTCGGCCGCACGGCGGCTGAGGCAGGCGTCGCGGAACTGCCTCGGCAGACAGTCCTCGGTAATGACGCTGCGTCCGCCGAGCAGGGCGAGGCTGCCCTCGATGACGTGCAGAAGCTCGCGGATGTTGCCGGGCCAGGAGTATCCCCAGAACAGCTTCATGACGGAGTCGGAGACCCTGACGCCGTCGCCGTCCCCGTCCCGCTGAAGGAAGGATGATATGAGCAGGGGAATGTCTTCGAGTCTTTCGCGCAGGGGCGGCACGGCGATGCCCACCACGGCAAGACGGTAATAAAGGTCGTTGCGCAGGATGCCGCGGCTCACGGCCGTGAGGGGAGGCTCGTTGAGAATGCTTATGACCCGGACATCCACGTCTTTTTCCGTGCTGGCTCCGAGTCTGCGCACCCTTTTTTCCTGAAGGACGCGCAGAAGCTTGGACTGAAGACCGAGAGGCATGGAGTTGAGCTCGTCGAGCAGCAGGGTGCCGCCGTCGGCCTTTTCAAAAAGACCGGGCTTGTCAGCGGCGTCGGTATAGGCGCCTTTCGAGGTGCCGAAGAGTATGCCCTCGAGCAGGTTTTCCGGTATGGCGGCGCAGTTGACCGCAACAAAGGGGTTGTCCTTCCGGGGACTTGCGGCGTGGATCGCTTGGGCGAACAGTTCCTTGCCCGTGCCGTTCTCACCCCAGATCATGACCGGAACCGGACTTTTCGCCGCCACTTTGGCATCGTTTATGGCTCCGCGCAGAGCCGCGTCGTGCCCGATGATGTTCTCGAAGGTGTAGCGCGTGCTCTCGCTGGCGGAAACGGGCGGCCTTGTGTTCATTTTTGCCTCTCCGGTAAGGAGCGCGCTGTCCACCCATATGGTGAAGGCCAGCACGCCGTCCTTCCGCCCCTCGTCGAACAGAGGATAGAAGTCCGTCACCGAGGAAAACAGGGAGTTGTTGATGGTCTTGTACCAGTAGGCCTTGCGCAGAAGCGGCTCTCCCCGGTACAGGCATTCCATGGTGGGAATGCGGGCCATGCCGTTGGGCACATAGAGTTCCGTGATGTGCTTGCCCACGACGCCCGAGGTGGTGAAGCCGTCCACGCGGGCCTGGATCTCGTTCATGTAGACGCACGTGCCCTCGCCGTCCACGATGGCCACGCCGATGCTCATATGATCCCAGATGGTCCGCATGGCGGGGCTCATGACGTCTTCCATACTGACATCATCAAATGTTTTCGTGCCGATAAGCATAGGATGTCCTTTGTCGGGAGGTCTGATAAATTTTTCTCATGTATAAAAAAATACTTTTTAAAAAGAAAGTTTTTTTTAGCACCTGAACATGGTTTTAATCGTCGAAAGCTCGGATATTATTTAGTATAATTAAATATTTCAAATAGTTATAAATTAAAAATAAAATTTGGCACGCTTTGTGCATTGTACCTGGCAACAAGCAAACAACTTTTTCTGTCCTCTCATAAACATTCCACAGGAGACCCTCATGTCTGTCATGCAGTTCACCTCGCCTGCCCCGGTGGAAGGGCAGGGCTACGGCATCAACTGGGATACCGCCGAACAGCGCGTTCAGGAGCTGAAGGACTTTCTCATGACCGCTCCTCAGGTCATGGACCCCGAGAGACTTCGCTGCCTTCTGGACGTGTACGAAGAGTTTGCCGGCGAATCCACGCTTTATATCCGGGCGAGACTGTTTGAACGCGTCCTTCTGACCAAGAAGATTTTTCTGGACGGCAATCCCATCGTCGGCACGCTTACGGGCATACGCTGCGGCGTGAATCCGTATCCGGAATGGAACGTGTCGTGGATCAAGGACGAAATGCAGCTTGCGAAGATGACTTCCCTTGGCGAAATGAAGATCCCCAAGGAAACGGAAGAGCTGCTTGAAAAGGTGTACAAGAAGTGGAAGAACCGCACCTGCATTGCCCTGAACAACAAGATGTACAAGGACAAGTACGGTGTGAACCCTGCCCAGTATTCCAAGGCCGGCATGTACTACGACAACGTGAGCGTGGCTTCCGGCTCCGGCATCGCCGACTATCCCAAGGCGCTGAACAAGGGGCTGCGCTGGGTGGTGGACGACTTGAAGAAGCGTCTGCACGACTGCCCCACCACGCTGGACAACAAGGAGAAGCATGACCTCTACCGCGCCATGATCGTGGCCACGGAAGCCGTCATCGCCCATTCCCACCGCTATGCCGAACTTGCGGAAAAGACGGCCGAGGCCGAAACCGATCCGAAGAACAGGGCCGAACTTCTGGAAATCGCGGAGATCTGCCGTCGCGTGCCCGAATATCCCGCCCGCAACTTCCGCGAAGCCATCCAGTCCTTCTGGTTCATCCATCTTGCCATCGAAGTGGAGCAGATGGCCTGCGCGACCTCGCCCGGCCGCTACGGTCAGTACATGTATCCCTTCTATAAGAAGGACATCGACGAAGGAAAGCTGACGAAGGAACAGGTCATCACGCTTCTGAAGTTCCAGTGGATCAAGCACATGGAGCTCGGTGAGTATCAGGGCGGCTCCTATGCCAAGACTCTGTCCGGCCACACAGGTCAGACCATCTCCATCGGCGGCGTTGACGCCTACGGTCGCGACGCCAGCACCGAGCTTGAGGAACTTCTGCTCGAAACGCAGATACGCATGCGCGGCATTCAGCCCACGCTCACGCTGCTCTATCATCCCAAGCTCAAGACTTCCTACATGAACAAGGTCGTGGAGTGCATCCGCGGCGGCTCCGGTCAGCCTCAGATCCTGAACAACACCGTGGTCATCGAGCGCAACCTTGCCCGCTTTGCCCAGTACGAGGGCGGCATCACTCTCGAAGACGCCCGCAACTGCGGCAACTACGGCTGCGTTTCCACCGGCATCTGCGGCAAGGGCAGCTTCATCACGCAGGAAGATCAGCCCTGTCTCGCCAAGGTCGTGGAACTTCTGCTCCATAACGGCAAGGATCCGTCCACGAAGAAGGTCGTGGGCGTGCAGACCGGCGATCCCTGCGAATTCACGAGCTTCGAGGAGCTGTACGACGCCTGCAAGGAGCAGCTCAGACACCTGTTCACCATTTCCCGCCACCATTCCGATCTCAGCCAGATGGCCCGTCTGCAGGTGGTGCCGAGCATCTTCCGCTCGGTCATGTACGACGGCTGCATCGAGAAGGGCATGTGCGAGGAGGCCGGCGGCACCAGATATCCGCAGGTCAATCCCATCATGACCGCAGGCGTGGACGCCGCCAACTCCCTGCTGGCCATCAAGCATCTGGTGTTCGACACGAAGAAGATCACCATGGCCCAGCTTCTTGAGGCGCTGAACGCCAACTTCGAGGGCTATGAAGACATCCGCAGGATGTGCTTCGAGGCCCCCAAGCACGGCAACGACTATCCTGAAATCGAGGAATTCGTGCAGCGGTTCTACCGCGACGTGGATGAAATACACAACTCCATCGGTCCCGACTGCTTCGGTCACAGGACGCCTCTGGACGCCTATTCGCTCTCGTACCACAACTACTTCGGCTCTCTCATGGGCGCTCTGCCCACGGGCCGCAAGGCAGGCGTGGCCCTTACCGACGGCAGCGTGTCCGCCATGCCCGGAACCGACCATGAAGGCATTACCGCCCTCATCAAGTCCGGTGCGGAAGCCATCGACACCGTGCGTTACGGCGCCAACCACTTCAACGTGAAGTTCCTGCCCTCCGCTCTGGAAGGTCCGCAGGGAGCGCGCAACCTCATTGCGCTCATCAAGACCTACTGCGATTACGGCGGCTCGCACATTCAGTTCAACTGCGTGAGCTCCGACACGCTGCAGGATGCGCAGGATCATCCGCAGGACTACAAGGATCTTGTGGTCCGCGTGGCCGGATTCAGCGCCTATTTCACCCGCCTCGACCGCGGCGTGCAGAATGAAATAATCAAGCGCACGGAATACGCGCAGTAATCACCTCAGGGCGGCGGAGCTCCGCTCCGCCGCCGGGGTGCCGTGATGAACGCTCAGTCGGGGAGGAGAGTCATGAGCAGGGGAACGGTCTACAACATTCAGCGCATGTCCACCAAGGACGGACCCGGCATACGAACCACCGTTTTTCTGAAGGGCTGTCCGCTCCGCTGCCTCTGGTGCAGCAATCCCGAATCCCAGAGCTTCGCCCCTGAGCTTTTGTTTTTCCGGGAACTGTGCACGGGCTGCGGCGCCTGCGGGAAGGTCTGTCCTTCCGGAGCGACGGGCATGGAAGAAGGCATCTCTTCGCTCGACAGGGAAAAGTGCCGCTCCTGCGGCGCCTGCGCGACGGTCTGTCCCGCAAAGGCCAGGGAAATGAGCGGCCGGGAAATGAGCGTGGAGGAGGTGCTTGCCGTGGCCCGCAAGGATGCGCTCTTCTACGAGAACTCCGGCGGGGGCGTGACCTTCGGCGGCGGAGAGCCCACGGCTGGAGGCGCTTTTTTCCTCGAGCTTCTGGAAGCTTCGCTCTGCGAGGGCTGGCACGTCGCCGTGGACACCTGCGGATTCTGCCCGGAAGAGCGCTTCGACAGGACCCTCGCTCTGGCCGACCTTTTCCTTTTCGACTGCAAGCACATGGACCCGGAGGAGCATCGGAAACTGACCGGACAGGACAACGCGCTCATTCTTCGCAACATGGATGCGGCGCTCAGATCCGGCAGGGAGGTGCACATACGCATGCCTCTCATGCCCGGGCTCAACGATTCCGATGAGAATCTTGCCGCCATGGCGGAATTTTTCGGCAGGTACGGCCGCAGAGAGATCGAAATCATGCCGTGCCATGCCTTCGGACGAAACAAGTATCAGGCCCTCGACAAGCCCTTGCCTCCGGTGACGCAGTACTCGCCGGAAGCTCTTCGCGAGATCAGGGAGCGCTTTGAGAGACACGGCCTTTCCACCATTGTCGCATGACAAGCTGAACATACCCAAAGGAGCAACCATGTTTACCGTGACCATAGGCGAAGAGATGCTGGAAAAGCTCCGCGCCATGCTGGAAGATGAAGATGAGGAAACCTGCATCCGCCTGCGCGAATACAAGGTGGGAGGCGGATGACATTGCAAGATCGTGCTCGGTCTGGGCATGGAAGAAATGGACGAAGACGAGGATGAAAAGGTAGTCGTCGAGGACGTTCCCTTCATCGCGGACAAGGATTTTCTGACAAAATACGGCAAGGCTTACGAGCTGAGCTTCAACGAAGACAGGCAGGTCGTGCTGACGGTTCTCGGAGCCTGAGAAGACCGGGGCATCCGCTGAGGAGCCGCCGACCGCGGGCCTGCTGAAAACACGGGAGATACGACCATGTTTGCAGTGACCGTCAATGAAGAGCTTCTGGACAAGTTCCGTTCCATGCTGGAAGACGAGGATGAAGGAACCTGCATCCGTCTGCGCGAGTACACGCTCGGCGGAGGATGCCGGTCCCGGATCATTCTCGGCCTCGCCCTGGAAGAAATGGATGAGGACGAGGACGAGAGCGTGAAGGTGGAAGACGTGACCTTCATCGCGGACAGAGACTTTCTGCTGAGATACGGTCGAAGATTCGTCCTGAACTTCAACGACGAGAAGCAGGTCGAGGTGAAGGCGCTGGATTCCGACAGCTGATGCGGGAGGCTTCCTGCTGAAAACCGTGGGGGACCGCCGTTCCCGGTCCCCTGCGGAAATCAGGCCCGTCTGCCGGTCGTTTCCGGAAGACGGGCTTCTGCCGTGAGGAAAAGCGGGATTTTTCCGAGCGGCTCATCCGGGAGGAGAACAATGGGCAGTTCCGATGTTGCGCTCATGCATGATTTTCTCATGCGTTCCCTTCGTCTCATGCATGAGCCGGTGGGCATCACCTTTATTTTTGATGAAGAAAGCCTGAACGCCGTTCAAGAGCGCGGCGGGTACTGCGAGCCCGTGCGTCCGCTGACCTTCTGTCAGGCGGAGCTCGGCGCGCGCATGGAAGGCCGCAGCGTGCTTCTGGACATGAAGAAGCTCTGGTGCCTCGATGCCCGCTGCTCATTCGGCGTGGACGAGGTGAGCGAGACTGTGGTGAACGACCTTCTGCGCTTCGGCACGGACAGGGAGCAGGTGCGCGCCTTTGCGGAAAGCAAGCCCCGCATGGAGAGAGCGCCCCTTGCCGTACTCATGCAGCCTTTGCGCTGCTGCATGAAGACGCCCGACGTGGTGCATTTCTGCTGCGACAACATGCAGGCCTACCATCTTGTGGATGACTGGATGGCGGCCAGAAATGTCCATCCGTTCCGGCCGTCTCTCTGCATCAACTCCGCGGTATGCGGCGGCACGGCGTTCAGCTTCATTCACGATCAGGCCAACATGACGCTGGCCTGTGCGGGCAGCTACAATTCCGGAAAGATGGAGCGCGGAGAAATCAACGTCATGATTCCCGGTCCGCATCTGCCTGCCGTGGTTCAGCGCATGGTCTCGCGTGCCGAGAAGACGGGCGGCGTATCCCTCACGCGTTCAGGGCATCCCTTCCCCGGGGCGGACATCTGTCAGAACTGCCCTCTTATCGTCTTCAGGGAAAAGCCCCCTGTGCCGCAGAACGCGCAGTAGAGAGGGCGTTTTCGGAAGTTCCATAACGGTTCGTGCAGGAAGGCGGCTTCCTGCACGTTTTTTTATGGAGGCGGACCGGGACTTTTCCGGAGAAGGGTCCTGCGCTCAGGGCTTTTTTTCCGCCACTCTTTTCGCCCTCTTTTTTCGCTGAAACCGTCAGAAAAGACTGAGCTGGCTTGCCGTGGTCCTGGTGTGCCGCGTCAGTCTGACGGCGTGGAAGTGCGAGAGCGGCAGCAGCGGAGAGGGCGGAAGCGAGAGCTTGTGGCCGTAGAGCGTGCGCGTGGCAGCCGAGGAGAGGAACACCGCCTCCGAAGCTCTGGTTATGCCCACGTAAAGCAGCCGTTCCTCTTCTTCCACGGGCGGAGGGGTGAAGTCGTCCTCCTTGTGGAGAAGCGCCCCCACGCCGCGGAAGGGAAGAAGGCCGTCTTCTGCGCCGGGAATGAAGACCACCTTGAATTCCAGACCCTTGGAAGCATGCATGGTCATGAGCTGAACGTATTCCGCCTGGCCCTTCACCATGTCTATTTCCCGGCGGAAGGACACGAATTCCAGAAGTCCGGTCCAGCCGCCGTGCTCCTTCCAGGCCGTCCGCAGTCGTTTGAAGGACGAGGATTCGGCAAAGAGCGGATCGAAGCGCTTCGGGCAGCTGGCAAGAACGGCGTCCGGTCCCTGTTTCCATACCTCTGCGGGCACGTCATCCAGCGCATCCTCCTTCCAGTCGTTGTCTGCCGGAGCGGCGGGAGCCATGGCTGCGAGCAGCGGAAAACGGCTGGCGTCGAGAAAGGCGGCTTCCTTTTTCGTATGTTCTTCCTGTCTGTGGAGGCGGGCGGCGGCCTGAAGCAGCGCGTCCGTGCGCTCGTCGGTCCAAAAGGCTTCGGCCTCGGGAGCGGCGCAGGGAATGCCCCGGCGTTCCAGCGCCGCGCGGATGGGCGCCATGAGCGCCTTGATGCGGCACAGCACGGCGATTTCCCCGGGACTGCAGGAGCCGGCGTCGAGATGGCATCCCGTCAGGGTTTCGTGCAGGTCCGCCTGCTGATGGGAGGTTCCGCCGATGAGATAGGCTATGCGGTCGGCGATCCAGGCGGCCTCGCGCTCGGCGCTCGGGGCGGCCATCCATTGCAGCGTGGCGGAAGTGCCTGTGACGGAGGAAAGTTCTCCGCATGCGCCGTGCCCGGCAAGGGCGTCGTGTCCGGCTTCCAGAATGGCGGCGGCCGAGCGGTGACTTTCAGTGAGTCCGAGCACGCGAAGCTGCGGCCAGCGGGCACGAAGGGAGTCTTCTATGCCGGAATCCGCGCCGCGGAAGCCGTAGATGGACTGGTCCGGGTCGCCGATGCCGAAGAAGCCCGAGCCGTCGGCCGGGGTCAGGGCCTCCACGAGCGCCTTCTGGAGGGGCGAGAGGTCCTGCACCTCGTCCACAAGGATGTGCTTCCAGGGTTTGGCCGCTCCGTAGTTCCGGCTTCTGAGTTCGGCCAGCCAGGTTTCCGGAAGGTCGGTATAGTCGGCCAGACGGCGTTCCTTTTTCCACTGACGGTAATGTTCCGCCAGAGGCTCAAGCTCCCGGGGCATGGAGAGCGTTTCGCGGCCGAGTTCCATGCGGTCGTAGAGCCGTGCCGCCTCCCTGGCGTCAAGAGAGGGATTGGCCGCGGCAAAGGCCTTGCGTGCGCCTTCTTCGGAAAGCACCACAGGCGCTTCCCCGGGCCAGTGTTTCAGGGCAAGGGCATGAAGCGTGTCTGTTTCCGGAAGCTCCGAAACGTCGTCCGCCTCAGAATCGCGCAGGGCCGCGGCGAGTCTCGTGCGCATTTCTTCCGCCGCGCGCCGCGTGAAGGTGACGGCCACGATGTCCGAAGCCTTCGTGCCGCCTTTGATCAGGCGTACCATCCGGCCGACCAGCGTTCTTGTCTTGCCTGCTCCCGGACCTGCCAGCACCAGCACCGGCCCGGGACCGGCGTTGAGGGCCTCCTGCTGCATGGGGCTGAAGGAGTCGGGAAAGCCGGCGTTTTCGGCCTTTCTTTTTGCGTTGTTTTCGGAATCCGGTTCAGCGGAAGCTCTTGTTTCGTCCGGGGTCAGATTTTTTTTTTGAGCCTTCGCTCTGCGCGTCGTCTGCGGGGTGCGCCGGGCCTCAGGTACGCGTTCAAGAAGGGACGGTTCGTTCTCCTGCTCTTCGAAGAGGCGTATGGTGCCGTATTCGCCGTCGTAGCCGCCGTGACGTATGACGCGGCCTGCGCGCATCCGGGAGACCGCTTCGCCGAGCTCAGGCCACGCATGGCGAAGATCTTCTTCCGGCGTATCCATGAGGATGGTCATTTCCGAGCCGAAGCGGCTCAGAAGATCGGCGTATTTTTCCTGGGCCTTCTTTGTCTTCGGGCCGCAGTGGAGGATTTCCCCGAGAATTTCGGGCAGAGGAATGAGAGACTGAAAATCCTTGCCGGGAGAGGGCGGGGCCGTGCGGTCGGCAAGCTCGAGCACGCGGTGAAGCACGCCCACGGTGAGCGGCTTGCCGCAGACGGGGCAGATGTTGCCCATCTTCATGCATTCGGCAGGCTCGAGCACCACGCCGCAGGCACGGTGTCCGTCGAGATGGTACTTGCCTTCCTCGGGAAAGAATTCCAGCGTGCCCTTGTAGAGGGTGTCGCCGCTTTTCTGATGCAGGGCGTCGAACATGCCGTCGTAGCTCATGACGCCGTCGAAGAGCGTGGCTTCCCGCGCGAGGTTCTCACCGGAATGGGCGTCGGAGCTCGATACCATGACAAGCCTGTCGAGATGGCTCCAGCAGCGGTTCATGTCGGGATCGGAGGACAGTCCGGTTTCCGCCGCAAAGATGTGGGGCGTCAGATCCTCGAAACACTCGTCGAGACTGTCGAAGCCGGACTTGGAGCCGAAAAGGGCGAACCACGGCGTCCAGATGTGGGCGGGGATCATGAAGGCGCGGGGTATGTCCAGAACCATGGACAGAAGGTCCTTCACGTCCAGACCGAGGATGGGACGGCCGTCGGACTTCAGATTGCCTATGGCTTCCAGCTTTTCGCAGAGCCTGTCGGCGGACTCGAAGTCCGGCACGTAGACCAGACTATGTATCTTGCGCACCGCTCCGTTCTTCTTGTAGATAGAACTGATTTCCGCCTCGAGCATGAATCTGGGCTCGTGAGGTTCAAGACCGGCGAGCTGCGGAATTTCCCGGGCCATGTCGGCCTTGGAGAGAGGAGTTTTCAGGCGGAAGAGACCGCTTTCTTCATCCTGTTCGAGAGCGTCGCGCAGTTCCTGCCGCCATACGGGATGGGTGAAGTCGCCCGTGGCCAGAACGTCTATGCCCTTGGCGGAAGCCCATGCCGCGAGGTGGGGCACGGTGAGACGCGAACTTGTGGCTCGGGAAAAACGGGAATGGATGTGCAGGTCGGCTCGGAACATGGAAGACTCGCGGCGGGAAAGGGTAGAAGAAGAGGGCGGACAAGGCCCGCCCGGCACCAGAGCAGCGGACATTGTTATAGCGGGAACGCGCACGTTGCGCAATGACGACAAGGGAGAACAAGGAGCATGAATACGGAGGAAACGCGGCCCGGTGAAGCAAGGTTTCCCGCGGGACTGGAACAGCCGGAAGGGAGCTTTCGTTTCAGCAACGACGCGCTGCTGCTGGCCGATTTTTCCGTAAGCCTGGCCCTGCCGGAAAACGCTTTCTTTGCCGATTTCGGCACGGGGTGCGGCGTGGTGGCGCTGGCGGCGCTGCGGAAGAGGCCGCACTGGCACGGCGTGGGCCTGGAGGTTCAGCCGGAACTGGCCGCAGCTGCGGGACGCAACGCCGCACGACTTGGACTTGCAGGGCGCTTTTGCGTGCTGGAAGGCGATGTCGCTTCATCTTCGAGCCTTCGCGAGGCACGAAGTGCGCTCGCCGGGCAGAGCGGAGCGGCCTCCGGGAGTCTGCCTCTTTTCGATGCGGTCTTCTGCAATCCTCCGTGGCGGCGCGAGGGCGCGGGGCGCGTGCCGGCTTCTCCTTTGCGTCGAAGGGCGCTTTTCGGCACGGAACACACCTTTTCCGCGTTTTTTTCCGCGGCCGACGCCGTGCTGACGAGCGGCGGATGCCTGGCGGCCGTGAGCGGTGCGGAGCGCACGGCGGAGCTTCTGGCGGCGCTGCCTGCGAGGCTTCACCCGGAGAAGCTGCGTTTCGTGTTCACGAGGCGGGAGGCTCCGGCGACATTCGTGCTGCTCATGGCCAGAAAGAACGGACGCTCCTGCCTTTGTGTGGAAAGGCAGGACTTCCATGACTGGCGGCCCCTCGGGGCGCCATGAGGCGGGAGCCGCGTGCGGGGGAGCGACGCGGTCCGGAACTATCTTTCCGACCAGATGAGCCGCTTGTTCTTGACGTTCAGTCTTCCGAGAGGCAGGCCGTTCCAGCGCAGAAGAGCGGTGCGTGCTCCGGCGGGAACGGAGGCGGGAGCGGACAGGCTCTGCCCCTGCAGAAGTCCCGATATGACGCGCAGTCCTTCCGGGCCCTCAAGGTCAACATGAGCGCCGGGGCCCTCGATGCGCACGCGCGGGGAAAGGCGCAGGTCGCCGTTCTTGCCCGCCTTGCCCATGTACAGGCCCTGCCAGTGCAGCTCTTCGGGGAGCAGCGCGAGGGCGGATACGGGCAGGGCATGCAGACTTCCGCCGAACATGCCTATTTCGGCGTGCACGAGACGCGGATCGAGGCCCAGTCCGTGAAGCTGCTGCGCACTGACGACCTCGGCCTGCACGGGATGCTCCGTGTACGGCACGGGGCCCTCGCTGCGGCCGCGCTTGCGCAGTCTCGCCACGAAAAAGCCCTGCGTGTCGCCCATTTTCGGGGTGAGACACCAGACACCCTCGCAGCCCTGCGGAGGCTGAAGGTCGAATCCGGGTACGTCTCCGAGAGGCTCGAGCTCGAGGCCGAGCTCCTCACGGGCGAAGATCACCTGCTTTTCGTTTTCCTCCACGTCCGTGGTGCAGGTGGAATACACCACCACGCCGCCGGGTCTGAGCAGTCTTGCCGCCTCGCGCAGAAGGTCCTTCTGCAGACGGATGAGAGGAGCCACCTTGTCGTCCTTCCAGATATCCATGACGCGGGGATTCTTTTCCACCGTGCCCCAGCCGGAGCAGGGCGGGTCGAGCTGGATGTAGTCCCACGAGGCATCGGGCAGGGGGAGCTTTTCTCCGCTCTGGCAGCAGGTCACGGTCTGCGTGAGTCCCATGACGTGCAGATTGCGGCGCAGATTGGCAAGGCGCACGGCAGATGGCTCGTTGCCGAGCACCATGCCGTGAGGGCCTACGAGCCAGGCGAGTTCGCTGGTCTTGCTTCCCGGGCTTGAGCACATGTCGAGCACGGACGCCCCCTTCGGAGGATTGAGCGCGATGGGCGGCAGCATGGAGGCCCTGTCCTGAATGTAGAGGAGGCCGAAGAAGGCGGCAAGGCTGTTGCCGAGAGGTCCGGGGCCTTCCACAAGACGCCGGGCAGGCGCAAAGAAGGCGTCGTTTTCAAAGCGGAAGCCCTGAAGGCGGAGCATTTCCTCCGCAGCGGGGATTTCCTCCGGAGCGCAGGCGAATCGGAAGGAGCGGCGTGCTGTTGTCATGGTCTCTGAAATGGGCTGATGCTGGTGCGTTTGTTACAAAAAGGCCGGAGCCGCGCTGTTGCCGTTTGGGGCGAGAAAGTGTAGAGTCCCTTGCAAATCCTTCAAGGAGTATCGTATGTCCAGACGTTTTCTGCCCGCCATATGGGCATTTACCCTTCTGTTCCTGATGATGCAAGTGCCCGCCATGGCGGCCACCTATGTGGTTGCGCCATTTTCGGTGTCAGGCGCACAGGGATATTCCTATCTCGGACAGGCCGTGCCGTCCATGCTGACGTCGCGTCTGTACCTGCAGGGCAAGTTCGAGCCCGTCGAGCGTCAGGACGCCGCTCTGAAGGAAAAGGCTCCTGCTTCGAAGGACGCCGCTTCCGCCATGGCCCGCAGGTTCGGCGCCGACTACATCGTGTGGGGCAGCGTCACGGTCATGGGCGATCAGGCCAGTCTCGACGTGAGCGCGCTGTCTCCCGACGGCAAGGTGTGGAAGGAAGCCGCCACGAGTCCTGTGAACGCCCTCATCGGCGGATTGCAGAATGTGGCCGACAGCATCAACGTTGAAGTGTTCGGCCGTACCGACGTGACCCGTGCCGCCGCTTCCGCCGGTGCTCCGAGCAGCGCCTTCGTCATGAACGAGACCCGCGGCCGCGTGCAGAACGGCACCTATCTCAATCCGTCCCTGCGCTACCAGGGCACCGAGGATGAACGTTCCCAGATCCGCAGCCAGATGCTCGGCTTTGAATGCCTCGGCATGGAAGTGGCGGACATCGACGGCGACGGCAAAAACGAAGTGCTTCTGCTCAACGACAACTCTCTGAACGCCTATGTGTGGAGAGACGGCAACAAGCTCGTGCAGATAGGCTCCTATGATCTGCCTTCCTCCATGAAGCCCGTGCTGGCCCGTCATATCAAGCAGGACGGCAGAAACTATGTTGTTCTGACCGGCTACAACAAGAGCGACACCACGGCCTATTCGCAGGTGCTTCAGTTCTCGAAGGGCAAGTTCAGCGTGGTGGTGCGCAACGTGCGCCGCTACCTCAACGTAGCCAAGATTCCGCCGCTCTACGCTCCTGTGCTCATCATGCAGGATGGCGACCGCAGCAAGGTCGTGAGCGGTCCGGTCTATGAAGGCCGCATCCGCGGCGATGAAGTGGTCCGCGGCGGCAGGGTCTCCAATCTGCCTTCCCAGGCCACCGTGTTCAACTTCTCCTGGATCCCTGCCGACAGGGGCAAGAGAGGCGATCATCTGGCGCTCATCGCCGAAAACGAGACGCTGCTCACCTTCGACGCCCGCGGCAATCGTCTTGCCGGCACCGAAGACACCTACAGCGGCAGCTCCGTCTATGTGGAAGGCGACCGCGGCATAGGTTCTCTTGCCTCCAGCGGCGAAAGCTCCGATGTCGTGCTTTACTATGTGCCCATGCGCATGCCGGTGGTGGATCTCGACCGTGACGGCCGCTATGAGCTTCTGGCCAACAAGCCCATCACCACGGCAGGCAAGCTGTTCTCGAACTATCGCACCTATCCGCAGGGCGAGATCCATGCCATGCTGTGGAACGGCATGGGCATGGAACTTCTGTGGAAGACCCGCCGCATCAAGGGCACGGTGTGCGACGTCTCCGTGGCGGACGTGAACAACAACGGCAAGGTCGATCTTGTGGTGGCCGTCAATTCCTTTGCCGGTCTTTCTTCCGGCATCAAGACCCGCTGCGCCGTGTACCTGTATCCTCTGGATACCACCATGGTCAACGCCACGCCCAACTATCAGGAATAACGATTTATCGCTCAGGTCATTCGGGGGTATCATGTCAGAGAAGAACGACTCGGCCACAGTGCTGCCGGAAGTGACGTTTTCGACCTTTGTCCTGTCTCTTGCCTCTTCGGCGCTGGTGCATCTCGGCGAGGTGCCCAACCCGGAAACCGGATGCACGTCCTGCAACGAGGCTCTTGCCCGCAATGCCATAGACGTGCTCACCATGCTTGACGACAAGACCAGGAACGGTCTCACTCCCGAGGAAAGCAAGCTCATGCGCGACGTGCTTTATGAGCTGCGCATGAAGTTCGTGGCCCGTTCCTGACGCGCCTCTCACCATCAGCGGGCCGGATATTCCGGCCCTTTTTTTGGAGTTTGCCATGCTTCGAGCCGGACTGGTCGGCGTAACGGGCTATACCGGGATGGAACTTTCCCGCATCCTCGCTTCCCATCCTTCCATCAGGCTGACCGCCGCCACCTCCCGGCAGGATGCCGGACGGCGGCTGGATGCCGTGTATCCTTTCCTTCAGGGGCTTCCGGGCGCCGATGTCGTGCTCATGGAGCCTGAGGTGGATGCCCTGGCTGCGAACTGCGACGTGGTCTTTCTCGCCGTGCCGCACGGCGTGGCCATGGAAATCGGCGCAGCCTTGTATGATGCCGGTGTGAAGGTCGTCGATCTGTCCGCGGATTTCCGTCTGCGCGACGCCGATGTGTACGAGGCCTGGTACAAGCCCCACACCCGCAGGGAATACCTGGCCCATGCCGTGTACGGACTTCCTGAAATTTACGGCGAAGAGGTCCGGACGGCCCGTCTCGTGGCCAATCCCGGCTGTTATCCCACGGCGTCCATCCTCGGCCTGTACGCGGCGCTCAAGGGCGGCATCATCCGTACGGATGACATCATCATCGACGCCAAGTCCGGCACCACGGGCGCAGGCCGCAAGGCCGTGGTCACCTCTCTGTTCTGCGAGGTGGCCGACTCCTTCCGCCCCTACAACATCGGCGGACGGCATCGTCACACGCCGGAGATAGAGCAGGAACTGTCCGTGGCCGCAGGCGTGCCCGTCACGGTGTCGTTCAATCCGCATCTTCTGCCCATAAGCCGGGGTATTCTCGCCACCATCTACACGAAGCTGACAAGTCCGCTTTCGCAGGCCGACGTGCAGGCCATGTACGAGGACTTCTGGAAGGACCGCCCCTGGGTGCGCGTGATGCCTTCGGGAAAGCTGCCTGAGACCCGCAACGTGCGCGGGACCATGTTCTGCGACATCGCCGTCACCGTGGATGAACGCACGGGCCGTCTCATCATAACTTCGGCCATCGACAATCTTTGCCGCGGCGCTTCCGGCCAGGCCGTGGCCAACGCCAATCTGATGTTCGGCCTTCCCGTGGAAACGGGACTGAACTTTGCTCCGCTGGTTCCGTAGAGAAGCGGACAGGCACACAAAAAAAAGGACGGCGCACCCCGCCGTCCTTTTTTGTGCTCTTCTGGCTTGATTCTCGTGGAAAAAGTCTTGAAACACTAGCTTGCGCCGGCGTCCGGGGAGGAGGCTTTCGGACGAGGGGGCAGATCGGCGGAAAAGTTCTCGATCAGAAATTCCCAGAACAGACGCTCCGCCAGGGAAATTTCCTGCGCGCGTATGGCCACGATGGGAGCGCTGTGGTCAAGTTCCGTGATCGGAATGCTTTTTGCCACCATCATTCCCTTGCGCACGCGGTAGTCTCTCTGAAACATGGTTCCGGCCTGAATGAACACAGCCTCGTTTCTGATGACGAGGTCGAGGATGTCGTTTCTTGTTGCCAGTCGGTAGGCGCCGCCGAAATAGGGCTCGTAGCGTGAGGAAACATGATCGGAGTTGTGGGAATAGTAGGCTATGCGCAGGGTCTTCAGATCTTCCGGCGTGAGTTCCTTCTTTTTGGCCAGAGGGTGTCCTGCTCCGATGAACATCTTGCGCTCGTCGGTATACAGGGAAACTATTTCACAGCCCATGGCCCGGGCCTGTTCCCGTATCTTGAGTCCTACGGAGACCAGCGTCACGGCGATATTGGAATGTCCGCTTTTCAAATCGGCAATGATGCCGAAGCTCGGGACGTTTCGCACGAAGACGTCTATTTTCGGATGCTGCTTCTTGAAGGGGACCACGATGCTGCCGGTGAGATGAGAGGAGAGCAGCGGCTGGGCGCATACCGACACGGTGCCGCCGGCTTCCACGTCCCTGCCGCGGGCGCGTATGCCCTGCACGAGTTCGAGAATGGCACGTGCGTCACGGTAGGTGAGACGCCCGAGGGGAGTGAGACTGACGCCGCTGTTTCCGCGTTTGAGCAGCGGGCTGCCGAGCTCCTTTTCCAGACTCTTTACGGCGGCGGAAACGGCGGGCTGCGATATGCCCAGACGTTGCGCGGCTGCGCTGATGGCTCCGGCGTTGGCGGTGGCCACGAAATATTCCAGCTGCTCCAGACGCATCCTCCCTCCTTCCCTGCTTCCTGAAAGCCGGCGTCGGGCCGGACTTGCAGCAGGCCGGCAACACCATAAGGAATCGGCCTGCAAGGTTTTTTCAGACTAACCTGCGGGGGGGCTTCCGGCAAGATTTTCTCCGAAAGCTTCGAGGTCTGGGGCTTTTTTGACGGGACAAAACGGTTTCCCGTGAAGGAATATTTGAATAAAATTCAATTATTACAAGTTGTTTTATAAAAAATACGGAAGCTTGATCTTTTTGGAATAATAAAAATTTCCCAGGGAATGGAGACTTTTTCACGAAAGAAAATCCGGATTTCTGAG
>CAJJMX010000011.1 GCA_905192935.1 uncultured Mailhella sp.
TAGCTGATGCCGTTTCTCTGCGGGAACTTCTTGAGCCTCTCGTGGAGGAGCTGCGGGGAAATTTTTCGGACATCACGCTGGAAGGGACTCGTCCTGCCATGCAGGTACTGACCGGCACGGAAAAGCTGGCACTCTGCCCCGGAATGATGAAGGTGCGTCAGATGGTTGAAAGTGTGGCCCGTTGCGACAGTACGGTGCTCGTGCTCGGTGAGACGGGGGCGGGCAAGGAGGCCGTAGCCGACGCCGTTCACCAGCTTTCAGCCAGACATTCGCGTCCCATCATCAAGGTGAACTGCGGTGCCATTCCGCGCGACCTTATAGACAGCGAGCTGTTCGGCCACGAAAAAGGAGCCTTTACCGGGGCTTCCAGTTCCCGCCCCGGTTATTTTGAGATGGCGGACGGAGGCACGCTGTTTCTGGACGAGGTGGGGGAAATGCCGCCGGATTCTCAGGTGCGTCTGCTTCGCGTGCTGGATTCCGGCATGGTACGCCGCGTGGGCGGTGCGCGGGTTTTTCACGTTGATGTGCGCATTGTGGCGGCCACGCACGACGATCTGCCGCGCAAGGTCATGGACGGACGTTTCCGCCGGGATTTGTGGTATCGACTTGCGGTGTTTCCCATACGCATACCGCCGCTTAGGGAAAGGCTCGGCGACATTCCCGTGCTTGTGCGGCATTTTGTGCAGACCAAGGCTCACAAGCTTGGACTGACGACGCTGCCCGACATTCCAGAGGAGGAGCTTCAGGCGCTTATCCATCATAAGTGGATGGGAAACGTGCGTGAACTTGAGCATGTGGTGGAGAGGGCGCTCATCATGAGCCGGATGAACAGCGAAAGCCGCCGGCTGCATTTCGACTTGACCGATCTGGAAGAGTGCGGGGGCGGTGCCGTGACGCGCGAGGAGGTCATGCCGGCGCTTCGTGCTTCCGGCGAGTGGCCCACGCTCAGAGAGCTTGAGGACCGCTACATACGCGAGGTGCTGACTCATTGCGGAGGCAAGCTGACGGGCACGGATTCCGCCACCAGCGTGCTGGACATTCATTATACGACGTTGCGTTCCCGGATGCTTCACATGGGGCTTCTCGAAGACGACGAAGGCCCCGTTTCCGGGAAGAAAACGGAGCCCTCGTCAATGATGCGTAAAAGGCGGAAAGCTTTCGGGAAAAAAGATGCCGGGAACTAGAGCGTTCTTTCGAGCTCGTAGCTGGGCTGACGGCCGCGGCCTTTGATGGAGAGCCTGTAGTTTCTGCCCTTTCTGCTGACTTCCAGAGTGCAGAACTGATTGTCCTTGTGCACGTCGCGGCCCTTTTCGGCGCTGGTGACGTCCCAGGTGCGGTAGTCGTTCACGCCCACGTTGCCGTTGAGCACCACATAGTGGATGCCCTTGATGTTGGAATAGCCGCCCTGATGGTCATGGCCGGAAATGACGGCGAGCACCTTGCCGCTTTCTTCCAGAACGGCGCGCACGGCCGAGGCGTTCTTGATGTTGTGATCCTGAGTGTCCACGCGGTCGAGGGTCTGGTGACTGAACACGATCACGGGTTTGTCTGTCTTCTTGAGATCTTCCTTCAGCCAGTCCATTTCCTGCGGAGGAATGATGGTGTCCACCCAGGTCCAGAAGGTGTCTTCGGGCGTGTTCATGTCGTAGGGGCGGAACTTGCCGGGCGTGTAGTCGGCGTCGAGCACGATGCAGTGCACGTCGCCGGCGTCGTAGGAGTAGTAGGTCCTGCCCTTTTCAATGCCGGTGTTGGTCACGCCGGAGAGAAATTCGTCGCGCTTGAGATTGTCGAAGTCATGATTGCCGAGCACGTGATAGGCGGGAATGCCGAGCGAGGTGTACAGCGTTTCGATTTCCCGGAGGTTGGCGGCGGGATCGGTACCCTTGGCAAGCGTGTCCACAAAGTCGCCGAGTTCTATGATGAAGGCGGGCTTTTCCTTCTTCATGGCGTCGATGAACACCTTCATCTTGTCCATGGAGGCGGAGTAGATGCGGGTGGTGCTGTCGGCCTTGGTGGTGCGATGCATGTCGGTGATGATGCCGGCCTTGAGTATGCGCTTTTCTTCCCCGGCTTCGGCGGAGGATGCACCGGTCAGTATTCCGGCGGCGGCGCAGGCCGTGGCGGCCATGCCCATCTTCAGAAGATCGCGGCGGGCAATGTTCTTTGCCATGGAATTTCCCCTCATGATTGACGTTGCTGTCTGTATGATGAAATTTTTTGTTTTTAATTTTTCAGAAGGCTGCCTTCAGGAGGCGCTGCTTTTGCCGGATCCTCTGGCGGAACTTCTTTCCGGTGCAGTCGGAACGGCATGGATGCAGGAATGGTAGACTACATGGATTCTTCCGTCCTGAAGGATATTGCCTTCACGCATGTATAGATGCGTCTTGTTCATGACGCCATTATGTCGTCGGTATGGAGATATGGTAACGTTTGCCTTCGGGAAGGCATGAGGGCAGAAGAGACCGGGAAGGGCGGACGAAAGAGAGTCTTCGGCACGGGGAGAGACGTTCCGGCAGGGAGCGGCACGCCGGACGGGACGTTGCCGGCAGGACGCCGTCGGGGGAATATTCTTCGGGAGAGGTCTGAAGGTTATTTCAGGTCGTACTGATATTTGACGGGCAGCGAGACGTGTATGGGGTCTGCTCCGAGAATGGCCGGACGGCGGATGACGCCGCTTGCGGCGTGCACCGCGCGAAGAGCGGAGGCGTCGAGCTCCGGTCTGCCGGAGGAGGTGACGATGCGTACGTCATGAAAGGTCCCGTCGGGGGCAATGGTGAAGGCGGCAAGCGCCACGCCTATGAGCGACGTGTCTCCGGCATCGAGCCTTCGGGCGTGAATGGCGTCGTCCACATCGTCAAGATAACGCAGATAGGCGCGTCTTTTCTGATTCAGTTTTTCCGCCTCGTCCCTGTCGCTTTCCGAGGCGGACTGAAGGCCCGTTCCGGGGCGTGTTCCGCTGCGCGACAGCGTGGATTCGCTGTCCATTTCCAGCACGGCGCGGAAGAGCGGAGGCTCTTCCTGTTCAGAGACGTGAATGAGCGTCAGCGAAAAGTGCAGGAAGAGAGACAGCGCAATGCCTGTCCACAGTCGTTCGCCGTCCGTCATGACGTTACCTTTCTCCCGGGCGCGAGGTGGCCACCATGAGCTTTTCGCCGCCGAGCATGCGCACTTCATCCACGACGAAGACAAGCGCTTCCACCGGGGCATTCGGACTGGCTTTCAGCACGAGCTGTCCCGGTTCCTTGCGGAATCCGCGCACGATGTCCTGAAGCCTGTAGCGCAGAAATTCCCGTTCCACGGGAACGCCGTCGCAGAAGAAGGAGCCGTCTTCCTCAAGGCGCACTTCCACGACCCTGCCGGAAAGCGCCTGGCTGGAACGGGCGGGCGGCAGGTCTATGTCCAGGCCGCGCACGGCGAAGGCCGACGCCACGATGAAGAAAATGAGAAGAATGAAGATCACGTCCATGACGGGCGTGAGATCAAGATCCGCGGCGGGTCTTCTTTTCGGGCGCAGACATATCATCGGGACTCTCCGTCTGCGGGGAGCACGGCGTTGGCCGCTTCCGAAAGCGCCGAGGCCGCGGCGTCTGCGCGGGTCTGGAAATAGTGCAGGAAGAACAGGGCGGGAATGGCGATGAACAGACCGGCCGCCGTGGTGATGAGCGCCTGCCAGATGCCGCCTGCCAGCTGATTCATGTTGACGCCCGCCTGAGCGTCGGCGATTTCGGAAAAGGTCTCTATCATGCCGAGCACCGTGCCGAGCAGACCCATGAGGGGAGCGAGTCTGGCCAGTATGGAGAGCGTGGAAAGCCGTGCTTCCAGTTTCTTCACGATGTCCTCTCCCTCAATGCGAAGAGCGGCTTCTCTTCCGGGACCTTCTGCGGCGAGCAGCTCGGAAAAGCGGTGCAGCGCCTCCACCTTTTCCAGCTCGGAGCACAGGGGAGCCCGGTTTCCCTGTACGGCTTCTTCCAGCAGCTTCGTCATGCGTCGCGGGGGAAAACGGAAGGAGGAGAAGAGCAGGAGGCGTTCGATGACGATGGCCGTCACCGTAAGGGAAATAAGCATCAGCGGCCACATCATCCAGCCGCCCATGAGCAGCAGATCCATGCACTTCTCCTTCCTTTTTGCCGTCTTTTCGCGGCGGGACGGCAGCCTTCCACTGCCGGAAATCAGACAGTTCGGACGGTCATACCGAAAGTTCCGTGCCGATGAGCACAAGATCCATGGGCGTTTCCTCCGGTGCGGGAGTTATTTCCAGCTGCCCCGCGGCGTACTGCACGATGCATACGCCTTCTCCTTCAACAGGTATGATGCCCTTGGCCCGGCACAGGCCGGGACCTGCGCTTCGCAGGATTTCTTCAAGGTCGGCCACGGATACCGGGCCGTCGAATTCCAGAGCCTTTGCCTCGTAGCCTTCATCGGCGTGGGTGACGACGTGTGCTCCCATGGGCATGAGGCTCGGAGTGTGGGAGGGCAGGCGCGTCTTTCCGTGGGAATCTATCCAGGCGTCGAGCTCGGCAAAGGAGATGCTGCCGTAGTGCGCGGGCAGTATGAGGGCCCTGCCGTTCAGCGCGTGCAGCCGTTTTGTGAGATTTGCCAGCGCCTCGGCGGACACCATGTCGCTCTTGTTGAGAATGACGACGTCCGCCTTCTGAAGCTGCGCCCTGCGGATGCCGGATTCCTCGGGATGCTTTTCTGATGCTTCCCTGCCGCAGAGATCGAGAGCGTCGGCTACGGTGATGACAAGGCCCGGCACGACGAGATCGCGCAGGTTGTCGAGGGCCGTCATGATATTGTCGGGGTTGGCCAGTCCCGTCGTTTCCAGCACGAACTGCTCGGCAGGCATGGCGGAAATGATGCGTTCAAGTCCGGGTCTGAGACTGTCGGCCAGGGAGCAGCACACGCATCCTTCATCCAGAGCTTCCACGATGGTGTCGCCCTTCATGAGCGTGGCGTCGAGCTCAACCTTGCCGAATTCGTTCTGAATGACGCCGGTGTAGCGTTCCCGGCCGTGCAGAAAGTCCAGCCAGCGGCGCAGAAACGTGGTCTTGCCTGCTCCGAGAAAGCCCGTGAGCACGTGCAGCACGGGGCGGTCGAGTCTTTCGAGCTCTTCGGGCCGGTGTCTTGCCGGCAGCGTGCGAAGAGAAAAGAGCGCTTCGCCGTCCATGGCCGAGGAGGGCCCGAATGAGGCCGTGAGGTTGAGCAGAACTTCCTGTTCGTCTTCGCAATCTTCCAGCGTGCCGTCGGCATGGAAGCGCCTGCGGGGCAGGCTTTTCATGCCGCGGGAAACGACGGCGCGTTCGCCGCTCTGCTGTTCGGCCGTCGCGGTCAGAGTGGCAAAGAGCCGGAGAAAAAGGCTGAAGGCGGGCACGTCGCACTCCGGTTTTCCCGGAGCCACAAGCCAGCCGTCCTGAGCGGGGATGCCGTCGGCGGCAAGAACGCGGTGTCTTGCCGGAGCTTCCAGAGTCAGCGCCAGAGCGTCGCCCGAAAAGGCGACATCCATGCGGAGCGAACCGAGCAGAAACGGCAGAAGTTCCTCTTCGCTGCCGGAAAACTCCCTGACGACATGTTCATATTGCGGTGAGAGCGCGAAGCGCAGGGCGTCGAGGGGAAAGGAGTCCAGGAGAGGAGATTCGGACGGGGGAAAGATATAAAGACTGAAGAAACCGCGAAGGCATGGGCCGTTTTCGGGCGAGTCGTCGCGCGTTTCGCCGTCGAAGCGGATGCCGAACACGCTTTCAGCTCCGGCCACCCGGCAGGTCCATGCCGGGTGGCTGGAGGCGCAGGGGCGAACGCCCCGCCAGCCGAGAGACCTTGCGCGGGTGCGTTCGAAGTGAGCGGCCATGACCAGCGAGGTGAAGATGCTGGCGCAGTCGGAATCGCTTTCGCCAAGGGCGCGCGGAAGAATGTTTTCCAGTCTCATGGCCGTCCCGTGGAGCCGGAGCGCGCTTCTGGCGCGCTCCGGAGGAGGGTTTTAACCGGGGAAGGTGATGATGTCGCCGTTGCCCAGATAGTTGGTGGTCTTGGAGCGGAATCGGGCCGTGCCCTTCACCACGGGGTAACCGGCGTCCACGAACTTCTGCGCCGTGATGAGACCCGTGCAGTGGTTGCAGCCCACGCGCTTGAGATTCCACTTCTTCAGACCGATGACGAGGTCGTCGTACTTGGGGTCCCAGTCGTCGAAGGGCGAGATGTGCAGGCCGCCGTAGAGGCCGTAGAACTTGTCGCCTTCGTACTTGAGTTCCTTGTAGGCCGTGTCCGCAAACAGGATGATGCCCTGATGGCAGCAGCCCGTGATGCTCACAAGTCCTACGTCCTTCACGTTGCAGTACAGCGACATTTCGCCGTACACCTTGAAGATGATGGGACATTCGAACTGGTAGAGCGCTACGCCCGGCTGAAGGGAGTAAAGGCCCTTCTTGACCTCGGTCCATTCGCCCACATGGCCGGAGTCCTTGAGGTACTGCTTGCCCTGCGGATAGAACGTGTTCGGCGTGTACACGTGGATGTTCGGAGCGTATTTCGCCACCACGGGGAAGGCCCAGTAATGGTCCATGTGCTCGTGGGTCTGGATGAAGCCGGCAATTTCGCCGTTGGCGAGCATGTTGTCTATGCCTTCGCGCTTGAAGCTCTCTTCCATCCAGTCATAGTTCCAGCCGCAGTCGAACAGGTACTTGGTCTTGGTTCCGTCCATGGCTTCGACTTCCACGAGGCAGGAGAATCCGCCGGCGTTGTCGGCATCCACGGAATTTTCCTTGGCTATGGCCCAGGCTTCATGCAGCTGTCCCTTCTTGATGTAGGGGCGGATTTTTTCGATGCCTTCCTCATAGGACCCCTTGCCTATGCCCTTGCCGTTGCCGAAGGGCGCCCAGTTGTAGGTGTACTGATCCACGAGCAGGCCGCCCGCTCCGGTCACGTTCTGCATGAAGATGCCGTTGTCGAACCAGCTCGTTTCCGAGATGTTGGTCACCTTTACCGACTTGCATACGCCGAAGTCGGCCATCTTGCGTTCGACCTCGGGAAGAAAGGCCCTTCGCATGGGCGTGTAGGAATAGAGCCCCATGGCGCCGAGAGCGCCGGCACCTATGCCGAGAGATGCGCCTTTGATAAATTCACGTCTGTTCATAAGGACTCCTACTTCACCAGTGTGAAGGTTGCACTGCAGATGGGCAGCAGCCAGACGATGAGGAAGTACAGGGCCACGCCGACCAGAATGCCGAACAGCAGGCCGGGCTTCATGGCAGGGTTCCAGGCGTGGTCGATTTCGATGTGACGCTTTTCCTCGGCGAGATCTTCGGCGGTCTTGAATTCACGTCGCCATCCCGGCCAGCCGTCCATGAACCACCAGTTGATGAGCCAGATGTCGATGAGCCAGATGGTGGGGATCATGGGGAACTGCTGCGGATGCGAGAAGCCCTTCTGCGTGCCGAGAATGAAGTGGGCGTACTGATAGTACAGGCAGTAGAGAACGATGCCGCCCACGATGACGATGCCGGTGCGGATGAGGATGTTGACGGGCGTGCTGAACTTCGTGGGCCAGTTTTCGCAGTAGAACTGTACGAACAGTGCGGGCACGAGGAAGAAGATGGCCGTTTCACCGACGTGCAGCCAGCGCCAGTCGGGAGCCGCGTCGCGACGATGGCCGCGGATGGCGTCGCCCCATACGAGTTCCTGCATGTACCAGAAGAACAGGCAAAGCGCCCAGGCGATGACGATGATGCCGACGAACAGGGCAATGCGGCGCGGCCAGTCGCGCTTGATCATGGTGAAGGGATACCGTTCCCAGATGCCTTCCACGAACCAGACCACCACGGTGCAGCACATGATCCACGCCACGTGGAAGTTGGCGGACACGGTCTGCGCGAAGTCTTCCCAGTAGGGCGGGCATATGGCGGTGAAGTACTGCCAGGGATAGTACAGGATGCCCATGTGGTTGTGCATGGTCATGAAGTAGATGACGAGACTGAGACAGAAGGTGCCGAGCCAGATGCTGAAGCCGCGCACGGGCTGGGAGGCGTTGGCCCAGGGCTGACCTTCCAGGGCGACCACCCAGGCGGGGCTGATCCAGGAGGCGATGACGGCGAACATCATGCAGGCCTGAGCCGCGTACTCGGTGGAATAGAACTCGGTGAGTCCGAGCTTCTGGAGCTGGTCGGGATTGAAGTAGGCGAAGGCGAAGTTGCCGAGCACTCCCTCGAAGAAGCCGTGAATGAAGAATATCATGGTGCCCACGGAAATGAGCGCCAGCACAAGACCCTTCTGCAGGGGATGGGCCTTGCGTATCCAGTCTTTCTTGAAGGGCCAGAAATCGAAGGTGTAGGCCATCCAGATGAGGATGATGAGCCACCAGCGGCAGTAGTTGTAGCCCACATAAGGAGTGTAGAAACGCATGATGCCGCGCGGATCCTGAAACACCCACCAGGTCACCGCAAAAATGAGCAGCGTGAACGCCAGGTTCATGAGAGCGGGGATGGGGCCTCTCCATCTTTTGACGAGCTTGCGCTCTTCAAGATAAGGAAGCTGTTCCTGAGACATAGGTTCCTCCTTGTTTCAGTCGGGGTGCGCCGCTCTTCCTCCCGGGCGGCGCCGGGGTCCTTCGCCCTTATGCGTTCAGGGCGTCCTCGCCGTACATGGCCTTTACGACCAGCGCGGCCTTCTCGTTCCGGGACATTCCGGTGATGTCACCTCCAAGCCTTGCAGCCTCCATGTCCAGCATCAGCCCCGAAAAGTCGGGAGGCAGCATGGACAGGTAGTCTGGTTCTGGCGAAGCGTCCGGGACGGCTTCGTCTGTGGAAGGGAAACGGAACAGGCCGTGCAGAAATTCTTTCCGGTTCATGAGATGTCTTGTGCTCATTCTTGTTCCGCCAGTGTCTTGAGTGTGGAAAAATAGGCCTGTGCCGCAGATGCGGCCTCGGAGGCGTCGGCGTGGCGCATGGCGCTCAGGATGCGGGCCAGATGCGCGAACACGAGTTCTTTGTGCTGGAGGTCGCAGGCGTTGAACAGACGGACGAGCGACCTGCCGTCGGGCAGGCAGGCCGCAAGCGCCGTGCTCAGGCTGGTATTGTTGATGAAGCGCGCCGCTTCCATGAAAAACTGTATGTGGGCCTGCACCGAGGCCTTGACGTCATCGTTTCTGAGAGCCGATCCGGCAATGGGAAGAAGTCGTTCAAGCCGCAGTATCTGCGAAGGCCGGATGATGAGGGAGGATGCGTGAATGATGGGCGGAATGATGAAAAGGCTTGCGTAGATTTTGTCGGAAAGGGGACACTGAGCCGGATGCTCCGAAGGCAGGGCGCGCACGCGCGTGCCGCTGCCGTGCAGCGTTTCAAGAATACCCCGACCGGCAAGCGAACTTATGGCCGCCCGCAGCGTCGTGCGGTTCACGTGCATTTCTTCGGCAAGCTGACGTTCTGCAGGCAGACGTTCAAACAGCTTCCAGCGTCCTTCCATGAGTGCCTGTTCCAGCTGCTGTTCTATCAGTTTCTGCTTGCTCATCAGGGAACTCCCACGGCTTTTACCCGTTTTCCACAATACCAGTTTTGCGCTGTTGGAACAAAAGACTCAAGCCTTTTCCAAAAAAAAGAAAAAAATTGATAACAACTTGACTTTATAATTTTAAATAAGAAATAGTGGTTCATCCACTATGTATTTTCCGGCAATCAGACCTTATGAAATGTCGTTTTTCAGGCGCGGAAAGCATTTTTTTTCTGGAAAAATGAAATTTTGGTTCATCCAATTTACAACGATATCGTTTTTCCGTAGATTGACAAAAGAAATTCATGTTCAGCGCGGAGGCGGCTATGGACTTCTCTCTTTGGGCCTCGGGCTTTCCCGGCTTGCTGTGGGAACTGGAACATCGCCGCTCGCGCATACGGCTGCTGAACGACTGGAGACTTGCTTGCCTTGGCGAAGATACCTCAAGGCTTCTCAAGGACGTGCGTTTCAGAAAGCGCGTGGTCATGAAGTCGGATCACACGCTTCTCGGAGAGTTCTGGGAAATGGTGACGAGCCGTCAGTCCGCCATGGTATCGTTCCGCCTCAACGCCAGTCCTCATCAGGCCTGCATCCTTCAGGGATGGCCTGATCCTCAGGATCCGGAAAAATATTACGGCATGCTCAAGGAAGGCGTGCTGTCCGCGACGTTTGTGGCCAACGGCTCGGCAGGCACCTGTCAGCTTGCGCTCGGCGGAGCGCAGTATCCCGTTCTCGTGCTCAGTCTGGACGAGAGGGAAATCGTCACCTGCAACGAGGCTGCCCAGACGCTGTTCGAAGGTGCGGCCAGGGGCGGGGGCGATTTCATGCTGGAAGACATTGCGCCCGGAGAAATGGGAGAAACGCTTCTTGCCGCATCCCGTCACGCGCTGGAGGATGAAATATGGGCCGGAACGCTCATGCTCCGCAGCGGAACGGGCAGCATACTCGGCTCCAAGGTCCGCATCTCTCCCTGCTCCACGGGGTCGGACATCGTGCGCATCGCGCTTTTGAACATTCCTGAAAGACCGGCGTCGTGCACGATCGCGCCCTGTGAGGATTCCGGGGAAATGCCCTCCTTGAGAGAGGGGCTGGAAAGGCTTCTTGTCAGGTGCCCCGGCGTGGAGGGACTCATGTTTTCCGACATACAGTCGGCCCGGGGCAAGGTGCAGGTGTATGGGGTGGGCAGACTTTTTTCCTCGCTGGAATGGGGCGCGTCCCATGCCTACGAGGGTACCATAGCGCAGGACATCGAGCGCTTCAGCCTTGATTCCCTCATGGTGGAGGACACGCTCGACAGCATCAAGTCCATAGACTGGGCCATGTTCATTCCCTGCGGTGTTCGTTCCTACTTCGCCAAGCCTTTTTATGCCGCCGAAGGTCTGCACGCCGTGCTCATCTTTGCCTTCGGCGCGCCTTCTCCGGGAGGGGTGAGCGAGGCGGCATTCCGTCCTCTCTATGAGCCTTTCGCCAGACTTGTGGCGAGCTGGCGGGCAAGTGCCCTGTAAGGGGATGACACGCGCGGCAGGCGGATTTTGGGAAGGAGCATGCGAAAGATCGGGACCGGAAAGGCGGCAGGGCCCGAATGCCTGCGGCAGAGTCGGGAAGCTTTGAAAAAAACGTCCATTTTTTTCTTGACTATCGCGGGTCATTCTGGCAAAAGAATCTCCGCAACGGGGATGTAGCTCAGTTGGGAGAGCGCTTGAATGGCATTCAAGAGGCCAAGAGTTCAATTCTCTTCATCTCCACCAGAATTTGGAAAGGCTTTCGGCAAACGTCGAAAGCCTTTTTTCTTTTTAATTTTTTCTCCACGGGCGGCGTCGCTTCTTTTGCGGCAGGAGCTTGAGAGTCTGCATTCCTGAACGCTCGACGTCCTGCGGAAATCAGCTTCACGGCGGAGCGTGGAGCGCTTCGCGGCCCTGCCTCGACGAAGGGAGAAGAATCTGTCATGCTTCTTCGCAGCACAGAGTGTTCTTCCCGGGAGGAGAAGAGAGAAAGCAGAATGCTTCGCCGATCCCGGATGCAAAATATTTCGAGGCAGGCATGTTCACGTTTCTTTTTCCCCCCGGGGATTCCTCCCATGCCTCCGTCCGTGCCCTCACGGACGAGATGGACCGCTTTTTTCGCAAGAATATGCCCCTGCCCGACGGCATGGAGGAACTGTACCGTATCCTGAAGAATTTTTTTCCTCTTGACCATATTCTGGTCACTGCGGCCACGGAGCATCAGGGAGAAGAGCGCATGCTTGTCTTTCCCGATATAGCCGGATCCCGCAGGATGACCCTGAACAGTACGCCGGAGCAGCTGCTCGCTCTCGGACACGGGCCTGAGCGCGTCGTCAGGCTCGGCAATCAGGATGATCACGGCATTACTCTCGGCGTCATCCACAGGCTTTTTCCCGAAAGAAAGTTTTCGGCGCTCATCATCCGGGCCGTCGTCGACAGACGATTCATTTTTTCCCTTTCGCTCATCGACCTTGCCCACAGGGGAGAGCAGGTGTTTCAGAGCAGTCATGTGGACGCGGCCTTTGCCGTTCTTGACGGACTCATGCGCTATTTCGAGCGCCACGTAGCGCTGCCGTCAGCCGGGGTAAAGGATGCGTCGAGGCGCTACCTCCCTCTGGTGCAGCTTCCCGGCATGGGGCAGGTGTGTGAAATGCTCTGGCAGGTCTCGCGGCAGGACTGTCCCGTGCTTCTTCTCGGGGAAACGGGCACCGGCAAGGAGGCCGTGGCCGAAACGCTGTACCGCTCGTCGGGACGCGTGGATGCTCCCTTCATCAAGATGAACTGCGGCAGTCTGCCGGAATCT
Organism: uncultured Mailhella sp.; assembly: GCA_905192935.1. Lineage (GTDB taxonomy): Bacteria > Desulfobacterota > Desulfovibrionia > Desulfovibrionales > Desulfovibrionaceae > Mailhella. The sequence continues at coordinate 12,280 of CAJJMX010000011.1, forward strand.
CTTCTGGAAAGCGAACTGTTCGGCCATGAAAAGGGAGCCTTCACCGGGGCCGTTTCCTCCAGAAAGGGCTTTTTTGAACGCGCGGATCGGGGCATGCTGCTGCTCGACGAAGTGGGAGAGCTCTCCTTGCCCGCGCAGACCAGACTTCTGCGCGTCCTTCAGGAAGGTGTTCTTGAACGCGTGGGCGGCGATGAGGAGAAGCGCATCGACGTGCGCATCATAGCCGCCACACACAGGAATCTCGACAAGATGGTTCAGGCCGGAACCTTCCGTTCCGACCTTTATTTTCGTCTCAGCGTGTTTCCCATCGCCATTCCGCCGCTGCGCCGCCGCCCGGAGGACATTCCCGTGCTGATACGCTTTTTCATAAGGCGGAAATGTTCCGAGTACTGCGTGCAGGATCTGCCCGAACCCTCCCCGGAGAACATGAAGGAGCTTCTTGCCTATCCCTGGCCCGGGAATCTGCGCGAACTGAACAATGCCGTGGAGCGGGCCGTCATTCTCTGGATGGGAGACATGCGCAGACCGCTGGTCATTTCTCCGACAGCATGCTTCATGCCGAAGGAAACTCCCGCGGAAAACGGCCTCAGAGAGCCGTTTTCCGGGGCTTCTTCCCGGCATTTTGAGACCATGAAGGAAGCCGTGACGCGGCACATTCTTCGGGCTCTGGAGCTCTCCGGCGGCAGAATAAGCGGAAAGGGCGGAGCCGCAGAGCTCCTGGACATGCATCCCAACACCCTTCGGGCCCGGATACAGAAGCTGGGAATCTGCTATGCTTCACCATATATGGTGAAAAAATAAGACGATATTTGGTGATTTTTTACTAAATATCGTTTAGTACTATTTTATTCCATTGTAATCATTAACTATTTTATTATGGCATACTTTTTGCTTTTATCCAGACAAAAGCAAAGTTCCGGCCACACCGCCGGCTATACAGGAGTATGTCATGATCCGTGCTTATCCCCATCTTTTTGAACCTCTTCAGGTTGGAAAGATCCGCTTCAGAAACCGCATCTGGACTGCACCTACGGCGCAGGCCATGCATTTCATCACGCCTGAGGGCTACATTCGTCCTGAATCCATCGCGCATTTCCGCAACAGAGCGCTCGGCGGCGCGGCCTGCGTGACCCTCGGCGAAGCGGCCGTGGATCAGGATCGCGGTCGTTCCCATTTCCATAATGTGAATCTTCAGGACATCAACAACCTGCCCTATCTGACCCAGATGACCGACGCCATTCATCAGGCGGGCGCCATCGCCTCCATTGAAATCGAACACGGCGGCAAATATGCCTTCCCGCTGGTCAACGGCGGCAGAAATCCCATTGCGCCTTCCGGCTGCGTGCTCCCCAACGGTCAGGTCGTGGATGAGATCACCGAAGAACAGATGGATCAGGTGGCCGATCACTTCGCCGAAACCTGCCACTTCCTCCAGAACGCCGGCTTCAAGATGTGCCTTGTGCACGGTGCGCATCAGTGGCTGCTCGGCGAGTTCCTCTCACCTGCGGAAAACCACCGCAAGGACAAGTGGGGCGGCAGTCTGGAAAACCGCGCCCGTTTCCCCATAATGGTTCTGGACAGAATTCGTAAGCGCGTGGGCCCCGACTTCCTGCTGGAATACCGCATTTCCGGCACCGAAGGTCAGCCCGGTGGTCTGGAAATCGACGAAGCGTGCGAGTTCATCAAGATGATCGAAGACAAGATCGATCTCGTCCACTTCTCCCGCGGCAACCGCGGCGTGCTGCGCAGCCGTCCGGAAATGTTCCCCTCCGAATTCATGCCCAAGTGCCCCAACGAATACATGGGCGTGGCGGCGAAGAAGCACGGCATCAAGATCCCCGTCATCATCGTGGGCAGCATCACCGATCCCGAAGATGCGGAACGCATGATCGCCGAAGGCCACTGCGACGCCGTGGCCATGGCCCGCACCGTCATTGCCGATCCCGAATGGGCCAACAAGGCCCGCCTCGGCAAGCGTGAGGAAATCCGTCCCTGCATCAAGTGCTTCAACTGCCTCGATGAAAAGAACGCCCGCGTCTTCGGCGGCGGCATCACCGGCTTCACCAGAGACGTGGTCAAGCGTTACGCCTGCTCCGTGAACCCCCGCATCGGCATTGAAACCGACATCATTCCTCCGGCCACCGAAAAGAAGGTCGTGGCCGTCATCGGCGGCGGTCCCGCCGGCATGCAGGCCGCCATTACGGCCGCGGAACGCGGTCACGAAGTGCGCCTCTATGAAAAGAGCGATCACCTCGGCGGTCAGATTTCCTTTGCCGACTACGTGTCCTTCAAGTATCCGCTCATGGAATTCAAGAACTGGCTCATCCATCGCGTGGGTCAGCTCGGCATCAAGGTGTTTTTGAACACGGAAGCCACCCCCGAACTCATCGAAGCCGCCTATCCCGACGTGGTCATCGCCTGCACGGGCTCCGTGCCCGCCCTGCCCAAAATTCCGGGCATCGACGGCAAGAACGTCATGCTGGCCACCCAGGCCTTCGTGGACCGCGACGCCGTAGGTCAGAAGGTCGTCATCGTCGGTGCGGGCGACACGGGCTGCGAATGTGCGCTGCATCTTGCGGAAGCGGGCCGCGACGTCACCATGGTGGAAATGGACGAATTCATCGCCCGCCGCACGGGCTACACGCAGCGCATCGTGCTGGTGGAAAAAATCGATACCAACGAGCATGTTTCCTATCTGACCAGGGCCTGCTGCAAGAAGATCACCGACAAGGGCGTGGAAGTGGAAACTCCCGACGGCGTCCGCTTCCTGGAAGCCGACACTGTGGTCATTGCCCTCGGCACCCGTGCGCTTCAGGATCAGGCCGAAGCCTTCCGCGACTGCGCTCCCACCTTCTGGCTGGCCGGCGACTGCGCCGAAGGCCCGAAGAACGTCCGTCATGCCATCCGCAACGGCTATGACGCCGCCTGCCGACTGTAGTCATGGAACGCTTGCCGGAGCCTGAAGGCTCCGGCACAGTGCGGCTCTCCCCTCCGAGCATCATCGTCCTTCCCGTTCCCTGCCCGTGTCCGGGCGGGGGCGGGAAGGCTCGATGCGTATTTCAATGTCGGAGATTTTTTGTGATAGCTATGTGAAATCGTTCCTGTTCTCTTGTTGAAGGAACGCGGGTCATCATCAGAACAACAAGGAGATACCTATGCTGTTTCCCACCGTCAAAGTTGCCGCCGTACAGGCTGCTCCCGTCTTCCTGAACCTGAAGGCGTCTGTGGACAAGGCCTGTGCGCTTATTGACGAGGCCGGACGCAACGGCGCCGAGCTCATTGACTTTCCCGAAGCATTTCTGCCCGGCTACCCGTGGTGGATCTGGATGGGCGCTCCCTCCTTCGGGCACAAGTTTCTCATGAAGCTGCATCAGAATGCGCTGACTTACGGCAGTCCTGAAATGAGGCAGCTCAGCGAGGCCGCCCGCCGCAATCATATCTTCGTGTGCATTTCCGCCACGGAAGCCGACGGCACCACCCTGTACCTCACCCAGTTCTGGTTCGACAACAAGGGCAATCTCATGGGCAAGCATCGCAAGATGTCGCCTCCAGGATGCGAGAAGATCATCTGGGCCTGCGGCAACGGCAGCACCATGCAGGTGTTCGACACCGAGATCGGCAAAATAGGCGGTCTGCAGTGCGGCGAGCATCTGAATCCCATGAATATTTCCTGTCTGCTCGGCCAGGGAGAGCAGATCCACTGCGCAGGCTGGCCGCCCATGCATACGCCCCGTGAAGGTCAGATGCCCCTGTTCTCCCCTTATGACATGTCCCGCACGGCCACGCGATACGCGGCCATGGGACTGCGTGCCTTTGCTCTGTACGCCACGCAGATGATGGCGCAGGACGTCATCGACATGCTCTGCGACGGCACGGGACATCCCGAATATGTGGAATGTCTGCCCAACGGCGTGGACGGTACGCTCGGCGGCGGCCGGGCCGCCGTGTTCAACGTGGCGGGCGACTGCATCAGCAATTCGCTTCCGCACGACGTGGAAGGCTGCGTGTATGCGGAGTGCAACCTCATGGAGACGCTGGCCCGGCGGCTCGTCATGGACCCGCTGGACAAGGACGCGAGACCCTTTGCCCTGCGCATGACCCTCGACCGCACGGACTACAAGGCCATGAATTTTGAAGGCGTGCAGCCCGACAACTCCATTTCTTACGAAAGCATTCAGAACTTATAAGTATTCGGAGCCGGGAAAGAGAGTCTCTCTTTTCCGGCTTTTTTGTATCCGGGAGATGACGGAATGGAAGACAATCTCCATGAGATTCTCAGAAACTGGGGACTGGAAGACAGGACTATTCAGGAAGCCAGGGATACCGGCGCGGCCATAGCCACGGGCGTATGGCATCTCGGGCCGGACTACAGTCTGAAGACCGGGGGCAATTTTGAAGGTCTCAGGCATCATATTCATATTTCCCGAGTCCTGGCGGAACAGGGCATCACGGCATCCTGTCCGCTGCCCACGCTGGACGGCAAGGACTTTCTCACCTGCGGCGACCATTATTTTGTGATTACGGAGCGCGTGTCGGACAATTTCCTCAGCACGAAGCAGACGCCTCAGGGCAAGGAGCCCTTTTACCTCGAGCGCTACGCGCGCGAGGTACGCAGTTTCGACGCCGCGCTGCATGGGGGAAACAGGGACTTCGTCGAAGTCATGGCCTGGGCCGACAAGGAGAGCGCCCGCACGGCAAAGGCCTTCGGCATGCCGTGGAACGGACTTCCCAAAGATTGTGTGGAACGTTTTTCCGTGCTTTCCACGGAGCCGTCGGAGTTCTTCGTCTGCGCGACGAAGGTAGAGGCGGCGCCGTGCGCTCTGGCGGACGCTCTCGACGCCTTGTCGCGTCCGCGCGGTCTCATGGCCATGCTTGCGGTTTTTGTGGCCTGGACGGCGGGACAGTCTTCTCTTGCTCCGCTCATTCGCGGCAATCTCAGCCTGGCGGCGGCACTCTCGCGCGGTTTTTCCTCCCGCGTCGAAGCATGACGTCTCTTGTGGAGTTCTCCCATGTCTGAATCATCCGGTCGAGTGACCAGTATCAAATGGGCCGTCAATTTTCTCGTCCCTCTTTCCCTTCTTCTGCTTCCCGAGAGCGAGGCGTTCACCTGGAACATCAAGGTATTTCTGGCCATCACGCTGTGGGGCGTCATGGGCTACGCCCTGGAGCTCACCGACAACCTGGTGGTGTCGCTCATCATGATGTTTCTGTACGGCCTTTCCGGCATAGCGCCGCTTCAGGCCGTGCTCGGTCCGTGGACGGCCGATCCCGCGTGGATGACACTCGGCGCCCTCATCATCGTATCCATCGTGCAGAAGACGACCATTCTGAAACGAATGGCCTACTACGCGGCCATACATACCAACGGCAGCTACATGAAGCTTGTTCTC
>CAJJMX010000012.1 GCA_905192935.1 uncultured Mailhella sp.
TTACGGAAGTGCTGAACCTCTTCGACAAGCGCTATCAGTATAATACGGCCATTCTTGAACCCGGCCTGCACGCCAACGTGAAGCTGAGCTACCGCTTCTAGCGTCATCGGGCCGGGGCGTATCCCCGGCCCTTCCTGCCGTGCGAATTCAGGAGAATGTTTCATGACTCGTTTTTTTCCCCGCTGGAGTGCGCAGGAGCTTGTGGTCGTAGGCGTGTTCGCCGCGGCTTCCAAGGTTTCCACGCTGCTCATAGCCCTTGCCGGCGGCGGCATGAATCCCGTGAGTCTCATGGGCAAGAATCTCGTGTTCACCACGCTTCTTGTGGTCATGCTGTGCAAGGTGAGACGTCCGGGCACGCTTTTGCTTTTTACGGTCATCAACATCATCGTGAGCATGCTGCTGCTCGGCGCAAGCGTGACGCTCATTCCACCCATGTTTGCGGGAGCTCTGGCCGCCGAGGCGGCCATGTGGCCGGGCCGTCATGGGGCAGGTGCGGGAAACGCGGTGATCGGCGCAGCCGTGTTCGACGTCGTGAGCAAGGCGCTCTCGCTCGGCGTGTCCTGGCTTTTCATGCGCGAGAATCCGGCGCTCATGGTCATGGTCGTTCCCTTTGTGGCCATAGGCTACCTGGGTTCCGTGGGAGGTCTTTTTTCCGGCGTGAAGGCCGTGAAGGAGCTGCGTCATGCGGGCATCATTCGTGAATAGAGACTATGCCGGAGCTGTTCATCCTGAGGCTGTTCCCGGGGCGGAGTTTGACGCGCGCTCCAGAATGTTCGTCACGCTGCTTGCCTCGGCATCGACCATAGCCGTGTCCTCTCCGGAGGGGCAGGCCGTGCTTTTTTTCGCCTCTCTCGTCTATGCCCTGTCCGTGCGCCGTTTCCGGGCCCTGGCTGTCGCCTACGCCTTCATGGCGCTCATGATGCTTGCGGCCGCGCTCTGTTCGTGGGGCGTGTCCCGCGCTTTGCCGTCCATGCCGTTCTCTCCGGCGGGACTGGCCGTGCCCTTCATGCGCGGCGCGGTCATGCTCAACGTGGTGCTGCCGCTTGCGCTCACCTGCCGGATTCAGTCGCTTCTCACCGCGCTCAAGGGGCTGCGCCTTCCCTTCTGCATCTATCTTCCGGGCGCGGTCATGATCCGTTTCATTCCCACCTTCATGAACGACATGAAGCAGGTGGCGGAGACCCTGAAGATCCGCGGCTACGACCTCGGTCCGAAGGCCCTGTTTCTTCATCCTCTCATGACGCTGCGTCTTGTCTTCACGCCTATGCTTTTCCGCTCGCTGCGCACTTCCGAAGAGCTCGGCATTGCGGCGGAACTCAAGGGCATTGAATCGGGAGGAGTCTTCGTGCCCTTCAGGCCGTCCGCCTGGACGAGGCTCGATACGCTGCTCGTCGCTCTGGCGCTTGCCGCGGCAGCCGCCGCCTTCTGCTGTCATGTGCTTTGGGGCGGGCCTTCCGTGTCCGCGATGCATTAGCCCGTGCCCGATGAGGAGAGAGGTCATGATATGTTTTGAAAATGTCACCTACACCTATCCCTTTGCCGGATCTCCCGCCGTGCGCGACATCAATTTCCGCGTGCGCCCCGGCGAGCTGGTGCTTGTTACCGGGCAGAGCGGCTGCGGAAAGACGACCCTCATGCGTCTCGCCAACGGCCTTTGTCCGGGCTACTTCAGGGGCTCGCTGCAGGGCAGGGTGCTTGTGGGCGACAAAGATACCAAAACCATGTCGCCCGGAGCGATCTCCCGCATGGCGGGCACGCTCTTTCAGGATCCGGAACAGCAGTTTTTCGCTCTCGGCGTGGAGGATGAACTGGCCTTCGTGCATGAATGGCAGGGCCTGCCTGCCGCCGTCACGCGGCAGAAGGTCCGGCAGGCGGCGGTCTCCTTCGGACTGACGGATCTGCTGTATCATTCCATCCATGAGCTTTCCGAAGGCCAGAAGCAGAAGGTGGGACTTGCGTCCATTCTCTCGCATGAGCCGCGCGCTCTCGTGCTCGACGAGCCGACGGCCAACCTCGATCCGGAGTCCACGGCCGAGCTTGCACGCAGGCTTCGCACGCTCAAGGAAAGCGGCATGGCCGTGCTGGTGGTGGATCACAGGCTGTACTGGCTTGAAGGCGTGGCCGACCGCGTGCTCGTCATGAAGAGGGGAGAGGTGTGCGCCATGGGTTCCTTTGCCCTGCTGAAAGATGAAGGACTGCGCCGAAGCTGCGGCCTTCGCGACTGCCGGGTGGAGGACGTGCGCAAGACTTTGCCGGAGAGCGTCGTGCCCTGCCGCCGGGAGGATGAACGCGGCCTGAGAGTGGAGGGCCTGAGCTTTGCCTACAGGGGCGGCAGGCGGATCTTTGACCTTGCGGACTTCTTCCTCGGTCCGGGAGTGACGGCACTTCTGGGACACAACGGCGCAGGAAAGACCACGCTGGCCCGTCTCGTTACCGGTCTGTCCAGAGGTCAGTCGGGACGTTTTTTCATAAACGGCAGGGAGGTGGAGTCAAAGGAGCTTCTCGGCCGGGTGGGCGTCGTTCTTCAGAATGCCGATCATCAGCTGCATATGAAGAGCGTGGAACAGGAGCTTGAGGTGAGCGTTCTTCTGGCCGGAAGACAGGCGAAGAAGAGTATTCTTCCGGAGAAGGACCGGGAGAGCTTTTCCGTGGCCGGACTCATGGAGCTTTTCGGACTTTCCGCCCTGGCCGGAAGACATCCGCAGTCGCTTTCCGGCGGGGAAAAGCAGAGGCTCGTCATTGCCTGCGCCTTTGCCAAGAATCCCGACGTGCTCATTCTCGACGAGCCCACCAGCGGTCTGGACGGCGGCAACATGACGCGCATGGCCCGTGCTCTGGAGCTGCTGGCCCGGCGAGGAACCTGCGTGATCGTCATCACGCATGATCTGGAACTCATGAAACTTTCCTGCACGAGCGCCCTGCGTCTGCCTCTTTTTCGGCAGGAACGCGGCCTTTGTGCGGAACAAACTGTCCGGGAGAGAATCCATGACGGAACACACGATATCCGGTGATCTGACGCGGAAGCTGGAGGCGGCTCTTGCACAAAAAAAGCCCTGGATGCTCGGCGGTCTCGCGCATACGTTCAACGTGACGGAAAAGGAGGTGGCGCTGGCGCTTCCCGCCGGCATGTGCGCGTTCACGTCCGGCAGCAGCTTCACGAAGGTATGGGAAGGCCTTGTTTCCTGGGAAAAGGCCACGTTCATCATGCAGCACGGCGGACACGTCGTGGAAGTTTCGGGACGCATCCCGCCGGGAAGCTTCGGGCACGGCTTTTACAATCTCAGGGAAGGACAGGAGCTCGGCGGGCATATTCGGGCCGACGCCGTTTCGGAGATGGCCTTTCTTTCCATGCCCTTCATGGGACTGGAGAGCCACTCCGTGCAGTTCTTCGATGCCGGAGGATGCGTGGTCTTTTCCGTCTATGCCGGACGGGAGAATCACAGGATCATTCCTTCGGTGAAGGCCTCCTTTCTGAGCATGAAAAAGGAGCTCGCAGACAGGTGAGAACAGTGCCCGCCGAAGCTGTGAAGAGCTCGGATCGCCGTTCCTTTTTCGGCGCTCTCGGACATGAAAAAACATTATAAGGAGCATACTCATGAAAACACTGGTCGTTTATTCCTCTCTTACCGGAAATACGAAGAAGGTGGCGTTGGCCGTCTCCGGGGTGCTGCCGGAGTGCACCGTGGTGCCCGTGGAGAATGCGCCGGACCATACGGATGAATACGGACTTGTCGCCGTGGGTTACTGGGTGGACAAGGGCATGCCCGACGCCGGGACCCGCGCCTGGCTTGAAGGCGTGCGGAATACGAGACTGGCCTTTTTCGGCACGCTGGGCGCCTGGCCCGATTCCGATCACGCCAGGGAATGCATGGCACGCGGAGAGTCCCTGGCTCTTGAGCCTTCCCGGGGCAACACGGTGCTGGGTTCCTGGCTCTGTCAGGGAAAGGTGGATCCGAAGGTGCTGGACGTCATGGCGCGCATGGCGGGCAACGTGCATCCCATGACGGAAGAACGCAGGGCCCGCATCGCCGAGGCCGCCAGGCATCCCGATGACGAAGACTGCCGTCGTGCGCAGGCGTTCATCCGGCGCATGCTGGAGAAGTGCTGACAAAAAAGGCGCCTTCTCACGACAGGAGGCGCGCCCCGTAACAGAAACACCTCAAAAACATATATGCCGAATACGGCTTCCGCAGGCCTTCCGGCCGCGGGGCGGAAAAGGACAGGAGCATGAACTGGTCGGAACTTTACGGAACCATAGGACCCGCAGGCGTCGTTCTGGCGGCTGTGGCCTGCGCAGGCGTGTATCTCGCGCTGAAGAGCTATATCTTTCTGTTTCTGGTCTGGCGGGACTTCAAAAGGACCTTTCCCGAACTTGAGAAGGAGGGAGTGTCGGGCGAGTGCATGAGCTATGAGGGCGACAATCCCCTCATCTGCATCGTGCGCGACATCGTGCAGACGCATTCCGGTCATTCGGAGGACATACGCGCGGAGATCGCCTATCTCTTCCATCGCAATTTTGAAGGCCTGACCCGAGAGATATGCTATCTGCGGCTTGTTTCCGTGCTTTCGCCCCTGCTCGGTCTTCTCGGCACCATCCTCGGCATGGTCACGGTGTTCCGCACCATAGGCGGCAATGCCGCGCCGGATACGGCCATGCTGGCCAACGGCATATGGGAGGCTCTCGTCACCACCATCATGGGGCTGTGCGTGGCCATTCCCGCGCTCATGGTCTACTATTTTCTGATGCTGCGCTTCAAGGCCTTCCATATCGAAGTGGTGGAATACAGCTATCGTGCGCTGGACTTCTGCCGGAAAAGAAAGGGCGGAAAGGTTTTCGACAATGATGAAGATGTTTGATTTCGGTCTGGAAGACGAGCCCGGCATCGATTTGACGCCGCTCATCGACACCATTTTCATGCTGCTCATTTTTTTCATCATGACGACCACGTTCAGCCGTCCGGTCCTCGACATCCTGCTTCCCGCCTCCAGCGAGGCGGAAGCTCCCGACGACAGGCGCGAGCAGGTGATATCCATCAGGGCCGACGGAACCCTGCACTACGAAGGTCGGCAGATCGGAAAGGACGAGCTTGACGGCGTGCTTGCGGAACGTCCTGAGGCGCTGCTCAATCTGCATGTGGACAGAAACGCGCCTTTCGAGGCCTTCGTGGGCGTGGTGGACAAGGCCAAGGTCAGGAAGGGAGGACGTTTTGTCATCAGTACAGAGCGGGAACAAAGCCGCTAGCGTTTGCCCCGTCCGGCTGTTTTACGGGCTCACGGAACAGCGTCTCAGCAGGAATGCGGCGGCTGCGGGCATGCTCGGCGTGATGGCCATGACTTTTTTCTGTGCGCTGGCAATGCAGGCGGAAAAGACGCTTTCCCTTCCGGCCGTGCGGCAGGAGAGGATCACGCTCATGCATGCCGAGTTCCGCACCGTTCCCGAGGTGAAAAAGGCTCCGCCGGAGACGAACAGGCTTCTGGCTGAAGCCTCGGATTTCGAGATCCCCGAAGAGGTGAGGCCGGACGTGAAGCCCGAACCTTCGCTGGAGAAAAAGGCGGAACCAGACGTGAAGCCGAAGCCTGAACCTCGACCGGAAGTGCGGAAGAAGGAGACTCCGAAAAGGGTTCCGAAAAAGAAGCCGGAAGATGTGCCGAAAAGAAAAGCAGTGACGCCCGCAGAGAAGGTGCAGCCCGGGCCGGATACGGCCGTGTCCGGGAAGAGCGCAGAGATTTCGGGTTCTTCCGGGGCGTCCGCCATGCCCGGGGCGGCGGGAAGCGTCGAGGCGAAGGCCGACGGAAGGCGCGCGGTGCTTGCGGCCATTCTTCAGGCCGTGGAGAAGCACAAGCAGTATCCCCGTCAGGGAAGGCGCTCCGGAGCGGAAGGCACCTGTGCTCTGCGGGTTCATGTGTCGGCCGACGGCCGTGTGGATGCCTGCACGCTGGCCGAAGGTTCGGGACGCGCCGTGCTCGATGCGGCGGCAAAGCGTCTTGGAGAGCGTCTCATCGGGCTGGACGTGGGCGTGAAGGGCGGCTTCAACGTCATCGTGCCCGTGCATTACCGGCTTTCGGACGGGTAGCGCTTCCGATCCGGCCGGAACGCGGGACGGACAGCATCAAAAAAGGCCGCGGGGAGCTCCTGCGGCCTTCTGCTTTTTGACGGTTCAGCGGTATTTTCGTGCCAGTTCCTTCACTTCGTCCTGATTGTCGAGGGAACCCATGTTGCGGAAGGTTTCGTTCATGGTTCCGATGAGCTTTTTTCTTTCGAGTCTGTAGTCTTCCTGCCAGTCCTTCCAGAAGTCCCGGTTGCGCAGGTAGAGAACGAACTGTCCCCAGCGGCGTATGACCGGAGCGGGGACCACATGTTCCAGTTCGCAGGCCACGGCGTCGGCCTCTTCATGATCGAGCTGGAGCACCTGTTCGAAGAATTCCCGGAAGATGATGTGCCTGTGCGTGATGTCGCGGCCGATGAGGCGGCCTTCCTTCGTGAGATGAATGAGGCTGTAGGGCTCGTATTCCACAAGACCCATGGCCTTGAGGGTCTTGAGCGTGCTCGTCACGGTGGAACGGCTTACCTTTGCGGCATCGGCTATGGAACTTGCCCGGGCCGCGCCGTCTCTGGCTTCTTCAAGAAAGATGATTTCAAGGTAGTTTTCCAGAGCCGGGGAAAGATTTCTTCTCTCCGGCACTTCATGACCGGGACATTCCGTCATGGAGACCTCCGTGTTTTCAGGCAGTCTGCCGCTTTCTCATGCCGTATTCAAGCCATTTTTTTCCGTGAAAGATGCGCAGCGTCCAGAGAAAGGCGGCCATCTGAGCGGCGGCACCTGCGGCGAAGACGCCAGCAGCTCCCATGTTCAGGCCGATTCCCAGAAGGAGCGCCAGAGGTATGCCCACCAGCCAGCAGGTGACGGCTCCCACCCGGCAGGAAAGTCTGGTGGCCCCGGCGCCGGAGAAAAGCGCGTTCATCATGCCCGTCATGCCCGTGAAGGGAACGGTGAGACAGGCGAAGAACAGAAAGACGGAGGCCTGCTTCAGCACGGCCGCATCGTCCGAAAAGAAGGCGGCCGCCTGTTCGCGCAGCAGCCAGAGAATGAGACAGGGCGCAATGAGCGCAAGTCCCAGCCGCACGGCGGCTTTTCGTCCGAAAAGATACAGACCGTCCCGCAGACCGCCGCCGAGAAGGTGGCCGCTCACGATGACCATGGACATGTTGAGCGCCCCAAGAGGAAAAAGAAGCATGGCATGCACCCTGCCGCCCACGCTCATGCCGGCAAGGGCGCTGGTGCTCTCCGGCAGAAGACCCACGATGGCGAGTGTGGTGAGGCTTCCCAGATGCGTGATGATGTGTCCTGCGGCGGCAGGCATGCCCACGCGGAAAAGATACGGCATGGCGCGGCGGTTCCACCGCCATGGAGCAAAGCTGTGCCGGTGAAGCACGCCGTAGATCGACGCAAGGACGAGATTGCACGCCAGACCGAGCACGGCGCAGGCAAAGGTCGTCCAGGCGATGCCCGCAGCGCCTGAGGCCGGAAGACCGAAATACCCCAGACCGAAGCCGAGATCCCCGACGACGTTGGCCGCGGCCATGAACACAAGCGTGAGCAGCGGAAAAAGTACCTTCTTGTAGGCCCGGAAGATGGAATTCACCATGATGAGCACATAATAGAAGGGAAGTTGACAGCAGTAGGCGGTGAAAAACGTGGAGAGCGCAGGCCGCAGGGAGTCGGAAATGCCCATGGCCCGGAACAGAACCGGCTCGAAAAGTATGGCGGCGGCCGCCACGAGCGTGCCCATGGCGGCGGAAAGCATGATGATGAGTCCCGCGTAGCGGCCTGCCCTCGAAACGAGCCCCGCGCCGAGAGACTGGCTCACCGTCGCCATGCAGCCGCTGGCCACAAGGGAGGTGAGCAGCATGAGCAGAGAGAATATCTGCGCCACCACGCCGATGGCGGCCTGAACTTCAGGTCCGAGTCTTCCGGCGCTCCACACGTCGGTCATGGAGATGGCCAGATGACAGAGCATGAGTCCCATCTGGGGAAGCGTGAGCCGGATGAGCTCGGCTCGGGACGGCAGAGCGCACAGGGGCGCGGCGGACGTGGAGAAGGAAGACGCGGCGGACAACGTGGACTCCCGGGCTTGACGTTGGGCGGGCGTGTCCAGCCTAGGGGCAATGATGATATTTGTCAAATAAAGTTTTACTGATAAAACTTATGCCGGCACGCTTATTCGTCCGCGGTCTCTTTGGGCTCATCTGCCCCGGTATCCTTCTGTTCGTGCTTCTTCTTCCATGCCTTGATGGCGTCAAGGCGCTGTTTGCAGCGTGCTTCGAGTCCCTGTTCCGTGGGCGTGTAGTAGGTCCTGCCGAGCAGGGAGTCGGGCAGGCAGTGCATGGCGGTCAGTCGTTCCCTGGTGTCGTGCGCGTACTGATAGCCCTTGCCGTAGTCGAGTTCCTTCATCAGTCGGGTGGGGGCGTTGCGTATCTGCAGGGGCACGGGCTCGTCGAGCATGGAAAGCGCGTCCTTTCTTGCCCGGCAGTAGGCCACGTCGAGACTGTTGGACTTGGGAGCAAGGGAGAGATACACCGCGGCCTGCGTGAGGTTCACGGAACATTCCGGCATGCCGATGAAGTGGCAGGCCTGATAGGCGGACACGGCCGTATCCAGCGCCCGCGGATCGGCAAGGCCCACGTCCTCGCTGGCGAATCTCACGATGCGCCGGGCGATGTAGAGCGGGTCCTCTCCGGCTTCCAGCATGCGGGCGAGCCAGTACACGGCGGCATCGGGATCGGAATTGCGCATGGACTTGTGCAGGGCGGAAATGAGGTTGTAGTGCTCCTCGCCCTTCTTGTCGTAGAGCAGGGACTTTCGTGAGGTGCACTCTTCCAGAGTTTCTTTAAAAATGCGCACATGGTCGCCTTCCGTTTCCCCGTTGAGCACGACCATTTCCAGCGTGGAGAGGGCGGAACGAGCGTCGCCGTTTGAAAAGGCGGCAATGATGTCCAGCATGTCGGGAGGCATGGAAACATGCAGATTGCCGAAGCCGCGGGGATCGTGCAGGGCGCGCTCGAGCAGGGCGGTCATGTCCTTTTCGGCAAGCTGATGGAGCACGAAGACCTTGCAGCGGGAAAGAAGAGCGCCGTTCACCTCGAAGGACGGATTTTCCGTGGTCGCGCCTATGAGGATGATGCTGCCCTTTTCCACGAAGGGCAGGAAGGCGTCCTGCTGCGCCTTGTTGAAGCGGTGGATCTCATCCACGAAGAGCATGGTGCGCCTGCCGTACTGCCGGTCCTTTTCCGCCTGCTGCATGACGGCCCGTATTTCCTTGATGCCGCTCGTGACTGCGGAAAAGTCGATGAAGTTCGATTTCGTGTGTCCGGCGATGATGCGCGCCAGCGTGGTCTTGCCGACGCCCGGAGGCCCCCAGAATATCATGGAGGATATCTGGTCGGTTTCTATGAGTCTGCGAAGCACCTTGCCTTTGCCGAGCAGATGCTCCTGCCCGAAGAATTCGTCGAGAGAGCGCGGTCGAAGGCGTTCCGCCAGAGGCTTGGATGTATCGTCGTCGAAGAAGGAATGCTGTTCCATGAAGAGTCCTCAAGAATGCCGGACGTTCCGGGCGGAGAGACTTTTTCAAGGCTGCCGGAAAAAGGCGTTGGTCTCCCGTCGTGTTCCTGCCTTGCTGTTTCGCGAGTCAGGGTACGCTCTTCTCTCTGGAGAGAAAAGTCCGGCACAGGAGGGCGGAGCGAGGGATGGACGCCACGAAAAAGGCCGCCCGGAGGCGGCCTTTTCTACATGAGGCAGAGGGCTCTTACATCAGGATGAAGGCCACGATGCCCACGGCGATGCCGTAAAGGACGAAGGGGATGACGGTGCGGCGAAGGATGTCGCCTTCCTTGCCGATGAGGCCGAGCACGGCGCAGGCGGCCACGATGTTGTGGATGCAGATCATGTTGCCCATGGCGCCGCCGACGCCCTGAGCAGCCACGATGATGAAGTGCTGGGGCACGGTGTAGCCGAGGGTTCTGGCCATATCCCACTGGAAGTTGGCGAAGAGCATGTCGGACACGGTGTTGGAACCGGTGATGAAGGCGCCGAGGCCGCCGACGTAGGAGGCGAGGGCAGGCCATGCGCCGCCGGCGAGATCGGCCAGGCACTGGGCCAGAGCCATGGGCATGGAGACGTGGTTGGTGGCTTCGCTGACGCCCGTGCCCTTGAAGATGGACACGAGGGCCACGGCGGCGAGCAGGGAGATGGTGGGGGCCTTCATCTTGGCGAAGGCGGTGGACCAGGCCTTGCTGACCTTGTTGGTGCCGATGGCGTCGTCACGGAGCATGCCGTGCAGGAAGATGGTGATGACGGAAACGAGGATGAAGGGAACGGTGCCGGGCAGGTTCATGAGCGCGATGTAGGAGGTCACGCCTTCCTGACCGAGGATGTTGGAAGCGCCGATGTTGAACATGGGGTCGGTGACCAGGGCCTTCAGATGGAAGGCGGGCACGCGGGTGACGACGAGGATGAGGCCGCACAGCACGTAGGGAAGCCATGCCATGAACTGGCTCATGTGTTCCTTGTACTCGGTCACGTCGGAAGGCTTGATTTCACCGATCCAGGAGGGATCCCACTTGTCGCTGGTATCGAAGTCCCAGGTGCCTTCGGGAACGCAGATGCCCTTCTGGGTGAGCTTCACGAGCACGCCGAGGCCGATGATGCCGCCGAGCAGGGAAGGCAGTTCGGGACCGACGGCCCAGGCGAGGATGAAGTAGGGCACGCCGAAGCAGACGGAGGCGAGCAGGCAGTACTTCCACGCGGCGAAGCCTTCGGACCAGGACTTGTTCTTGCCGTAGTAGCGGGTCATGAAGCCCAGCAGGAAGATGGGCAGGATGAAGAGCATGGGCAGATGCATGAGGGTGACGTATTCGCCGATGGTCTTGTAGACGACGGCGGGATCACCGATGCCGAGGGCGGTCATGGCGAGGCTTTCAATGGACTTGAAGCCCTGGAGCACGGGGGTGCCCACGGCGCCGAAGGTCACGGGGATGCTGTTGAAGGCAAGGCAGATGACGGCGGCGCAGAGGGGAGGGAAGCCGAGACCGAGCAGGAGCGGGGCGGCAAGAGCGGCGGGGGTACCGAAGCCGGCCGCGCCTTCAATGAAGGCGGCGAACATGAAGCCTATGATGATGGTCTGCACGCGGCGGTCGGGGCTGATTTTTTTCATGCCTGCCTGGATGGTTTCCATGGCGCCGCTGTAGGTGAGCGTATAGTAGATGAGCAGAGCACCGAAAACGATGATAAGCACGCCGGCAGCCGTGATGAAACCTTCGAGAGTAAGTGCGATCACCCTGACGAGGGGCAGCTGCCATACGATGATGGCGAGAAGCGCGCCTGTGGCCCAGGCCAGGGGCATGGCGCGCATGGACGACCAGCGAAGGCCGACCATGAGGATCAGCGCCACAAGAAGCGGCGCGACGGCGAACAGTGCCAGCAGTTCAATGTTCATAGTGCTCTCCTCTACTGACTGTAAGAAGGTAAACGGGATTATGCAGGAAAAGCGGAATGCCGTGTCCTGGTTTTGGGTATTTTGAGGCCTTGAAGGCGGGAGTTTTTGGCCGCTCTCTGCCGTGACGGCGGCGGCCGTGAGGAATCGTTGAGCGTTTTTTTTGCTGCGGGATGGGGTACTTTCCCGTGAGAGGGGAAAATTCCGCAGAGCCTGTCATGAACAAGGCCCCGCCCCGGGCGGGACGGGGCCTGCTTGTTTTACTTCATCTGACGGGCGAGCAGTTCGGAGATGTGCTCGACCTTGATGGGCGAATCGTTGGCCGTGGCCACGCCGCGGATCTGCATGACGCAGCCGGGGCAGTCGGTCACCACCAGGGAGGCGCCGGTGTCTTCACTGTTCTTCAGCTTCTTCTTGCCTATTTCGGCAGAGAGTTCGGGGAACTTCACGGAGAAGGTGCCGCCGAAGCCGCAGCACATGTCTTCTTCGGTCGCGGGCACGTAGTCGGCGACCATGTTCAGAAGCGCACGGGGCTCTTCGGTCACGCCCATGTTGCGCATGTGGCAGGGCGAATGGTAGGTCACCTTTTCGCTCGACTTCACGAAGTCGTCTTCACGCAGGCCGAGCTTGTTGTAGACGAAGGAGGTGAAGTCCATGACCTTGGAGGCGAAGATGTCGGTGCGGTAGTGATCCGGGGTATCCTTCAGCAGGTCGGGATAGGCGTGCTTGAGGTGACCGGCGCAGGACGCGCACAGGGTGATGATGGCGTCGTACTTGCCGGGCTCGAAGGCGTTCACGTTCTGCGAGCTCACCTGGAGGCTGGTTTCGCGCTGACCCATCATTTCGAGGGGCAGGCCGCAGCAGGTCTGCTTGAGGGGGAATTCCACATGCACGCCGTGTCTGTTGAGCAGGCGCACGGCGGCCACGAGCTGCTCGGGATACACGAAGTCCTGAGCGCAGCCGGAGAAGATGGCCACGCGGAACTTGGGCTGGGCGGGGTTGTTCACCACGCTCTTGAAGAGCTGGCGGAACGACTTGGGCGCAAGCGCGGGCAGCTGGCGGAAGCTCTGATCGCCGCCCATGAGCACGGCGGGCAGATGGCGGATGAACTTGCCGCCCTTCACGGTGAGGGGCTTCTGCGAGAACTTGATGAACTTGAGCAGGCTGTGGAAGCGGTCGCGGTCCTTCATCACCATGCTCATCACGGAGCCTGCGGCGTTGTTGCCTTCGGCCTTGACCAGGCGGGAACGGATTTCCATGGTGATGCGCGGCAGGTCGATGCCCGCGGAGCACACGTTCTTGCAGGATTCGCAGCCTATGCAGTTCTGCACGAGGGCACGGGCCTTGTCCGCGCCGTGATACAGATAGGTGAGGGCGAGGCCCACGGCGCCGATGTACACGTAGCCCATCTTGTGGCCGCCGATGAGACGGTACACGGGGCAGACGTTGGCGCAGGCGCCGCAGCGCACGCAGCGCAGGATGTCCTTGAAGGCGGGATCCTGGGCGATCTTGAGGCGTCCGTTGTCAAGGAAGACGATGTGCATTTCCTTGCGGCCGTCGGGACCTGCGGCGCATTCGTTGGCGCCGGCGATCCAGGTGATGTAGGAGGTGATGGCCTGCGCAGTGGCGTTTCTAGGCAGGACCTGAAGCACCTTGAGGGCGTCGGCGATGGTGGGAATGAGCTTCTCGAGACCGGCGAGCACCACATGCACGCGGGGCATGGTGGTCACAAGGCGCAGGTTGCCTTCGTTGGTCACGGTGCCGATGAGGCCGGCTTCCGCCACGGCGAAGTTGGCGCCGGAAATGCCCATGTCGGCCTTCACGTATTCGCTGCGCAGTTCCTTGCGGGCCACCTTCACGAGCTTCTGGATGTCTTCCCTGTCCTGCTGCACATGGGTCACTTCGGTGAACAGGTCGGCGACCTGGTAGCGGGAAAGGTGGATGGCGGGCATGACCATGTGGGACGGGCCCTCATGGCGCAGCTGGATGATCCATTCGCCGAGGTCGGTTTCCACCACGCGGCAGCCTTCCTTTTCGAGGGCGTCGTTCAGGTGGATTTCTTCTGCCGTCATCGACTTGGACTTGATGATGTTGTGGCAGTTGTTTTCCTTGGCGATCTTGGCGATGATGCGGTTGGCTTCCGCGCCGGTGGAGGCGAGATGCACGTGAACGCCGCGCTTTTCGGCTTCGGTCTTGAACTGGGCAAAGAGCTCCATCATGTGCTGGGCTGCATTGTCCTTGATGTCGGCCACTTCCTTGATGAGGCCGTCCACGTCCATGCCTTCGAAGATGCGGGTGCGGTTGGCCTTGTATTCAACGGCGAACTTGTCCAGCGTGGCGCGGAGGAACTTGTCGTCCAGCGCTTCCTGAATCTGACCGTGATATTCCTTCATGTTCTTGGCGTCGGCCATGTTTAGTCCTCCAGCAGCACGATATGAAGTTCGAGGGGACCGTGCACGCCGAGGGCGCCCACGCGTTCAATGTCGGCCGTACGGCTGGGGCCGGTGATGAAGGCCGTGTAGGAAGCTCCGCCGCGGTTGACGAGGTCGAGCAGAAGAGCGTTGGCGTCTTCCACCTTGGGCAGCAGGGTGCCCTTGCGCACCAGCATGATGGACACTTCGGCCACCATGGTGCCGAGACGCACTTCCTCGCTGTTGGAATTGACCACGCACGTCACGGTGTCGGCGATGAGGCCGTCGGCCCAGGTGATGCTGGTGTCGAAGCCGCCCATGTGGTCGCGCAGACCGGAACGGAGCAGATGAATGTCGGTGCCGGCCGCCTTTTCTTCCAGAACGGCGTATTCCTCTTCGGAAAGGCCGGGAGCGGCGATGAAGCGTTCAAGAAGAGTGGGGAAACCGTTTTCACTGGCAGGGCCGTACTGCTCGCCTTCCACGGGCAGCAGCATTTCGCAGTGACGCTTCTTTTCCGTCACGTCCACGGCGTACTGCATGGCGTCAGCGAAATCCTTGGCCTCATGGAAGGTGACAGGAACCGAAGGCGCCTTGGCTTTCACCACTTCAACGAGTTGATCCTGAGTCATTGTTACTCCTTGGAGCGTTTGTACGTTGCTGAAGTCCTGTCGGCGGAAGCCGGACGGACTCAGGACTTGCAGTTCGGGCTCATGATCTGCCGGGACAGAGCGGCAGAGCCCGTATCCGGCGCGGGCACATGCCCATGCCGGAGAGTCAGGAAAATGTGCCCCGGGACATGCCCGCGTGCACAGGAGAAAGGAAGAGCGGCTCGGCATGGGCCGCTCTTCCACGCAAAATCAGTCGGGCAGCGTTTCCGCGTAGATTTCAATGGGATGCTTGACCACCACCTCATCCTTGTTCTGCGAGAGCATGTCGGAAATCTGCATCATGCAGGCGGGGCAGCCCGTGGCCACGGCGGAGGCGCCGGACTTCACGATGTTGTCGCGCTTGCGCTGACCTATTTCCCTGGACAGGTCGTAGTGGAACAGGGTGAAGCTGCCGCCGCAGCCGCAGCAGCGGTCGGCCTCGGCCATTTCCACAAGCTCGTAGTCGGGATTCATGCGGATGAGCTTGCGGGGCTGTTCAGAGACGCCGACGCTCTTCTTGAGGTGGCAGGAATCATGGAAGGTCACGCGCGTGACCTTGCCGGCATGACGTTCACCGGGTTCCATCTGATCCACATGCAGCACGTCCACAAGGAAGGCGTTGATGTCCATGACGCGCTCGGCCACGGCCTTGATGGTCTTCTGCTGATCGGGAGTGAATTCCTGAATGAAGTAGGGCCACCATTCCTTGAGCGTGGCCGTGCAGGAACCGCAGGGCGTGACCACATAGTCGATGCCGCCGCCTATGAGCTCGCGGCCGATGACTTCGAGGTTCTTCTGCGTTTCCATGACGAAGCCCTTGCGGTCGCCGGAAGCCAGCGCGGGAATGCCGCAGCAGGTGAGGTCGGAGGGCATGACTATGCCCACGCCGTGATGCCTGAGCACCTTGAGACAGGCCTCGCCGAGCTGGGTGTAGTACTTGTCGGCCATGCAGCCGGCAAAGAACAGCACCTTGACGCCGATCTGGCTTTCGGTGTGCAGACTGCCGTACTTGGCATGGAGCGATTTTGACGGAAGCTTGGCAATGTGGCGCGAGCCTACGAGCTTGCTGAGAAGCGGCATGTCGTAGGTCTTTGCGCCCTTCTGGCGCATGACGAGCCCCTGGAAGGGAGCGGCGGTGCGCATCATGGCGCTGAAAAGCTGCGGATGCGTGAGCAGTTCGCGGAACACCAGCTTCTTTACGGGGTTGAGACCGCGGTAGTCCACAAGAGCCTGACGGGCCTCCATGAAGATTTCCATGATGGACACGCCGGAGGGGCAGTTGGCCTGACAGGAACCGCACAGCAGGCAGCGGTTCAGCTTTTCCTCCACGGCGTCGGGATCTTCGATGATCTTGTGCGCAAGGTTGTCGAGAAGAGCCAGCTTGCCGCGGGTCACGTCGGCTTCGTTGTGGGTGACGCCAAATACCGGACAGACGGCCTGGCACAGACCGCAGCGCATGCAGTCGGCCAGCTTGTCGTCCAGCTTCATCAGAGTTCTGGCAAGACGGGAGATATCGCTCATGACTACATCCCCGTGATCTTACAGGCGTTGAAGAGGCCCTTGGGGTCGATGGCGCGGCGCATGCGCTGCGAGAAGAGAATGGTGCCCTTGCTGGTTTCCTTTTCCATCCACTTGGCCTTGGCCGTGCCGATGCCGTGCTCGCCGGAAAGCGTGCCGCCCAGCTTGAGGGCGACGTCGAAGATTTCATCGACGGCGGCTTCCACGCGGGAGAATTCTTCCTTGTCGCGCTTGTCGCACAGGATGGTGGGATGCAGGTTGCCGTCGCCGGCATGACCGAAGGTGCCCATGTCGAGCTTGTACTTGGCCGCGATCTCATTGAGGTTCTTGATCATGGCAGGGATCTTGGAGCGGGGCACGGTGGCGTCCTCGAGCACGCAGGTGGGACGGGCGCGGGCAAGCGCGGGCAGAGCGTTGCGGCGGGCCGCCCAGAGCTTGTTCTTTTCCTCGGCGTCCTTGGGGATATGGATGCCCGTGGCGTTGCACTTTCTGAGCACTTCCTCCACGATGGCCGCTTCGTCGGCCACCTGACCGGGATGACCGTCCACTTCGATGAGCAGCATGGCGGCGGCCTCCACGGGAAGACCGATCTTCTGGTCGGCTTCAACATACTTCAGCGTCGCCTGATCGAGCAGTTCCAGGGTGCAGGGCACCACATGGGCGGCGATCATGGCGGCCACGGCGTCGGCGGCATCCTGCACGTCGGCGAACTCGGCCGTGATGGCGCGGGAGGCGCGGGGCGGCGGAACCAGCTTGAGAATGGCCTTGCTGATGACGCCCATGGTGCCTTCGGATCCGACCATGAGACCGGCCAGGTTGAAACCGGTCACGCATTTTACGGTGCGGGAGCCGGTCTTCACCAGATTGCCTTCATAATCATAGAATTCCAGACCCATGACGTAATCCTTGGTCACGCCGTACTTGAGGCCGCGCAGACCGCCGGCGTTTTCGGCGATGTTGCCGGCCAGAGTGGACACGGACATGGAACCCGGATCGGGCGGATAGAAGAGACCCTTGGCTTCCACGGCGGCGGCGAACTGGGCGGTGACCACGCCGGGCTGGACCACGGCGTAGAGATCTTCGGTGTTGATCTCGAGAATCTTCTGCAGGCTGTTGGTGAGGATGACGGCGCTGTCCACGGTGTCGGGCACGGTGCCGCCGGAAAGATTGGAACCAGCGCCGCGCACGGTGATGGCAAGACCCGCTTCATAGCAGAGGCGGACGACTTCGCCTATCTGTTCCGTCTGCGTGGGACGAAGAACCAGCGCCGGTACCTTGGGAGGCAGCACGGCGCTGTCGTAGGAGTAGCACTGCCTGTCGGCTTCACTGGTGAACACGTTTTCATCGCCCAGCAGAGCACGCAGGTCTTTGACGAGATTCGGACTGATCATGACATCCCCTCCCCGAAGGGTTATAAAAGTCATTAGGTGCGGGTAGAAAATTTACACTACTAAGATAATGATAAAACCACAAGCAATGCAAGGTTTTTTTGGCAGAAAGCGAGAACTTTGATGCGAGTTC
>CAJJMX010000013.1 GCA_905192935.1 uncultured Mailhella sp.
TTCATTTTTGTACCGTCACAGAAAGAAATCCGACTCCATTTCGTACTTTTCCCGTTCTCTTCCTGCCCATCTTCCGCTTTTTCGTGTCCTGCGGAACAAAAAGCGGTCGGAACACCGTGTCCCCGAAGCGGCAGAAAAACAAAAAAGGCCTTCAATCCCGTGAAGAACGGAATTGAAGGCCGCATGCTCTCCGGGCCGCATGACGGCAGCCGGATCATGTTTCATATTACGGAAGGAAAAAAGAAGCGCTCCCTGAAACGTTCTGTAAGAGCGGTCCCTGCGCAGGGACCGCTCTTACCCGCCGAAGCAGGAAACGCAGGAAAGTCCGAAACGACGGCGCGTACCATCAGTGCATGGAGCAGGCCTCAAGAGCCTTATCCAGCGTGGCGGTGTGATCGCGAAGACGCCCATAGGCAAAAAAGTACCGGTGCAGCGTCCATGCCTCAAGATCGAGGATGTCGAGCTTGCCCTCGCTCTCGTCGCAGAGAAAGGGCTTTATGGCTTCCACCACTTCCGCATCCGGGAATACCTCCCCTTCATAGCTGATGCGCAGAAGGTCGCCGGAAAGCTCCACAGCCTCGGGGATGTACCAGTCTTCCAGCACGGCGCGCACGGCGCGAAAGGTCTCTTCCGTGGCGGGATTGAGGGCTCCGTAGGCCTTGACGAGGACAGGTCTCATACCATCTCCATGCCGGTGCGCCGCCAGGCAACGGGGAGCATCGACAGAAAACGCCGCGCCCGAAGAACGGACGCGGCGCAGTGTTCAGAGTTTCAGATCTCAGCGCATGGCGCCCATGATGGACATGGATGCGTTCTTGAGAACGTCGGCCAGCGTGCTGGAAAGCGTTTCCTCGGCAAGGGCCGCACCGGGAATACCGGTCTTTTCCTGCTGGGAGGCAAAGCTTCTCGTTATCGTGGCCTGCTTCTGGCTGTAAAGGCGGGTCTGGATACGGATGACGGCATCATAGTTGCTCATGCTCTTTTCCGTAAGCCACACGCGTTCCACCACGCCGCCCACGATATAGTCGGGCTGACCGGCCTGCGCCTGGGCCATGGAAGTCGCCAGCGACACCTGCGCACCCTGACGGGCCAGCTCGTCGGCCAGAGACTGACTCACCCATTCCGCCACGCTGGAGCTGGGCTGGAAGGGACTGCCGTCCTTGCGGACGCCGACGTCTATGCGGCCGCGCTGATCCTCGAACACCACCACGGCAACGCGGGGAGCCGTGGCCACGGGCAGCGCCGACGATCCGCCGGGATTATAGAGCAGGCGGATATTATTCTGAGCCAGGCACCCGGTAAGGGCGGCGAGCATCAGCACCGCACAGAACAACAGGGAAAGACGACGGAAATGATTCATACCTCAACTCCTGAAAAAGGGATTTCTCACCTTAGCCTTTTTACAGCCGGGACGCAACGCCGCAGCCTGCGCCTAAATCCCCATGCGGGCCTGATAGAGACGCCCTCCGCGCAATACCTGAAGCAGTATCTGCCGCTTGAGGAAATCACGCCTGAACGCGTCCAGAAAAGCCTTGCGGGAATCCGTGACGCGACCGGAGATAGCCGTGATGGTATCGCCCTTTTCCAGTCCCAGACGGGCGGCGGGAGAATTGGCCTTCACTTCCGTGACAACGGCGCCGTTTCTGCCGTCCTTCACGGACACGCCCCAGCGCCGCAGCGCAAGAGAGGATGCCGTGCCGTCGTCAAAGTCCGTCGCGGTAAGGGTGCAGGTCTTTTCTGCGCCGTCACGCCAGATTTTGAGCGTCACTGGAGCATGGGGCTGATGGTTGCGCATGAGGGAAAGGAACTTGTCCCTGTCGGTGACGGCATTGCCGGAAAGCTCCATGATGACATCGCCGGGACGCAGTCCCGCCTTGTCGGCAGGACCGTTCTTGAACACTTCCGTCACGAGCAGGCCTTCGGCCTCGGGAAGACGCAGATAGCGGGCCGTACGGGGATCCACGTTCTGGCCTATGAGCGCAAGCCACGGGGTGCTGACGTGTCCCTGATCGAGGATCTCATCCACCACGCGGCGGGCCTTGCTGATGGGAATGGAGAAGCCTATGCCCTGCGCCTTGTCGTAGATGGCGGTATTGATGCCGATAAGCTCCCCGAGCACGTTGAGCAGCGGCCCTCCGCTGTTGCCGGGATTGATGGCGGCATCGGTCTGAATGAGATCCGTGAACACGCCGTCCTCGGCCTCGATGGTGCGGTCAAGCGCGGAAACGACGCCCGTGGTCACCGTATGGGAAAAACCGAAGGGGTTGCCTATGGCAATGACGTTCTCCCCGGGCATGAGGTCGGTGGAATCGCCCATGGCTACGGAAGGAAGATCCTTCGCGCCCTTGAGACGCAGCACGGCTATGTCGAAGTCGGGTTCCGCACCGACGACATCGGCGGAAAAGGTGCGTCCGTCGAGAAGTCTCACGGAAATGGACGAGGCGCCGTTCACCACATGGGCGTTGGTGAGCACGAGAGAACGGCGTCCGTCGATGATGATGCCGGACCCTATGCTCTCACCGCGCAGATCGCGGCCGGGCATGTTGAAAAAGAAATCGAAGGGCGTGAGTTCCCGGGCGGAACGACGCTCCACGAGCGTGCTTGTGATGTTCACCACCGCCGGAGCCACGGCACTGACGACCCGCACGGTCGCGGTCACGCGCTCCTGCTGCCTGGCCGTAAAGGAAGGCGCAGCCTGAAGCAGCGGTGCAGGAACAAGGCCGAGCAGCAGAAAAACGAAAAGAAAAGTACGGATGATCCTGATTTTCATGATGGACGACCTCCCGAAAAGGAGGGCTGACGTTGCATGGCTGCCCCCGGAAAACGATCAAACCGAAGCTTCCGTCCGGGCAGCAGGACATCGTCCGCAAGGAAGCTTCGGCTTTTTATTCTTCGGGAAAATGCCTGATGACCTATCTGCGGTCATCAGGGCGTCCCGGCGCGTTTCTGCCGGAAGAAGGCGGTGTGCCGCCGGGCTTCTTTGAAGGAGCCGAAGGCCTCTGCATGGCGGGGGACTTCGGCGGATTCCCGGGACGGGACGGCGTCACATGCTTTTCCGGCCGGGGAGATGGAGCCTTGTTCACCCCGGGACGGGGCGCGGGGTTATGCATGTCGGGACGGGGCGCGGGCGCAGGCCTGCGAGCCTCGGGACGAGGGGCCGGAGGCGCGGGACGCACTTCATGCCGCACGGGCGCGGGACGATAGTCCGCGTAGGCCATGGAACCGGGCTGCGGCGGAATGCATCCGGCCAGAAGAAAAAGACAACCGATGGCGGCAGGCAGAGCTTTCATGACACACCTCCATGTTCAGAAACGCTGCCGGGACTCCGTATGACGGTTCCCGCAAGGCCGAAGCCGGAAGTTTTCCCCTGAACCATCTTTCAGGGATGCCGTGAAGCAGGAACAAGGGCTTTTCCGGGAGCCGTGCCGGGGCAGCAGCCGAAGAAAGGCCTGAGCCACGCAGGCTCAGGCCGGACAAGACGAACTAGCGCATCCGCGGTCCCCAGTAGGGATGATGATCCGCAGGGGGCGGCGGTCTGTGCCCGCGGGGATGATCGTATCCCGGCTCATCGTGATGAGGCGGCGGAACAACGCAGCCGGACAGGGCAAAACCCATGCAAATCAGCGCAACAACGATGAAACGACTCATGACAACTCCTTTTTCTTTCCCGTATCCGCTCACGTCCGCTTGAAGGTCGCCGTGGCCCGGAGGCCGCCTTCAGGTCTGTTTTCCAGCGTCACGTCGCCGCCGTGCATGCGGGCCATGCCGCGTGCGATGGAAAGACCGAGACCGGTGCCTCCCGTACTGCGGTTGCGCGAGCGTTCCACCCTGTAAAAGGGCTCGAACACCTTTTTAAGTTCCGACTCGGCTATGCCCGGACCGCTGTCGGAAATGATGACGGACAGCATGTCGTCGCTGTCCACCACGTCCACCACCACATGGCCGCCGTAGCGCAGCGCGTTGTCCATGAGATTGGCAAGACAGCGCTTCATGCTGAGGGGACGGGCCTTGAGCGGACGTATGGAGAACATGGCTTCGGGCTCCTGGAGCCTGTCTTCAAGACGGATGTCCTGCCCCATGTCCTGACGGTCTTCGACAAGACTTTCCACAAGGGACATCACGTCCACCATGGCCACATTCTCGCTCTTGCTCCGCGCGATGTCTATGGTGGTGTCCATGATCTGCTGAAGTTCTCCTATGTCCTTCTGCAGCGGGATGCGCTGACTCTCGTCAAGCTGTTCCACGCGCAGACGCATCCTCGTCAAGGGCGTGCGCAGATCGTGCGACACGGCCGCAAGCGTGCGCTCCCGCTCGTCCAGGAACTCCCGAATGCTCGTCTGCATGCGGTTGAAGGCCTGTGCGGCCTCGCGCACTTCCGTGGGACCGGTTTCCGGCAGGGCCGGAGTGCGTATGTCGCGGCCGAAGCGGTCGGCGGCACGGGCCAGCCTGCGCAGGGGCTTCACGCACAGATAGAAGGCCAGCAGACTTATGGCCACGAAGAACATCTCTATGGCCATGATGCTGGTGAAGGGGAAATAGGGCATGGGCGGATAGCCCGGCGCGGAATCCTCGATGACCACCCAGGTGCCGTCGTGCAGGGGCACCACGGCCGTGGCCTGATATACGGAAGGCCCGCGCGTCTTCTTGTCTCTGGTAAAATACTGGCACACGGACTGTCCGAAGGACTCCATGGGGCTCGGCAGGTTCAGCTCGCGAATGGCCAGCACGCCGCGGCGGGGCACATCTTCGTTGTTCATGAGGCTTTTCGCGCTTCCGTGGCCCGCGCCGTGCATACCGCGTCCGTGTCCCGCAGGCATGTCGCCGTAAAGACGCGCAAGCGACACGTTCAGCATGTACTCCATGAGCTCCGACACTTCCTTCAGGTCCTCATGGACGGACACGGAAGGCCGTGCGGCCATGAAGCGCACGAAAAAGCCGCGGCTGTTGAGCTGTTCGCGCAGCACGAAACGGATTTCCGGAGAGGTGGCGTCGAGCAGCACGGCCACTTCCGCCATGCGCCGGGCCCGATCGGCCATGAGCGCGCGCATGAAGTAAAAATGACGTGATTCGCCCGCGTAAATGGTGGTGAGCAGAAGCAGCGCAAAAAAGCCGGCCGAAAAAATGAGTATGAGTCTGGCCAGAAGAGAATCGGGCGACAGGCGGGAGGCAAGACGCCTCAGACGGCAGATCACGCCGCTCTTTCCTTCGCCCCGGTTCCGGCTTTCCGCAGCGCCCATGACTACTCCGCCGTGATGGCGCTGGTGAACACGTAGCCGTCACCGCGCACCGTTTTTATGAGCTTGTTCTCCCGGCCCTTGTCTCCGTCGCCGGTGTCGCGCAGACGCGCACGCAGACGGCACACCTGCACGTCAAGACTGCGGTCGAAGGGACTACGGTCGGTTTCCTGTCCCTGCAGCTCGTCCTGAATGAAATCGCGGCTGAGCACTTTCTGAGGGTGTTCAAGGAAAATGGTGAGCAGACGGTATTCCGCGCCGCTCAGATTCACCACCATTCCGCCGGGGGCGATGAGATGACGCGCCGAAATATCCAGCGTCCAGCCGCTGAAGTGATAGGCCTTTTCCGGGCGGCCCGGTTCGGAGGATGCGTCCGTCGTGCGGCCGGAGCGACGCAGCACGGCACGGATCCTGGCCAGAAGTTCGCGCGGCTGAAAGGGCTTGACCACATAGTCGTCGGCCCCGAGCTCCAGCCCCACCACCCGGTCGGCGGTATCGCCGAGGGCAGTCAGAAAGATGACGGGCACGGAAGCCAGGCTCTCCGTGGAGCGCAGGCGACGGCACAGCGACAGGCCGTCCTCGCCCGGCATCATGATGTCGAGCACGATAAGGTCGGGCACTTCGTTTTCCAGGCTCTCGAACATGGCCTTTCCGCCGTCGGCCACGCGGACGGTGAAGCCGTGCTGGCGAAGATACTCGGCCATAAGGTCACGGATATCCTGATCGTCGTCGACGACAAGAAGGGAAAGCGAAGGTTTTTGGGCGTTATCGGTATCGGGCATGGCAGATTCCTCCAGAACAGTCTGAAAAGACTATAGCCGGGAGTGAAGTTAATCGCACCTTTTTTCCTGTTACAATATGTTTCAGGAAGCTTGCCACGTCTTGCCCCGCAAGGCTCCCCGCCATTCCGGAGCGCCGCGGGGAACACGCAGGGCGCCGCCGGAGAAAACCGGCCCGCCCCTACAGCAGCCGAAGCTTCTTTTCCACGTCGTCGATGATGTATCTCGGCGTGGATGCGCCTGCCGTCAGCCCCACGGTGCGCACTCCGGCAAAGTCCGCCCCGTCGATCTCGTCGGCCGTCTCCACGAGCACCGTGGGCACGCCGCGCATGCGCGCAAGTTCCGCAAGTCTTTTCGTGTTGCCGCTGGACTTGCCTCCGGCCACCACCATGGCCTGCACGCGGGCCGCGATCTCTCCGGCCTCCTCCTGCCTCTCGCGCGTGGCGTCGCAGATGGTGTCGAGCACCACGAGGGAGGAGCCGAACCTTGCGGCGAGACGGCGGTGCATCTCGTCGAAAATAAGACGGTCCTGCGTGGTCTGGGCGGCAAGCACCAGCGGACGGCCCGCCAGCTCCTCGCCGGCAATGAGCGTCTCAAGATCGGCGATGGAGGAAAAAATGCGGCTTTCCCCCGCGGCGTAGGAAATAAGGCCCCGCACCTCGGGATGGGACTCCTCGCCGTAGAGCAGGAGCTCTCGTCCCGTGGACGTGGCTTCGGCAATGGCCAGCTGTGCGTTCTTCACGCGGGGACATGTGGCATCCTCGACTCTGGCGCAGCGCTCGCGAAGTTTCGCCTCCACATCCCGCGGGATGCCGTGGGCGCGTATGAGCACGGACATGTCGTCCTTCGCCTCCTCCACGGAGTGAAGACAGCGCACGCCCTTGCGGGCATAATCCTCAAGGACCTGCGGATTGTGGATGATCTCGCCGAGCGTGGCCACCTTTTCTCCGGCACGGGAGGCCACTATGGTATCGAGCTTGTGCAGGGCAAGGGCCACGCCCATGCAGAAACCGGCGTGACTTGCGCGTATGACATTCATGAGAAACCTCCGTCAGAATCTGGGCGCGCGACGCAGACGGCGCAGGAAGGGCGAGGTCACCAGGCGGAAATAATCACGATGGAAGAACCAGGCGATGACGAGCCACGAGGCGAGGAAAAGCAGACCGCCCACGGCCAGAACGATGAACTGCTGAAGCAGCGGATGCCAGCCCGCCATGAGCCTGAATCCGTCGTGCATGACGGCAAGCGTGAGTCCGCAGCCCGGCATGGAAATGAGGGCGCTGCGCCACGCCGTGCCCCAGATGCCCGCAAAGGCTCCGGAAGCCCAGCGGCGGCAGGCTACGACCATGAGCGCCAGCGCGTAAAGAGCAATGGAGCATGTGGTCACCACGGCAACGCCCCTCGCGCCCATGATCGGAATCAGCACGACGTAGGCGGGAATCGCCAGAAGCGTGGCCACCGTGCCCACCACGGCGGGCGTGACGGTGTCCTCCATGGCATAGAAGGCGCGGCCCGTCACCTGCTGCAGAAGCCAGAACGGCACGGCGACGAGCATGATCTGCAGAAGTGGCGCGGCTCCCATGGTATGGGACACGGAAAAACTGCCGCCCTCAAAGATGAAGCCGAGCACCGGACCGGAAGCGGTGATCATCCATGCCGCCACGGGCACGGCCACGATCATGCTGTTCGTCATGGTGCGGCGCAGCGTGGACCGGAATTCGTCCATGTCGCCCTTCGCCGCCAGCGAGGCAAGGAAGGGGAAGGAGGCCACGCCCGCGGCCTGGGCCACCACGCCCACGGGCACCATCATGATGCGCCTTGCGTAGTTGAGAAGACTCACCGCGCCGTCTCCGGCCATGCTGCCGAAAATACGCACGAACTGCTCATCGAGCACCACCACGGACTGTCCTATCATGAGCGGCAGGGCAAGAAGCAGGAACTTTTTCATGAGCGGATGCGAAAGACGGAAGGAAAGCCGGAGTCCTCCTTCCCTCACCGCGATGAGCGGCAGCACGAAGGCGCCGAGAGCCGCGCCGACGAGCACGCCCCAGCAGAAGCCTTCCATGCCCTCCGCAAGTCCGAGATACGGCAGGCCCACGCCGAACAGCAGGATGCAGCCGTTGTACACGAGCGGCATGAGCGCGGGAACCGTGAACTGATGACGGATGTAAAGAACGGCGGAAAGACAGGCTCCGGGCAGGAAGAACACCTGCGCCGGAAGCACGATGCGCAGAAAGTCGGCCAGTCTTGCGCACTGCTCGGGAGTAAAGCCCGGAGCCACCAGCGGAGCCAGTCTGGACGCCGCCGCAAAGGCCAGCACGGAAAGCGCGCCTATGGAGAGCGTGGCCCAGGTGAACACCGTGCCGAAGAGTCTCCAGCCGTCGGCCTCGTCCTCTTCAAAGCGCCGGGAAAGCAGCGGTATGAGCGTGATGGAAATGTATCCGCCCGCGAGAAGATAGTTCAGAAAATCCGGCACCACGAAGGCCGCGAAATAAATGTCCGTCTCTCCCCCGGCACCGAACTGCCAGGAGATGATCTTGTCGCGGAAAAGACCCATGAACCGCGAGACAAGAACACTGAACGCCATGATGAGGGCGGCCGCACCCATTTTCTGCCGTGAAGTAAGTGCCATACTCATACCGGAAGGCCCGCAGTGCGGGAACAGGACAGGATCCTGACGCTTTCCGGCGGGATGACCACATATTCCCGGCTGAGAGGACGCCACGGATCCGTCAGTTTCGCATAGGGCAGGCAGTAAAGCGCGCCCGCCTCAAGGCTGCAGTCCAGAAAATGCAGCCCCTCCATATCCATATAATATCCTACCGTCCAGTGATCCACGTAGGGCTTCTCCGACGGCGGAGCGATGCGCAGAAAGCGGAACACGGAAACAAGCGGCATGGGCGGACGCGCGCAGGAACGAAGCGCCTCCCACACCTCCCGGCACGGGATGTCCGGCGTAAAGGGAGCGCTCACGACGAGCCCGGGGAACTCATGCCGCCGCACGTCGTCGAGCATGTAGTCCACAAGCGCCACGTAGTCCGTCCGATGATCAAGGATGCGTGAGAATGTTTCGGCATCCGCAGACTGCGCAAGAAGAACGCGGTTGAATATTCTTCTGGCCTGCAGCGGCCCTATGCTGAACAGCACCTGAAGCGCGTTGAGCACCGCGTACATGGCGCAGAAATTGTCGATTTTCCCCTGATAGAAAGACTGCATGAAAACTCCCGGACAGGCTCATGAAGCAGGAGGACCCGCCGGCCGGGCCAGGATTCATCCTTCTGTTTCTCCTTTCTTAAGGGCATAACGTTACCATGTTATGGAGTCAAGAAGCTGGACAGGCCGCAAGTCCCCGTGTATAGTGTCGGAGTGAAAGGCATATTACCATAGCTTGATATAAAGATATGCCCTTTCCCGGATGCCCCACGCTCACGGTGTCCGGTTTCTGCCGCATCCCTCCGAGCGCCTCGTGAACTTCAAGGAGAGACCATGATCCCCTCTAAAGGCAAATACCTCTTTACCTCCGAATCCGTGACCGAAGGTCATCCCGACAAGGTCGCCGACCAGATTTCCGACGCCGTGCTCGACACCCTGCTTCAGCAGGATCCGGACTCCCACGTCGCCTGCGAAACGCTGGTGACCACGGGCATGGCCATCGTGGCCGGCGAGATCACCACCAAGGGCTATGCCGATCTTCCCTCCATCGTGCGCCGCACCATCCGCGACATCGGCTACATCGGTTCCGACATGGGCTTTGACGCGCAGACCTGCGCCGTGATTTCCTCCATCGACAAGCAGTCGCCCGACATCGCGCAGGGCGTCAACCGCGCCAATCCCGAAGATCAGGGCGCGGGCGATCAGGGCATGATGTTCGGCTTCGCCTCCAACGAGACCGACACGCTCATGCCCGCCCCCATCTACTGGGCGCATCAGCTTTCGCTCCAGCTTTCCCGCGTGCGCAAGAACGGTATCGTCGACTTCTTCCGTCCCGACGGCAAGACGCAGGTCTCCTTCGAGTACATCGACGGCAAGCCCGTGCGCATCAACAACGTGGTGGTGTCCACCCAGCACTCTCCCAAGGTCAGCCACGACGACATCGTGGAAGCCGTGAAGAAGGAAGTCATCCGTCCCATTCTCGAGCCTTCCGGCTACTTCGACGAGAAGGACTGCGAAATATTCATCAACACCACGGGCCGTTTCGTCATCGGCGGTCCCATGGGCGACTGCGGTCTCACCGGCCGCAAGATCATTCAGGACACCTACGGCGGCATGGGCAACCACGGCGGCGGCGCGTTCTCCGGCAAGGACCCCTCCAAGGTGGACCGCTCCGGCGCGTACATGGCCCGCTACGTGGCCAAGAACATCGTGGCCGCCGGTCTGGCCGACCGCTGCGAAGTGCAGATTGCCTACTGCATCGGCGTGGCCGAACCCGTGTCCGTGCTGGTGCATACCTTCGACACCGGCAAGCTCCCGGATGAACAGCTCACGAAGATCGTGCGCGAAGTGTTCGACCTGCGTCCCTACTTCATCTGCAAGCGCCTCGATCTGAAGCGTCCCATCTACAGCAAGACCTCCTGCTACGGTCACTTCGGCCGCGAACTTCCCGACTTCACCTGGGAAAAGCGCGACGCCGTGGACGACCTCATCACCGCAGCCAAGCTGTAGTTCTCGTTCCCGAGACATGAAAGCGGAGGAAGAACATCCTGTTCTTCCTCCGCTTTTTTATGGAACATCTTCTTTCGGCCCCCCTGACGGCCGGCGGTCTCCTCCCGGAAGCACTGGAGCCATGAAAACAGGCCAGCCCCTTCCGTTACTTCAGCACGCGCGGTTCGGTGAAGGGCACATGAGAGCCCACCACCAGCCAGCCTTCCTTGCGGGCGCGGTTCAGCATGTCCGCGCGCACGCGGGCCGCGGCTGCGGGATCCATGTCGAAGCTTGCGGACACGTCGGGATGAGCTGCCTGCACGTCAAAGGCATGCAGAAGATCGCTCCAGAACACGAAGGTCCGGCCTTCGGCCGACACCATGATGCCCACATGACCGGGAGTGTGTCCCGCCTCATCCACGGACAGAACGCCGGGAAGCGCAGCACACACGTTTTCTCCGGCTTCAAAGGTGCCGATACGTCCCTGATACGCGGCGACGATGTTCGCCACGTTGTCGAATATCCTGAGGGCGCCGCCGGAGGCACTCTTACGGTTCTCCGCACCGGTCCAGCAGGAAAGCTCCCGTTCCGGGAAAAGCACCATGGCCGAGGGGAACGTCGGCTTTCCGTCCTTCACAAGTCCCCCCACATGATCGCCGTGCGCATGGGTGATGATGACATGCGTCACGTCGCCTCTGCCGAGACCGGCCCCGCGAAGAGCCTCGTCCATCTGCTCGTCCGTCCAGTCATAGCCCGTGTCCACCAGGGCCACGGCTCCGGGCACGCGAATAAGAAGCACATTGAGCACATTGTGAACGGCGCCGTCGGGATAGGCGGCGGCCACGGCCTTTTTCTGCTCTTCCGTGGATGCCATCAGAATGGAGGAGTTCAAATCCTTCTGCACGAGGGACATGACCCTCATGTTCACATCACCCACGGAAAACTCATGAAAAGAAACGTTGTCGGCCCGGGCGGGCCCTGTCGCTGAAACAACCATCATGAAGACTCCCAGAAGCTGAACGGCACATTTCCACATAGCGGACTCCCTGAAAAAAGGAATTCGAACATCCTTGCCGCAGAGCAGACGGTCTCCCGCCAGGGAGCCGAGCCCTTTTTCAAAGATTAATGCAACTGCGGCCGAAACACCAGAACCTTCTCCATCCCCGAGACGGCAGAAGGCCCGTGCCGCCATCGGCACGAGCCTTCGAACCTTTTGTAATATTTCTATAAAATCAGAACATCATCAAAAGTCAGATGTCCAGTTCCCTGAGTCTGGCCTCTATCTCGTCGACGCGCTCAAGAAGGGCGAGCTGCTCTTCCTCCACCTGGGGAAGACGGGCCACCTTGGCGTTGAAGGCTTCGGGATCGCGGCTGAAAAGATCGGGATCGGCCAGAGCCGTCTCCAGTTCCTTCTGCTCCTTTTCCAGAGCGTCGAGCCTTGCGGGCATCTCATCCCGTTCCTTGATAAGGGCTTCCTGTTCTCGCTGCTCCTTGTAGGAAAGACGACGTTTTTTAGGCGCGTTCTCCTTCCAGGTCTCCTTCGATGACGCCGCCTTCTTCTCTTCCGGCTTCTGGCGCTGGCGCAGCCAGTCGGTGTAGCCGCCCACGTACTCGCGCACCTTTCCGTCGCCTTCCAGAGCTATGGTACCGGTCACAAGATCATCGAGAAAGGCCCGATCATGGCTGACCACAATGACCGTGCCCTTGTAGGACGCCAGCATTTCTTCCAGCAGATCCAGCGTTTCGGCGTCGAGGTCGTTGGTAGGTTCGTCGAGCACCAGAAGGTTGGAGGGCCGGGTAAAGAGCTTTGCCAGAAGGAGCCTGTTGCGCTCACCGCCGGAAAGAAGGCCGACAGGAGTTCTCAGTCTGCTGGAATCAAAGAGAAAATCCTGAAGATACCCTGCCACGTGCCTCGGCTCGCCGTTGATGGTCACGCGGTCGTTTCCCTCGGCCACGTTGTCCATCACGCTCTTCTCGTCGTCCAGCGAGTCGCGGAGCTGATCAAAATAGGCTATCTCAAGCCCCGTGCCGAGGCGCACCGTGCCGGTCGTGGGCGCAAGCTCCCCGAGAAGCACGCGCAGAAAGGTGGTCTTGCCCGCGCCGTTGTCGCCTATGAGGCCTACCTTCTCGCCGCGCTGAATGATGATGTTCGCATCCTCAAAGACCTTGTAGCCGTCCGGCCAGACGAAGGAGACGTTCTTCATCTCCGCCACCAGCTTTCCCGACTTTTCCGCCTCCTGCACGTTGAGCGTGGCCGTGCCCGTTCTTTCCTTTCTCGCGGCGCGCTCCTCGCGCATCTTCATAAGTTCGCGCACGCGGCCCATGTTGCGGGTGCGGCGGGCCTTGATGCCCTGACGTATCCACACCTCTTCCTGGGCGAGCTTCTTGTCGAACACGGCGTTCTGCATGTCTTCGGCGTGCAGACGCTCCTCGCGGCGTTCCAGATAGGCGTCGAAGCCGCAGGCGTAGCTGTATATCTTTCCGCGGTCCAGCTCCGCCATGCGGGTCGCGAGCCGCCGCACGAAGGCGCGGTCGTGGCTGATGAAGACCAGCGTTCTGGCCTGTCTTGCCAGATATTCTTCCAGCCAGCTTATGGTGCTGATGTCCAGATGGTTGGTGGGCTCGTCCAGAAGCAGCACGTCCGAGGCTATGAGCGCACGGGCAAGCGCCACGCGGCGGCGAGTTCCGCCGGAAAGCGTGGAGAAGTCCGCCTCCGGATCGAGAGCCAGACTGTTGATGACGCCGAGCACCTCGCCGTGCCGCTCCCACACCTCGCCGTGCTCCATGACGAGATCCGCCTCTCTGGCAAGGTCCGGGGGCAG
Organism: uncultured Mailhella sp.; assembly: GCA_905192935.1. GTDB lineage: Bacteria > Desulfobacterota > Desulfovibrionia > Desulfovibrionales > Desulfovibrionaceae > Mailhella. Next base: position 13,477 of record CAJJMX010000013.1, read on the forward strand.
AAGGTCGCGTCTGTCGGAGGCGATGAGATGCGCCGCGGCCAGAAGATGCCCTTCCCTGCCGAGAGCATCGGCCGTCACGCTGAACACCGAGCCTTTCCAGTGGTCAGGCACGGCCTGCTGCACGTAGCCTATGCGCAGGCCCGGCTCCTCATGCCGATCCCCGTAGTCCAGAGGAATTCTCCCCGCAAGCACCGAGAGGAGCGAAGACTTGCCCACGCCGTTGCGGCCCACGATGCAGAGCCTGTCGCCCTGCTCCACGAAAAGTTCGGTATGATCCAGAAGCTGTCTGTTGCCGAGCGTAAGGGCGGCATCCTGAATGGAAAGAAGAGCCATGACGGTATCACCTGATGTCGGGCACAAGGCCCGTGATGTCGAAACCATGCGGAACATGCCCCGAAGAGGCTCCGGGCTCGGGCAGGCACGCGGTCCTGCCGCCTCCGGACGCCCGGGGACATGAATAAAAGGGGAACTCTCCCCGAACTAATGCGCCTCGCCCCAGTTGCGGCCGATGCCCGCATCCGCCACGAGCGGCACGCGAAGTTCCATGCCCCAGGCCGAAGTGTCGGTCATGAGCCGGGCAAGACGCGACGCCGCGTCCCCGGCATTCGCTTCCGGCACCTCCACGATGAGTTCGTCGTGGATCTGCAGAAGCAGTCTCGCCTTCATGCGGCGAAGTTCGGCGTCGCCGTGCACCGCAAGCATGGCCAGCTTGATGATGTCGGCGGCGGAACCCTGAATGAGGGTGTTCACGGCCTGTCTCTCGGCAAGGGCCCGCGCCTGTCCGCTCTGGGAGAGCATGTCGGGCAGGGGCCTGCGTCGCCCGGAAATGGTGGTGACGTAGCCGTTCTTTCTTGCCTCGCTCTCCACGCTGTCGAAGAACTCCTTGATGTGCGCAAAACGGGCAAAGTAGCGCTCGATGAACATCTTGGCCTCGGACATGGGAATGCCGAGATCCTGACCGAGCTTGCGCGCGCCCATGCCGTAGATGAGGCCGAAGTTGATGGTCTTGGCCTTTCTGCGCTCGTCCGGTCCTATCTGCGAGGGGTCCACGTCGTGCAGCAGGGCGGCCGTGCGGGTGTGGATGTCCTCGCCGTTGCGGAAGGCGGCAATGAGCGTGGGATCCTGCGAATAGTGCGCCAGCACGCGAAGTTCCACCTGCGAATAGTCCGCGGAAATGAGTCTCATGCCGGGGCCGGCCGTGAAGCAGGTACGCATTCTCCTGCCGAGGTCGCCGCGCACGGGGATGTTCTGCAGATTGGGATTGCTGGAGGAAAGGCGTCCCGTCGCCGTGGCCGTCTGATTGAAGGTGGTGTGGATGCGGTTGTCGGGCCCTGCGAGACGCGGCAGCGGCTCAAGATAGGTGGAACGCATCTTTTCAAGCTTGCGGTACTCAAGAAGCGCATCCACCACGGGATGCTGACCGGAGAGCTTTTCCAGCACGGCCTGGGAAGTGGAGGCCTGTCCGCCCTTCGTGGACTTGGCCGCCGCAAGGCCCAGCTTCTTGAAGAGGATCTCGCCTATCTGCTGGGCGGAACGGATGTTGAACTCCTGTCCCGCCTCCCTGTAGATGCGCCCGGTAAGGGCATCGAGTTCGGTCTGCACCTCGTCCAAAAACGCCTTCAGAGCCGCCTTGTCTATGGTGATGCCCGCGTCTTCCATGTCCACGAGCACGGGAATGAGCGGCATTTCCATGTCGCGCAGAAGCTTGAGAAGGCCGTCATGCTCAAGACGCTTCACCATGTCGTCATGCAGGGAAAGCGCAATGGAGGCCGGACGCTCCATGGACAGACCGCTCTTTTCCGCATGACGGGCGGAAAGACTGGGCCAGCCGTAGTCCCTGTCCTCGGGGGCCAGAAGATAGGCGGCAAGACCGAGATCGAAGCAGCGCGAGGGCTCAATGGTGCGCCAGGCGGCGTGGGCGTGCAGAAGACGCTTCAGATCCGGCGTGACCACGAGAGAGGCGTCGGACGCCCAGGCCACGAGCGCCCGGCTGTCGCCGGAAAAAAGACATTCGCGCACCTCTTCGCCCTCACGCACGGCCACGCACAGGCCGCGGCTCTGGGAACGGCGCACCACGGGCGCGGGAGTGACGGCCACCACGCGGCCCGCGCAGGCGGGAAGATGCGCGGCATCCTCCACGTCATCCATGGCGGGCACGGGCGCAGGTTCGTCGAAAAGAGAAAGCTGTCTCGCGGCCTTCACGGAAGATGCTCCCGAAGGCGCGCCCTCTCCGGTCTCCTCGCCGCGGAAGGTCACGATGCCCTGACGGAACAGACTGTCGAGTTCGCGGAGAAGCGAGTTCATCTCAAATTCCCTGAGGAAGGTGCGCGCCTTCTGCGCTTCCATGGGCTCCACGGAAAGAGCCTTCAGAGGCTCGGCGCAGCAGTCGGTGTGAAGACGCGTGAGCTCCCGGTACAGGAACATGGCGTCCTCGTTGCCCTCGAGCTTCTTTCGTATGGAGGGCGGCACCTCGGCCATGCGGTCGCGCACATCCTCAAGGCTGCGGAAGTCGCGGAACAGCTTTTCCGCAGTCTTCGCTCCTATGCCCTTCACCCCGGGCACGTTGTCGGCCGTGTCGCCGATGAGCGCCTGCACGTCCGGCCACTGGGAGGGCTCAAGGCCCGTTTCCTCGCGGAAGGAATCGAGCGTGACTATCTTCTCCTCGCGGGAGGCCGGATCCCACATGACCACCCCCGGAGCCAGACACTGACGCAGATCCTTGTCCATGCCGATGATGACCACGGGCCTCTCGCTTCCGTATCTTGCGGCAAGACTTGCGATGCAGTCGTCGGCGTCGCAGGCGTCGGAGACGAGGACCGTCATGCCGAGCGCCCTCACGAGATTCTGCAGAGGCTCTATCTGCATGACGAGTCCTTCCGGCGCCGGAGGACGGTTGGCCTTGTAGGCCGGAAATATCTCATGCCGGAAGTGCTTCCCGTGCCCGTCCATGACGAACACGAAATGCTTCGGCCTCTCCTCGCGCAGAAGCTTGAGCAGCACACGCCCCACGATGTGCAGCGCTCCCGTGGGAAAGCCGTCGGAGCGGGACATGCTGGAGTTGGCAAAAAATCCCCGGAACAGAAAGGCGTTTCCGTCCATCACGTAGAGGGGTTCTTCGGTAAGACCGAGGCGCTGCTTCAATGACATGGCTTTCTCCTGAAAAATTATCTCCCGCATCCTAGCCCGATGCGAAGGCCGCCGCAAGAGGCCGGAAGTGCTCCTTTTCCGTGAAAAAAGCTCTCCGGCAGAACGTCAAGGCAGCACCGGACGCGGCCCTCGATGCTTGTCATCGCCGGGGAATTTTTATATCGTTGACGTTCCTTTAATAGGGAGCACCGGGCAGGTTCGCCTGCCCGTCCGGTTTTCTGGTTTTTTCCACTTTCAGCCTACCTGTCGGGGGTATGTATGACTTTCATTTCTCTGGTAATCGTCTTCGCGTGTGCGGCCTTTGCGCTGTACTACGCCTTCAAGACGGCCAAAAACATCCTCGCCGCCTCCACCGGCAATGAGGATATGCAGCGCATCGCCGGCGCCATCCAGGAAGGCGCCCAGGCGTATCTGAAGCGCCAGTACCGCACCATCGCCATCGTGGGCGTGGTGGTCGCCGTGCTTCTGCTCCTCACCATGTCCTTCCTCACCGCTCTGGGCTTCGTGCTCGGCGCCGTGCTGTCCGGTCTCGCCGGCTTCATCGGCATGAACGTGTCCGTGCGCGCCAACGTGCGCACCGCCGCCGCTGCGGAAGAAGGCATGGTTCGTGCTCTCAACATTTCCTTCCAGTCCGGCGCCATCACCGGCATGCTGGTGGTCGGCCTCGGCCTGCTCGGCGTCGCCGTGTACTACGCCGTGCTCGCCATCTTCGGCGTGCCCACCGAAAACATCATGCAGGCCCTCGTGGCCCTGTCCTTCGGCGCCTCCCTCATCTCCATCTTCGCCCGTCTCGGCGGCGGCATCTTCACCAAGGGCGCCGACGTCGGCGCCGACCTCGTGGGCAAGGTGGAAGCCGGCATCCCCGAAGACGACCCCCGCAACCCCGCCGTCATCGCCGACAACGTGGGCGACAACGTGGGCGACTGCGCCGG
>CAJJMX010000014.1 GCA_905192935.1 uncultured Mailhella sp.
TTAATATCTGCATGACATTTGAAAGAAACATACCTCTACTCCCGCTCAGGATCATATCATTGGGAAGGGCTTATCATAAAGAGGGGCGACGCGGCAAGGCGGAAGGTGGGCGACGGAGGGAAAAAAACATCCCCGTCCGAAGAATATAAGGATGACGCGCCGCTGCCAGCCGGCCTGAAAAAATGTTTTTCTCAGCTCCTTGACTTGTTGGCGCAGTGTGCGAGAAAATACTCTCTGCCGTGCCAGCGCATGGCGCGGTCATACCATTGGGGCTTTTGCCCGGAAAGGATGCAGTCTTGTTTAGCAGAAGACAAATTTCCTATCGATCCTCGTCCCGGCGTTCTTCATCCGGGCTGTCCGTCATTGCCATGCTGCTGATCCTGGCGCTTGCCGGGGCCGGTGCATATTTTCTCATGCGCGACCTGAGCGGCCCCTCCGTGAGCATGAATCCCGAACTCGCCGGCCGCGTGGGCCTTTTGCAGAACATTGAGCTCGACATGTCCGACAAGTCCGGCGTGCAGTCCGTGTCCGTGGAGGTCAGGCGCGGCGACCAGAGCATGACCGTGCTCGACCAGACCTTCCCCACGCTGGAGAAGCGGCAGAAGGTCTCCTTCAATCTGAAGGAAACGAAGCTTCCCGAGGGCGCCTTCGAGCTTGAGATCAGGGCCGTGGACGGCTCCTATGCCGGATTCGGCCGGGGCAACACCACGAGCATCACCCTGCCTCTCGTGCTCGATTCCCAGCCTCCCCGCATCGCCGTGCGCACCGGTCCTCCGGCCATGTACCGCGGCGGCAGCGGCCTCATCGTCTACACCGTCTCCGAAGACGTGACCCAGACGGGCGTGCGCGTGGGCAAGCTGTTCTTCCCGGGCTACAAGCAGGACAACGGGGCCTATGCCTGTCTCTTCCCCTTCCCCATAGCGCTCAAGACCGGCGACTATCTGCCTGAGATCATGGCGCGCGATCTGGCGGGCAACGAGACTTCGAGCCGTCTTCTCGTGCATGCCCTCAACCGCAACTACCGTTCCGACACGCTGAACATTCCCGAGGCGTTCCTCAACTTCAAGGCCAGCGAGCTCGCCGCGCTCTGCCCCGAGGAATCCACGCCGCTCACGCAGTATCTGTGCGCCAACAACAAGGTGCGCGAGGGCAACGACGAGACGCTCATCAAGGTGGCCGCCGATCCGGCCAACGTTTCCCCGCGCTTTTTGTGGAGCGGTTCGTTCCGCCGTCTGCCCCGTTCCGCGGTGAAGGCCAATTTCGGCGACTTCCGCACCTACGTGGACGGCAACCGTCAGAAGATCGACGAGCAGACCCACATGGGACTCGACCTTGCCTCCGTGGCCCACGCCGAAGTGCCCGCCGCGCAGAGCGGCCGCGTGGTGTGGGTGGATTATCTCGGCATACACGGCAACATGATCCTCATAGAGCACGGTCTCGGGCTCATGACCCAGTATTCCCACCTCAGCGAATACGGCGTGAAGGTGGGCGATGAGGTGAAGGCAGGTCAGATCATCGGCCGCACGGGAACGAGCGGGCTTGCCGGAGGCGATCATCTTCACTTCGGCGTGCTCGTGGGCGGCGTGCCCGTCCAGCCTCTGGAATGGCTGGACTCCACCTGGGTGAGGAACAACATCACGTCACGCCTCAACATCAATCTGAATCTGTAGGTATTCGCGTCCTGTCCGTGCGACAGCATCACCGGGCCTGCGCAGAGCGGTCACACTCTGCCGGGCCCTCCCTTTTTCTGCTTCAAGGAGACCGTCATGCCCCACAAAGGGCCCCACATTTCCATATCCGCCGAGTATGTGGTCAACCGCATACTGCGCATCAATCTGGACGAATTCGAGCGCTGGCCGCAGAGCGTGCGGCAGCTCGCCATAGACATCGCCGAAGAACTGTTCCTTGTGGCGTACAATCCCTTCATTTCCGCCTCGGACGTGAAGAAGAGCGTCAACGAGCACTATCAGGCCGAGTCTCCTTCTCTGGCGCATCAGTATGCCACGGCCATAAGCGAAGGCATCACCATGTTCTGGAGCGCCCACGAGGCGGAAATGGAATTCTGCCGCGAACTTGAGGGGCGTCTTGCGGACATCATGCCCGACGACTGCATCCTGCGCCGTCGCGGCGCGCTGGTGGCCGCCGCCACGGACGCCACGGACCTGCGCATGGAACTGCCTCTTCTCGTGGTGGAGCCCGACACTCCCGAGCAGATAAGCGCCCTCGTGCGCCTGGCCAACGAAATGAAGTTCGCCATCATTCCCCGAGGCGGAGCTTCCGGTCTTACGGGCGGCGCCGTGCCTGCGCGCAAGCGCACCGTCATGGTGAGCACCACGCGCCTTACCGCGAGGTCGGTGAACAAGGCCGCGCGCACCATGACCTGTCAGGCCGGCGTGATCACGCAGGACGCCATCGACTTCGCCGCCTCCAAGGGTCTGCTCTTCACCGTGGACCCGGCCTCCAAGACGGCATCCACCATCGGCGGCAACGTGTCGGAGAACTCCGGCGGTCCCTTCTGCTTCGAATACGGCACCACCATCGACAATCTGCTCTCCTGGACCATGGTCATTCCCACGGGCGAGATCATACGCATCGAGAGGGTGAATCATCCCGGGCACAAGATCATGCCCGACGAGGACGTGGTCTTCGAGGTCAAGGACCTTTCCGGCGGCATGCGCAGCGTGGTGCGTCTGAAGGGCAACGAGGTGCGGCATCCCGGCCTCGGCAAGGACGTGACCAACAAGCTCCTCGACGGTCTTCCCGGCATGCAGAAGGAAGGCATAGACGGCATCATCACCGAAGCCACCTTCGTGCTGCATCCCAGGCCCTCGCTCTCCCGCGTGATGGTGCTCGAGTTTTACGGCACGTCCATGGTCCCCGCGGCCGAGCTCGTGCGCAAGATAGTGGATCTGCGCGACAGGATACGGCGGCAGGGCGGCGACGTGCACGTGTCCGCGCTGGAGGAGTTCAACTCCAAGTACGTGCAGGCCATCAACTATCAGCGCAAGTCCGACAGGCATGAGGGCAGCCCCATTTCCGTCATCATCGTGCAGGTGGACGGCAACGACGCCTATGTGCTCGACGACACCGTGGAGGCCATCTACGCGCTTGCCGGAGACGATCCCCACGTGTTCGCCGCCATCGCAAAGGACGACAAGCAGGCCGCCGAATTCTGGGAGGACCGGCATCGTCTTTCGGCCATAGCCAAGCGCACCTCCGGCTTCAAGATGAACGAGGACGTGGTGCTGCCCATGGTGAGCATCCCCGAGTTCGCGCATTATCTCGAAGGACTCAACGTTGTGGCCGCGGCCGACGCCTACCGCTTCGCCCTTCAGGAACTGTCCCGACTTCAGGGCTTCCCGCTGGAAGATCCGGCCTTCAACGAGGAGTTTTCCTTCGCCTCGCACGTGGCCGCGAGCGACGAGTCCAATCTCGACCCCTCCCTTGTGGATGAGGAAGTGGCCGCGCGTGCCGAGACATGGCTCACGGCGCAGAAGGAGCGCTTTCCCAGACTCGCCTCCCGCATCGACGCCATCGTGGCCTACATGAAGAGCAGCCGCATCGTCGTGGCCAGTCACATGCACGCGGGCGACGGCAACTGCCATGTGAACATCCCGGTCAACTCCAACGACCCGCGCATGATGGAGCACGCCGAGGATGTGGCCATGCAGGTCATGGCCAGGACCCAGGAGCTCGGCGGCGCGGTTTCCGGCGAACACGGCATAGGCATCACCAAGATAGCCTTCTTCGATCCCAGGCAGATGGAGAGCCTGCGCGAGTTCAAGATGCGCGTGGACCCCCGCGATCTGTTCAACCCCGGCAAGCTCGTCACCCGCAATCTGCCGGTGCGTCCGTTCACCTTCTCCTTCAACCGCCTCATTGAGGACATCCGGGAATCGGGCCTGCCCGACAAGGAATGTCTCATCCGTCTTCTTTCCCAGGTGCAGACCTGCACCCGCTGCGGCAAGTGCAAGCAGGTATGCCCCATGGTCTACCCCGAGCACTCCTTCCAGTACAATCCGCGCAACAAGAACCTCATTCTCGGCGCGCTCACCGAGGCCATCTACTATTCCCAGGTCACCACGGGACGGCCTTCCCCCGAGCTTCTCCAGGAGCTTCGGCATCTTGTGGAGCACTGCACGGGCTGCGGACGCTGCACGTCGGTGTGCCCGGTGAAGATCGAGTCGCCGGAAGTGGCCCTGAGCTCCCTTGCCTACGTCAAGCGCGAGGGCGAGGGCGGGCATCCCATCAAGTCGCAGGTCCTCAGCGTGCTTTCTTCCGATCCGTCGAAGCGCGTGCCCGCCTTTGCCAAGATGGCCGCCCTCGGCCAGAACGTGATGAACCAGTTCATTCCGCTGGTGCCCCGCGTGTGGCGCAGGCGCATGAGCAGTCCGCTCTTTTCCGGCAGAGGTCCGGCGCTCGGCATGGTGAGCATGTACGAGAGCCTGCATCTTGAAAAGAATGCGGCGGCGCACCTCTTCCTTCCCGTGAGCGGAGACATTTCCGCACAGGGCGTGCTCGAAGGCCGCGTGCCCGCGGTCCTGTACTTTCCCGGCTGCGGCGGCAGCCTGTTCTACCGCCGCATCGCGCTTGCCTCCATCGCGCTCATGATGTACGCGGGCGTGCCCGTGGTCATTCCCGGCAGACATCTTTGCTGCGGCTATCCGCTGCTTGCGGCGGGCGCCGCCGAGCAGTACGAGGTGAATCTCCAGCGCAACCGTCAGGTCATCGCCGCCACGCTTCAGGCGGCGGCCGAGGCCGGGTTCGACGTCAACATGCTCATCACCGCCTGCGGCTCGTGCCGCGACTCGCTCATGCGCCACGGTCTTACGGATCTTGACGGCAACGTGCTGCCGCACAACGACATCGTGCAGCTTCTCGTGGATCGTCTGCCCCACGGCGTGGAAGTGAGCCATGAGCGCATCATCTATCATTCCTCCTGCCATCCCGCTTGGTCCGGCGTGAAGGCCACCAAGGACGGAGGCAAGGTGGCAAGGGCGCTTGAGCGCATCACCGGAGCCTCCATCCTGCTCAATCCCGGCTGCTGCGGCGAATCCGGCGCAGGCGCCTACACCTGTCCGGATATCTACAACGTGCTGCGCGAGCGCAAGCGCGAGAGACTCGAAACCGCCCTTGCCGGCTACAAGGCGGATGCCCCGATCCTGGTGGGCTGCCCCTCCTGCAAGATAGGCATAGCCCGCACGCTCATGACCATGGACGTGAAGCATCCGGCCCGCGGCAAGGACAAGAGTTCGGAGGAGACGCCCGTCATCGACACGCACCGTCCCGTGCTGCACAATGTCGAATGGCTGGCCGAAACGCTGCTCGGCAAGAACTGGCTTTCCGTGTTCAGGGCGCAGGCCTCCCGCACGGAAGGTCATCCCGGCGTGCGCGTGGTGTGCATGGAAGAAAGAAAGCGCTAGAGAAGCTTCGGCGCATCCTGTGATGAAAGGCGGGACCTCGTCGGAGGTCCCGCCTTTTCGCGTCTTTTCAGGAAGCGTCTTTGGCTGTCCTTCCGATGCCCGTGAGGGAGAGGCTCTCCGGCGCGCGTCATTGTCCCGTCCCGAAATTTCATTGACCTCTCATGAGGGCCCGTTCACTGTCATGAAAGAAGACAAGGAGGATGTCATGATGGTGAAATCATGGAAGCAGACGGTTCTGGTTCTGGCGCTCACGCTCACGTTTGCGCTGCCGGGATGCCGGCATGCTCAGGTGTCGACCGAAGCCTCGCCTTCGGATACGCCGGTGGCCTCGCTGGACGGCTTTGTCTGGGAGACGTCGGCCCCGCAGTCCAAGCTGGACTTCCTTCTCGGCGTGGAATGTGCGCTGGCCATGGAATCCGCGCTTGCCCAGGCGGCCCGGGAAAAGGGGGAGACCGTGCAGCTGTCGCTGTTTGCCAACGGCTGGCAGATCGCCTTTCACGACACCACGCGGCCCGAGCTCGTGCGCAGGATAGACGAGTTCTATTACCGTAATCCCGATCAGAAGAACCGCCATGTCTTTGACGTGATATGGACGGAAATGGTGGTCCCTGCCGCGGAGCGGAATGCGCGGCGCTGAGAACGGCGAAGGCGCGGACGCACCAGGCAGGGGAGCGGCGGGCGCCGAAGGTCCGTGGCCTGCCGGAGCCCGGAATTTTTCCGCTCCGGAGAGAAACCTTTGCAGACAGGAGCAAGTCATGACTTCATTCGGTACGGCGGCGGTGGCGGCGGCCTTGTGCGCGACGCTGTCCTTCGGGGCGGCGGGGTGCACGGGCATGAACAGGACCCAGCAGGGAGCGCTTTCCGGTACGGCCGTGGGCGCGCTGGCCGGTGCGGGCATATCGGCCATTGCCGGAGGCAGCGGCACCATGGGAGCGCTCATAGGAGGCGGCCTCGGCGCGATCGCGGGCGGCATCTACGGACATGAGAAGGACAGATAGCTTGCCGCATGGCCCGTTTTGTGCGAGATTTCGGGCATGAAAGAACAGGACCTCAAGTTTTTTTCGGGTGTTGCCGCCCTTGGCGGAGCGCGGTCATGCCGGATGATGAGCTTTGCGCCGTCGGCCTCCGCCGTGCTGCTTTCGAGCCTCGAGTCCGTCTGCCCGCCGCTGCTGCTCGGCTGCGTCCGCAGGCTTTTTCCCGGTCTGTCCCTGACCGTGACCGAAGAGGAGCGGGCGGCTCTCGGCGTCCCGGAGGACGGCGACGTGGAAGTGTTCTGCCGCCTCGCCGTTCCCGAAGCCGACCCGCTTTCGGCAGGCTTCGATCTTTCGCGTCTCGTGCTCGTGGCTCCTTCCTCGGGCAGGGCTCTGGAAGTGCGGCGTCCTGACGCTTCGGTCGTGGCTCTGAAAAAGGGCGGAGCCTGAGCAGAAAGCCGTTTTTCCCCGCGTTTTCGTTTTCCCTGAAGGCAGGCCGTGAGAGGAGCATCCTTTCGCCTCCCCGGACTGCCTTCTGAGCGTCCCCGGCGTCTTCGTGCCTGCCGCAACGAAGGCGCTTTTTTGTATCTTGTTGATTCTGCTTGAAATAAAAGACGTCGACGATGCTCGGAATCTGGAACGACGATCCTTTATGTTTTTTGGGAACGAAAGGAGTCGGACATGAGACGAGATACGCGTGCCGGAAGGCACGGCACAGAGCGCGGCGTCGATGCTGCGGGAGACTACGCCAGAAAAAGGACCGCCGGATGGCTTCTGGGCGCTTTGGAGCAGCGCGTGGAGATGAGCTCCGGATTTTTTCAGTGTCTCGGCTGGGCGACGGGCGGTCTGAACGGTTTTGTCGCCCGTCTCGAGGAAAAGACCAGGGGCATGAAGGGCGCGAGGGACATGGTCGACGCCCTGCGCGGCCTGCACGCTCTTCAGTCGGGGCAGAGCGGCATGGCCTATGCCTGCGAGGAGTTTTTTGCTTCTCAGGCCCGTATGCGGGAAATCGCGCGCGAGTGCGCGGCGGAGGCGTGCCGGGCATGCATGGCCCGTCCTGCGGACGATGGCATGTACGTCACGGCCGGACGGCGTCTTTCGCAGGTGTTCGGTCTGGAAGAGGAGAGCTGTCTCGTCTGCGAGTTCATTTTCATGATCCAGCAGTTTCCCGAAGTGGAAAGCTATTTCGAAGATGAGCTTAAGGCCTTCCGCATAGGCTCGAGGCGTCTGCTCTCCGGCATGCTGGGCATATCCGCGTCGGCCGTGCGCCGGGCCGTGGACGAGCTTCTCGAGTTCGGCATGGTCGATGTCGTTTTTGCCTCCTCCCTGCGCCTCACCGAGTCGGTCCTTGCCTTCTGGGAGCCGGAGGCTCCTGCCCTGGACGAGCTGTTCTTCCGTCTTCTGGAAGGGGAGACGCTGCCTCTGAGGGATTTTTTCATTCCGGAAGAGCAGATACGTCATGTGCTCAGGCTCCTGAGAAAGCCGGGCGGCGAGTCCGTCCATGTGCTTCTTTACGGCGCTTCCGGCACGGGCAAGACCAGCTTCGTGCGCAGTCTGGCCCGGGAATGCGGCGTGAAGGCGTGGGCCGTGACCAGCCGGGACAAGGACGGCGACGCCGACCGCCGTGCCTCGCTCACGGCCTGTCTGCATATGGCGTCCCGTCAGGAAGGCTCCTTCGTGGTGGTGGACGAGGCGGAAAGGCTTCTGGATACCGGCATGGTCTTCGGCCGCAACACCAAGGACAAGGCCTGGCTGAACGCGCTTCTGGAGCGTCCCGGACGGCGAGTCATCTGGATAAGCAATGAGGTGGGGCACATCGATCCCGCCGTGCGGCGAAGATTCAGCTTCAGCATCCACTTCGAGCGTCTCGGCGTGAGGGAGCGCGTGGAGGTGTGGCGGCAGGTTTTGAAGCGTGCGGGACTTGCCCGGAGATTTTCCGCGCCCGTCATGCGGGATCTTTCCGTCAGGTATCCCGTGGAGGCTGCGGTGATCCAGAAGGCCGTTTCCCAGGCGGCCGGACTGTACCGGACGGGCAGGGCGTTTCATGCCGCGCTCGACCGTATTCTTCAGGCGCATATCGAGCTTCAGGCAGACGGAGAGAGCCGTGCGGCAGCGAAGGCGGAACCGTGCGGGGAATTTTTTCCGGACGGCGTATGCATGGACGGCGACGTCGAGGCGTTCATGGCGCGCTGCCGGAGGATGGATGAGGCCATGCGCAGCCGTGCGCACCTTCGTCCCGGCTTCGGGACCATGCTTTTCTACGGGCCTTCCGGAACGGGCAAGACGGTGCTGGCCGGGCAGGTGGCGGCGACGCTCGGCAGACCGTGTCTCAGCCTCCGGGCCAGCGATCTTCTCGGGCCGTTTGCGGGGCTTACGGAAAAAAACATTGCCGGGGCGTTTCGGGAAGCGGAAGAGACGGGCGCCGTGCTTGTCGTCGACGAGGTGGACAGCTTTCTTTTTTGCCGGGAGGGGGCGAGGCAGTCGTGGGAGAACGGCATGGTCAACGAGTTTCTCACCGCCCTTGAGCGCTGCCGCACCTTCTGCATAGGCACCACCAACCGCAGGGAGGAACTCGACGAGGCGGCCATGCGCCGCTTTTCGTGCAAGGTGGCTTTCCGCTATGCCCGGGAAGAACAGGTGGTCAGGCTCTACGAGAGCATGCTGACTCCCCTGTGCGGGGATCCTCTGCCGTTGCCGCTTGCGCGCAGGCTCATGTCCCTGACAAGGCTGACCCCGGGAGATTTTGTCGTCGTGCGGACCCGGTACGACCCCCTGTTCGCCGCTCCCGGAAGCGTCACGCATGAAGCTCTCGTGGCCGCGCTTGAACAGGAATCCGCGCTGAAGACGGGAGGGGGCCGGAAGCGCATGGGCTTTATGGGATGACGCGTCCCCGGAGGTCCGTTTCTTGCCCGGTCCGTGTTTTTTTCCTAAGGTGGTCATGCTCTGTCGGGAGCATGACGGCAACGAGGAGGAGAAAGGCATGGGCAGGACCTGGAACCGGGACATGACGCCTTCGGAAAGGCTGCTGGCGCTGTATTCCATGCTGCTTTTCAGCGGCAGGACGGTCAGCCTGACGGAGCTTTCCCGGGAGCTTGCGTGTTCCAAGCAGACGGTGCGCCGACTGGTGGATCAGCTGGAAGCCTCTCCTTTCGGCAGGATACTGCGCAGCATGCACGGACGCGAGGTCATGTATCGCATGGAGCGGCCTGCGGTGCTGCCGAAGATAAGTCTCGATCCCGAGGGATTGCAGCAGCTTGCCCTGTGCCGGGCGTTTTTGTGCCATCTTCTGCCGGAGACCATGCAGAGAACGATGGAGGCCGCGCTTCAGCAGGCTTCGGCCTACCTGCCCGCGGGCGAGATGCTGGGCGACGCCGAAGAGATAGGCCGGGCGCTGGCCAAGGGGCCCATAGACTATGCGCCCTTCCAGCAGGATCTTCAGACGCTTATTGACGCCATAGGCCGGCGCAGGGTGTGCGTGGTCACCTACAGGGCCGTGTCAGGCAGCGGTGAGAAGCGGCATTTCTTTGCCCCGCAGAAGCTTCTGGCCTACCACGAATCGTTGTATGTGCACGGCTGGATGGTTTCGGAAAAGGGAAGGGCGGAGCCACTGTACGATTCGCCGACCAACCTTGCCCTGCACCGCATGACCTCGGTGCGCATGACGCGCCGAAGCTGCGAAGGCGTAGGCAGGGAAGAGGACGATACCGAGGGCTGCTTCGGGCTCATGGGATGCAGGCCCTTCACGGTGCGCGTGCGCTTTGCCGCCTCGTCGGCGGCGTATGCGTCCGAGCGGAGGTGGAGCCGGGATCAGAAGCTGACGAGACACAGAGACGGCAGCGTCACGCTGACCATGACGGCAAGAAGCGAGGCGGAAGTCGTCGCCTGGGTCCTGAGCTTTGCGGACACGGCGGAGCTTCTCGCTCCGCACCGGCTGAGGGAGAAGGTGGCGGGATGCGTGGCCAGACTGAGCGCCATGTACGCCGGAGCGGCGAAGACGGGCGAAGCGCAGGAGCCGGCAAGGGCGGCATCTTCCGGCCCGTCCGGGAAGCGGGGCCTCCGTCCGGAAGAGCCCGCAGCCCTGTCCGGCGGAGAGCCGGGGCCCTCCGCCGAAGGAGCGTGTTCTCAGTAGAGCGGCACGTTGAAGTGCACGAGTTCCGGCTTTTCCATGATCCAGAAGACGAGAACGGTCATGATGAGAAGGGCGTATTCGCCCATGCTTCCGGTGCTGCACAGGCGCAGGGAAAAGCGTTTTTTGACGCCGGGCAGCATGGGCACGCCGTGCGTGGTGCACATGTCGAGCAGGACGTGGGTGAGCGCGCCGAAGCCGAAGCCTCCTACGAGGGCGTCGGGAAGCGGGCCGAGCTGTCCCGTGAGCGACCATGCCCACAGGGCGAGCCACCAGCCGAACCAGTGCGAGGAGCGGCGGTGCACCTGATTGAATTTCTTCTGCCGGAAAAAGGCGCGTCTTGCCGCGTGCTGATCCAGCATGTCCGGGGCCACGGAGCCGAACCAGGCGGCGGCCATGCCTGCCAGAGGCAGGCCTGCGGCAAAGGAGGCCATGAGAGCCATGGCCTGATGAGTGGTCCATTTCATGCGTCGTTTCTTCTCCTGTTCAGATCTTCGGCGGCGCGGCGTCGTCTTGCCTCGGCGGCCGTTTCGCAGGGCACCACGGTCTTGCCGATGGGAAAGAGCGCAAGCTCCGCGAGCTTGAGGTGCTGCCAGGCAAAGGGCAGACCCACGATGGAAAGGGCGAGGGGCACGGCCGCGGCCACATGGCCGAGCGCTATCCAGAACCCGGCGAAGACGAACCACAGGGCGTTGCCCAGCATGCCGGGAAGTCCCGTACCGAGGTCACCTTTTCCGTAAAGCACCTCGCGGGAAATGGACTCGTAGCCGAAAGGCATGAAGGCAAAGCCCGCCATGACGAAGCATGCCCTTCCCCAGGGCAGTCCGACGATGGACAGACACGCCAGCACGCCGAACAGCAGCCACAGAAGGGCCGTGAACCAGCCGCCGAAGATGATCCAGAGAATGTTGCCTATGACGCTCATGTATTCCTCATTGTCCGGCAGGCGCGGCATCCCGCAACGAGGACCGCGCCGGAGCGGAAGGAGCATTTTAGCGGACTCGGCGATATTGTGCAAGAAAAAGAACGGGAAGCGACGACGCCGTCCTTGAATTCCTCCTTTTGCCGGAGGCGGACGGAGCCTTGCTGACGGGACGCGCCTGCGAAAGGGCGGCCGAAGGGGGCCTTGCGGCATGTCCGACCGGAAAAGGGCTGCGGGAGGGACGGGGAGCGGCGGGCCGTGAGCCCGGCTCTCGGCGGCTTTCCCGGCGTTTTGTCCGGTTGCAGAGCGGGACGCTATGGCGTATGCTGCCTCACGTTCTTTCAACATTCCTTTCCGGAGAGATTTCCTATGCAGCGTACCAGCGTAAGCGAAGCTCTGGCCTCCGCCGGGCCGCGCAGCGGCATCACCGTGTGCGGATGGGTGCGGACCCGTCGCGATTCCAAGGGATTTGCCTTTCTCGAACTCAACGACGGCTCCTGCCTCAGAAACCTTCAGTGCATCATTGATGAAGGCACGCAGGCCTGGAACAGCCTTGAAGGCGTGAACACGGGCGCGGCCGTCAGTATTTCCGGCGATCTCGTGGAATCTCCGGGCAAGGGGCAGAAGTGGGAGGTGCATGCCGATTCCATGCAGGTGTTCGGTCTGGCCGATCCCGCGACCTATCCGCTTCAGAAGAAGCGTCATTCCGATGAATTTCTGCGGACCATCGCGCATCTGCGTCCCCGCACCAACAAGTACGGGGCGGCGTTCCGCATCCGTTCCGAGGCGGCGCTCGCCGTGCACGATTATTTCCGCGGTCTCGGCTTCTACTACGTGCATGCGCCCATCCTCACCGGTTCCGACTGCGAGGGCGCGGGCGAGATGTTCCGCGTGACCACGCTTCCCGTGGACGGCGGTCCGAAGCCCGAATCCGGCAACGTGTTTGAAAACGACTTCTTCGGCAAGCAGGCCAGTCTTACCGTTTCCGGCCAGCTTGAGGCCGAGGCCCTCGCCTGCGCCATGGGCCGTGTGTACAACTTCGGTCCCACCTTCCGCGCCGAACATTCCTACACGCCGCGCCATGCCGCCGAGTTCTGGATGGTGGAACCCGAAGCCGCCTTCAACGACATCTGGGACAACATGGAGCTTGCCGAGGGACTCATCCGTCACGTGGTGCGGCACGTCGTGGAACGTTGCGCCGACGACGTGGCCCTCTTCGACAAGTTCGTCGCTCCCGGCCTTCTGGACGGCCTGCGCGACATGATCGAAAAGAAGTACGCCCGCATTTCCTACCGCGATGCCGTGAAGCTCCTTCAGGAAAGCGGGAAGAAGTTCGAATATCCCGTGTCCTTCGGCACCGATCTTCAGACCGAGCATGAGAGATTCCTTGCCGAGGAGTATTTCCGCTCCCCCGTGACGGTGTACGACTATCCCAAGGACATCAAGGCGTTCTACATGCGCATGAACGACGATAATGAGACCGTGGCCGCCATGGATCTGCTCGTGCCCCGCATCGGCGAGCTCATAGGCGGCAGCCAGAGAGAGGAACGTCTCGACCGCCTCGTCTCGCGCATCAGCGAACTGGGCCAGAAGCCCGAGGATTACTGGTGGTATCTTGATCTGCGCCGTTTCGGCAGCGTGCCCCATTCCGGTTTCGGCATGGGCTTCGAGCGCATGATCATGCTGCTGACCGGCATTGCCAACATCCGCGACGTGCTGCCGTTCCCCCGTACCACGGGGTCTCTGGAGTTCTGATGAGAGTCATGACTGAACGCCGCAGGGCGAAGATCGAAAAGGTGCTTTCGCAGCGCCAGAAGGGGCTTACCCTCGTCATGGACAACGTGTGGGATCCCCACAACGTGTCGGCCATCTACCGCAGCTGCGATGCCTTCGGCGTGCCGGAAGTGCACCTCTACTACACGCAGTGCGCCTTCCCGCAGCTCAGCCGCAAGACTTCGGCCTCGGCCTTCAAGTGGGTGAACACCATCCGCCATTCCAGCAAGGAAGAGCTCATGGAGGCCCTGCGCGCCCAGAATATGCAGATCCTTGCCACGAGCTGTTCTCCCGCCTCCCGTCCCCTGGGCGAGTACGACTTCACCAAGCCCACGGCCATCATCATGGGCAACGAACATTCGGGCGTGTCGCCGGAACTCGTGCCTCTGGTGGACGGCGAAGTGTACATCCCCATGTACGGCATGGTGCAGAGCTTCAACGTATCCGTGGCCTCGGCCCTCATGCTGGCCGAAGCCTCGCGGCAGCGCGCCGTGGCGGGCATGTACGAGCGCAGGCTCTGGACCGATGAGGAATACGAAAGCAGACTGAACGCCTGGCTTGAAAAGGCGTGAGCCGCAGCCGGAAGAAGGACCTTCCTTCTTCCGGCGTAAGGCTTCGGCCCGCATCCGCCGTGGGTGCGGGTCTTTTTTGTGCCTGCGCTCACTTTTCCGCCTCATTCCCTCCCGCAGCCCATTGCCAACGGCACGGCCGCAGGATAGAATATTTCCGTTTTGTGACGAATGCCTTTCAGCGGAGTGTTCATGCTGTTCGACGACATGCGGTCCCTTCTGGCGCGGGCCGAAAACATCGCCATCATAGGAGCCAAGGACAAGCCCGGCTCACCCGTGGATCATGTGGGGCGCTATCTGCTCAATGCCGGCTACAACGTTCAGCCCGTGCACCCCGTCCGCCGTCAGGCCTGGGGCATACCCGCCGTGCACAGCATCACGGAACTTCCTTCCATCGGCTTCGAGCCGGACATCATCTGTCTTTTCCGTGCGTCCGGGTACTGCGAGGCGCATGCCCGCGAGACGCTCACGCTTCCGCGCCTGCCCATGATCTTCTGGATGCAGGAGGGAATACGCTCTCCCGAGGCCGGCAGGCTCATGGCCGGGGCCGGAGTGAAGGTCGTGGAAGACCGCTGTCTTGAGACCGTGCATGCCGCTCTTTTCAACGATGTCACCGAGACCTTTGCCTGCACGCGCTGCGGCAAGTGCTGCGAAGGGCGGGGCGGCATCGTGGTGGGTCCCCGCGATCTGCCGCGTCTGTGCGCCTATTTTCATCTGACGGCCGAGGAATTTCTTTCCCGCCATACCGAGAACATGGGCGGCAAGCCCGTGCTCAAATGCGGAGACGACGGTTTCTGCCAGTTCTTTCGTGCCGGAAAAGGCTGCGGGATCCATCCGGCCCGTCCCGCGGTGTGCCGTGCCTGGCCCTTCTTCCGCGGCAATCTGGTGGATGAGGTGAGCTTCGACATGGCCCGGGAGGACTGTCCCGGCATACGCCGCGAGGCTTCGCATGCGGAGTTCGCCCGCGAGGGCTTCCGGTATCTGAACGACTACCACCTGCGGGCCCGGGATATCCTGCATGAGGGCCGCGCCCTCATCGTGGACGAGAACGAACTGCCCGGTGGGGCGAAGGACTGAATTTTCCTTCCCAGTTTCGGGAAGGCGCCGCCGAAAAGCGGCATGGAAGGGGGAGTTGCGGCGTTCTTCGGGGCGCGGCAACAGAGGTTGTTAACCCGGGGGAGGTCGCCCGAGCGACGGCTTCGCTCAAATGAACGCAGCAAGCGTTCACGCAGGAAGTCCGGGGACGGCAAGATCCGCGGACGTTCACGCGCGCAAGCGCCAGAGGATTCTGATGAATATTCTGATTTTTGGCCCCAACGGCAGCGGCAAGGGCACGCAGGGCGCCCTTCTCATGGAAAAGTACGGCATTCAGCACATCGAATCCGGGGCCGTTTTCCGCCAGCACATCGGCAACGGCACGGAACTGGGCAAGAAGGCCAAGGCCTACATCGACAAGGGCGAGCTCGTGCCGGACGAAATCACCATTCCCATGGTGCTCGACATCCTCAAGAATCAGGGCAACAAGGGCTGGCTCCTGGACGGCTTCCCCCGCAACATGGAGCAGGCCAGAAAGCTTGACGAAGCCCTCAAGGCCGAAGGCATGAAGCTCGACTACGTGGTGGAGATCCTGCTGCCGCGCAAGGTCGCCCGTGAGCGCATCATGGGCCGCCGCCTCTGCGTGAACAACAACAACCATCCCAACAACATCTTCATCGACGCCATCAAGCCCAACGGCGACGTGTGCCGCGTGTGCGGCGGCGCGCTGAAGACCCGTGCCGACGATCAGGACGAGGCCGCCATCAACAAGCGTCACGACATCTACTACGACGAAAAGAACGGCACCCTGGCCGCGGCCCACTATTTCAAGGACCTTGCCGCCAAGGGTGAAACCACCTACATCACGCTTGACGGCAGCGGCACCATCGAAGCCATCCGCGAAGAGCTGCTCTCCAAGCTGAAGTAGCTTTGCGGTCTTGCGGATGTTCCGCACCGGGCCGGAAGAGATTCTTCCGGCCTTTTTTCATGTCCTGAGGGACAAAAGGAGGCCCCTTCCGAAGCATCGGAAGGGGCCTTTCCGGTCAAAGGACGGATGACGCCGTTACTTCACGCAGGCGGCGGGCTTGGGCGCGCTCAGGCTGCCGGTCCGCGAAAAGTGCAGAAACAGCGCGAGGCAGCAGAGGGACACCACGATGCCGATGATGGTGGAGGCTTCCATGGACAGGCGGAAGCCTATGGGGGCGTAGCAGATGTAGGCCGTGCACACCGTGGTCATGAACACCGCGGGGATGCTGGTGATCCAGTGCAGGCGGCCGTGTCTGGCCAGCCACACGGAGAAGGCCCAGAGGCTCACGCAGGACATGGTCTGGTTGGCCCAGCCGAAGTATCTCCAGATGATGGGGAAGTCGAGCAGGGTAAGGGCCACGCCGCCGCAGAACAGCGGGATGGCGGTGAGTATGCGCTTCACCACGCTCTTCTGGTCGATGTGGAAGCGGTCGGCCAGCATGCCGCGCGCGGCACGGAAGGCCGTGTCGCCGGTGCTGATGGGCAGCAGCACCACGCCGAGGATGGCGAGAAGTCCGCCCACCGGGCCGAGCAGGGTGATGGCGATCTGCTGCACCACCACGGTGGGAGCGCCCTTGGGACCCATGGCCGCGGACAGCGTGGCGGCGTCGGGATAGAAGGAGAGCGCGAGGGTGGCCCAGATGAGTCCGAGAACGCCTTCGGTGATCATGGCGCCGTAGAAGACGCGGCGGCCCTGCTTTTCATTGGTCATGCAGCGGGCG
>CAJJMX010000015.1 GCA_905192935.1 uncultured Mailhella sp.
TACGTTCAACCTGCTGGATGCCCGCGGAGCCATTTCCATCACGGAACGCGCCGGGTACATCGCCCGCGTGCGCACGCTTGCCTCCGGCGTGGCCCATCTTTATGCCGCCCAGCGCGAAGCCATGGGTTATCCCATGCTGAAGAAGGGGTAAGCCATGAGTCATTTTGTTCTTGAGATAGGCGTGGAAGAACTGCCCGCCCGTTTTCTCGCCTCCCTTGAGCGCGATCTGCACGACCGCTTCGAGACGCTGTTCAGGGAACACGCCCTGACCTTCGATTCCCTCACCGTGGACACCACGCCCCGCCGCGCCGTGGTGCATGCCCGCGGTCTTCTTTCCTCCACCCCCGTGCGCGAGGAAGTGGCTCTCGGTCCTTCCGTGAAGGCCGCCTACGACGCCGAAGGCAATCCCACCAAGGCCGCTCTCGGCTTTGCCCGCGGTCAGGGCACGGACGTGTCCGCGCTTTTCCGTCAGCAGACCCCCAAGGGCGAATATGTGGCCGTGCGCAAGAGCGTGGGCGGCGTGTCGGCGTCCTCCATCATTGCCGAAGCCGCGCCTTCCCTCATCGCCTCGCTGCCCTTCCCCAAGAGGATGCACTGGGGCCCGAGTCATTTTCTTTTCGCCCGTCCGCTGCGCTGGGTCGTGGCCCTCATGGACGGAGAAGTCGTTCCCTTCACCGTGGCCGACGTGCAGTCCGGCCGCATGACGACGGGGCATCGCGTGCACGGCCGCGGACCCTTTGAAGTGGCCTCGGCCGACGACTTCGACGCCGTCATGGCCGAAAAGTGCGGCGTCACGCTCTCCGGCGCAGAGCGCCGCAGGGTCGTGGTGGAAGGCGGCAACGCTCTTGCCCGCAGCGTGAACGGCCGCATCCTCTGGAAGGAAAGCCTGCTCGATGAAGTGCAGGGCCTGTGCGAACATCCCGAGCCCATCCTCGGCGGTTTCGATCCCTCCTTCCTGGAACTGCCTTCCGTCGTTCTGCTCACCAGCATGGAGACGCATCAGAAGAGCTTCGGCGTGGAGAGCGCGGACGGAAAGCTTCTGCCGTACTTCCTCACCGTGGCGAACCTGACCTCCCGCGAGCCCGACGTGGTGAAGAAGGGCTGGGAACGCGTGCTGCGCGCCCGTCTGGAGGACGCGAGATTCTACTGGAACACCGACATGAAGGCCTCCTTCGAGGTGTGGAAGGAAAAGCTCGATCACGTCATCTTCCTCGGACCTCTCGGCTCCATGGGCGACAAGTGCCGCCGTCTTTCCGAGCTGTGCCGCTGGCTGGCCGGACAGGAAGGCGTCGCGCGCGCGGCGAAGGTGGATCCCGAATCCGCCGCCGTGGCGGGCCGCTGCGCCAAGGCCGACCTCGTCTCCCAGATGGTGGGCGAGTTCGACACCCTTCAGGGCATCATGGGCGGCATCTACGGCCATAAGATGGGACTCGATCCCGCAGCCGCCGACGCCATCGCCGAGCAGTACCTGCCCGCCGGTCCCGACACTCCCGTGCCGTCCACCGATCTCGGCGCGCTTCTGTCCATGGCCGACAAGGCCGACACCCTCGTGGGCTGCTTCGGCCTCGGCAACATTCCCACCGGCGCGGCCGATCCCTTCGCGCTGCGCCGCTGCGCGCTCGGCATCGCCCGCATCCTCATCGAAAAGGGCTACCGCATCCGCGTGGAAGACCTCTTTGCCAAGGCGCAGTCCCTCTACAGCGAGAACATCCGCTGGAAGCTCGACAAGGCCGAAGCGCTGGCGAAGCTCAACGACTTCTTTGCCGGCCGCGTGAAGAACTACTTCCTCACGCAGGGCAACGACACGCTCATCGTGGAAGCCGTGATGGGCGCCGGATGCAGCGACGTGTGGGCCGCCTCCCGCCGTCTTGCCGCCCTGACGGCCGAAAGCTCGAAGCCCGGCTTTGCCGACACCGCCCAGACCTTCAAGCGCGTGGCCAACATCCTGCGCAAGCAGGGCGAGGGAGCTACCGGCGATTTCAGCCGCGAGCTCCTTTCCGAAGAGCCGGAAAAGGCTCTTGCCGACGCCCTCGACGCCATGACGGCCCGCTTCGACGAACTGTGGGCCGAAGACCGCTTCGACGAGCTGCTCGTTCTCATGGAAGGCGTGCGTCCCGCCGTGGACGCCTTCTTCGGCGGCGTCATGGTCATGGCGGAAGACATGGATGTGCGCGCCAACCGTTTGAACCTCCTGCAGGTCCTTCTTTCCCGCATGAGCAGGGTCGCGGACTTCTCGGCCCTGCAGATGTAGGCAAAAAGACGCCCTCTTGACAGAAAACGTCAAGGCGCATAAGAATAGTCGTTCCGGCAATAACGGGCGGCGTCCTGCCGCCCGACATCGTATCGCATCACAACCCCCAAAAGGGGTCATCATTCTGGAGGATTCCCGTGGCCAATCATGCTTCCGCCATCAAGCGCCAAAAGCAGAGTGTCAAGCGCAACGCCCGCAACCGCGCCGCCCGTACCCGCATCAAGAACGTGGTGAAGGCCGTGCGCGCCGCTATTCAGAAGAACGACAAGGTCGCTGCTGAAGAAGCTCTGAAGACCGCTACTTCCACTGTTTCCAAGATCGCCGGCAAGGGCGTGATTCACTGGAAGAACGCTTCCCGCAAGGTGTCCCGCCTTGCCAAGGCCGTCAACGCTCTCGACGCCTAAGTTTTCTTTTTTTCAGAAAACACCGAAAGGGAGAAGGTTTCTGCTTTCTCCCTTTCGGTGTTTTGTTTTTAAACGGCAAAAAAGCGGGCCGCGGCGACCGTGAAAGGCGGGACGCGCGGACCGGGGGAAAAACGGCAGGCGCAGTTTGCGTTCTCCGGGGGCGGCGGAAGGGCGGCTGACGGAAGCCCGGCGGCAGAGGCCGGAGCCTTGCGGGGGGGCGGCGGTTTCGCGTTCCCTGAACTTCGGCGGAAGTGTGGGGAGCATGAATCCGCGGCGGCTCCTTGAAGGCGGGACGGCTTCTTCCTCTCCCGGCAGGAATGTGACGGCGGTCATGGTTGAAACGGAAAATTTCCTTTAGAGTACTTCCCGTGCCCTGTCCTTGACGGATGCGGATGCCGGCGTCGCGGGTCGTTCCCGGGGGTGCTTTCCCGGCGAAAGCCCGGTTCCGGAAGACTGCTTTTGTCGTTCAGGGCGCAGGCTGCCTCCCGTCTGCCCGGCATGAGGCGTGCCGTTTTTCCCCGTACCTTCATTCTTGTTTCAGGAGCGTGCTATGACGGAGACTGGAGAATCCTTCCGTGACGTGCAGGAATGTCTGCGCGCGAGTTTTCCGGAGCTCGGCGACCGGGAGGTGGAAAGACTTGCGGCCGTCACGAGGCTCTGCTCCTTTTCCAAGGGAGAGTGGGTCTGCGTGGAAGGCGACGGCGCGGCCGTGACCTACTGGCTCGTTTCCGGGCACGTGGAGCTTCTCAAGGGCTCCGTGTCGGGCAGGAACACCGTGCTCCATGTGGTGAGGGCCGGGCATTTTCTTGATCTTTACGGGGTGTTCGGCGGAGGAACGGCCTTTTTGTCGGCCCGCGCGCTCACGCCGTGCACGGTGCTCGTCATGGACAACCGCGTCTTCAGCGCCATGCTTTCGGAGAACGCGGTCCTTGCGCAGCGCGTCATGCGGGCGCTTGCCATGCGTCAGAGGATGTTCATCAACAAGATAGCCGTCTCTCAGGGCAAGATCTCCGTGCGCCGCCGCGTGGCGGGCTGGCTTCTGCACAAGGCCCGCGTGGAGAAGACCAACGTGCTTGACGATGTCATGACGCGCGAGGTCCTGGCAGGGCTTCTCGGCCTTTCCCGCGAGAGCCTGAGCCGCCAGCTCAGCCGCTTCGTGCAGGAGGGGATCATCCGGCTGGAGAAGCGCACCATCGTCATCGAGGATGAAGAGGCCCTTCGTCGCTGCCTTCTGGAAAACTGACATGGAGACCTGCATCGTCTATTCTTCCCGCACGGGCAACACCCGCGCGGTGGCGCTCCATCTCGCCGAAACGTTCTCCCTGCCCGTCTTTTCCGTGGAAAGCGCGCCGCTCTCCTGCGAGCGCTGCATCCTCGGCTTCTGGACGTGGAGAGGCGGCCCCGACGAGGCCATGCGCGCCTTCATGGAAAAGCTGCACGGCAGAAGCGTGTTCTTCTTCGCCACCATGGCGGCCTTTCCCGATTCCCCTCATGCCGCGCGCTGCGCGTTCAGGACGCAGGCGCTGCTCGAGAGCCGGGAGTGCCGCGTGCTCGGTCATTTCTTCTGTCAGGGCAGACTCGATCCGGCCGTGCTTGCCAGAAGCACGCATCCGCGCACGCCGGAGCGCATGGCCCGGCTGGCCGAGGCGGCGCTCCATCCCGACGCGCGGGATTTCAGCGCCGCGGCAAGAGCCGTGGAACGGGCTCTTTTTTCCGCCTCGCCCTCCCGGCTGGAACGGGCGGACGCGGCAGCGCTCAAAAGAAGCGCCTAGCGATATTTCGGGACTGTACCCGGCCTCTGCCGGGCGCGGGGCGAAGCGTTTTTCCCTGAGCTTCGCCCCGCGGACCGGCGACGCGCTCTTTTTTTTGCGGGAGGGGGCATGGGCATTCGTCCGCCTCCCGGGCAGGGCGCGATGAGGCGCGCTCTCAAGGGGCGTTTTTCGGCCGTCCCTGCTTTTGCGGGCCCGCTTCGCCGGGGCCCCTGAGAAGACGGCCCTCCGGCGGGGACGCAGGAGCGGCATCGCCCGCCCGTGGGATCTTCGTATCCTCCTCTTGAAAAAATCCGCTGTTGGGGCAGAATGTGCCTCGCGTCCGGGACGGGAAAACGCCGTCCCTCTCCTTTTTTTCCGAGAGTGAGTCACGGTCATGTCCGAACAGCTTTTTCAGCTTCATTCTTCCTTCGTGCCCACCGGGGATCAGCCCGCCGCCATTGATGAACTGGTATCCAATCTGAACGCCGGCATACGCGATCAGGTGCTGCTCGGCGTCACGGGTTCGGGCAAGACCTTCACCATGGCCAACGTCATCGCCCGCACCGGCCGTCCGGCGCTCATCCTGGCCCACAACAAGACCCTGGCCGCGCAGCTCTACGGCGAGTTCCGCGCGCTCTTTCCGAAGAACGCGGTGGAGTACTTCGTCTCCTATTACGACTACTATCAGCCCGAAGCCTACGTTCCTTCCTCCGACACCTACATCGAGAAGGACTCGGCCATCAACGACAACATAGACAAGCTGCGTCATGCGGCCACGCACGCGCTGCTCACAAGGCGCGACGTGATCATCGTGGCGTCGGTGTCGTGCATTTACGGCCTCGGTTCCCCGGAGTACTACGCGCGCCTCATCATTCCCGTGGAGGAGGGGCAGAGCGTGTCCATGGAGAGCATCATAAGCCGTCTCGTGGACATCCAGTACACGCGCAACGACTACGACTTCCACCGCGGGACCTTCCGCGTGCGCGGCGACGTGCTCGAGATCATCCCGGCCTATGAGGATGAGAAGGCCCTGCACATCGAATTCTTCGGCGACGAGATAGACGGCATCCGCGAGATAGATCCGCTCACCGGCGAGGTGCTCGGACGCATTTCCAAGACCGTCATCTATCCGGCCAGCCACTACGTTTCCGACCGCGACAACCTCGTGCGCGCCATGGGCGACATACGGGAGGAACTTCGGGAGCGGCTCGTGCAGTTCCAGGAGGGCGGAAAGCTCCTCGAGGCCCAGAGGCTCGAGCAGCGCACGCAGCTCGATCTGGAAATGATGGAGGAACTCGGCTACTGCAACGGCATCGAGAACTATTCCCGGCATCTCGACGGCCGCGCTCCGGGCGAGCCGCCGTCCACATTGCTCGACTATTTCCCGAAGGACTTTCTGCTCTTCGTGGACGAGTCGCACATGAGCATCCCGCAGGTGGGAGCCATGTTCAAGGGCGACCGGTCCCGCAAGAACACCCTCGTGGACTACGGCTTCCGTCTGCCTTCGGCGCTCGACAACCGTCCGCTTCAGTTCGCCGAGTTCGAACAGCGCATAGGACAGAGCATCTTCGTTTCGGCCACGCCCGGCAGATGGGAACTCGACAGGAGCGCGGGACTCGTGGTCGAGCAGGTCATCCGTCCCACGGGACTTCTGGATCCGCCCGTGGAGATACGTCCGGTGAAGGGGCAGATGGACGACCTTCTCGGCGAGTGCAAGGCGCGCGCCGCAAAGGGCGAGCGCGTGCTCGTGACCACGCTCACCAAGCGCATGGCCGAGGATCTCACCGAATATTTCAACAGCATGGGCGTGTCCTCGCGCTACCTTCATTCGGACATCGACACCCTTGAGCGCATCGCCATCATCCGGGCGCTGCGCGCCGGGGAGTTCGACGTGCTTGTGGGCATCAATCTGCTGCGCGAGGGCCTCGACATTCCCGAAGTGTCCCTTGTGGCCATACTCGACGCGGACAAGGAAGGCTTTCTCCGTTCCACGGGCGCGCTCATCCAGACCTTCGGCCGCGCCGCGAGAAATGCGGAAGGCCGGGTCATCCTGTACGCCGACAGGGTGACGCCCTCCATGCAGGCAGCCATGGACGAGACCGCACGCCGCAGAGACAAGCAGATCGCCTACAACGAGGAGCACGGCATCGTGCCGCGCACCGTGAAGAAGGCGCTGGAAAATCCGCTGGACAATCTGTACGGCAAGGACGAGGATGGCGCGACGAAAAAGGGCCGGGGCAAGGCTTCGGGCAAGGCCGGAAAGAAGGGACGCGCGGCGCAGAAGGCCGAGACGGAAACGCCGCAGACGCCCGCCGACATCGCAAAGCTCATCGAGGAGCTGGAAAAGGCCATGCGCGCGGCGGCCAGGGAACTTGAGTTCGAGAAGGCGGCCGAGCTGCGCGACAGGGTGCGCGCGCTCAGGGAACGCCTTTACGTCAGCGGCGAGGACGAGGAGCGCCCGTAGCGCATGAAAGATGCGCCGTGCCTTGAAGGCGCGCGGGGCTTCGGAAAACAAACAACGAGACAGGCCCGGAGGGGGGCCGGAAAAGCCCGGCGTCGGGCAGGGGGGCGTGCGCCCTTCGCGCTGCGCCGCCGATGTGCCGGGCTTCGGGGAATATCATTCCATGGCAGAACACAGAAAGAACTTCCTGAGCGGAATGCACGACGGCATTCCCATAGCACTGGGATACTTTGCCGTATCCTTCACGCTGGGCATAGCCTGCCGCAACATCGGGCTTTCCGCCTTCGACTCCACGCTCATGAGCTTCACCAACCTGACCTCGGCCGGAGAGTTCGCGGCTCTCGGCATCATGGCGGCGGGCTCGTCCTACTGGGAAATGGCGCTTTCACAGCTCGTCATCAACCTGCGCTACATGCTCATGTCCTGTTCGCTCTCGCAGAAGATGGCTCCGGAAACGCCCATGTATCACCGGCTGCTCGTGGGCTACGGTGTGACGGATGAGATCTTCGGCATTTCCGTGAACGTGCCCGGAAGGCTCGATCCCTTCTATGTGTACGGGGCCGTGAGCATAGCCTCTCCGGCGTGGGCTCTCGGCACGCTTCTCGGCGTGGTGCTCGGCAACGTTCTGCCCGCGCGCATCGTGACGGCGCTCAGCGTGGCCCTCTACGGCATGTTCATCGCCATCATCGTTCCTCCGGCCCGCAGGGACAGGCTGCTCGGCATGCTCATTCTCGTCTCCATGGCCCTGAGCTGGATCTTTGCCAGAGTGCCGCTCTTCGACGGCATTTCCGGCGGCATGAAGATCATCATTCTTACCGTGCTCATCTCGGGCGCGGCCGCGCTGCTTTTCCCCGTGGACCGGGGACTTGCCGGAGAGGCCCGTTCCGGGGAGGCCGACGAGGGAGGGGAGAACCGTGCGTGACACGCTCGTCTACATTGCCGTGATGGCCGTGGTGACCTATCTCATCCGCGTGCTTCCGCTCACGCTCATACGGCGCGAGGTGCACAACGTCACCATCCGATCCTTCCTCTATTATATTCCCTACGTGACCTTGTCGGTCATGACGTTTCCGGCCATACTGGATTCCACGGGCAGTCAGCTTTCCGGTCTTGCCGGACTCGCGGCGGCCGTGGTCCTCGCATGGCTCGGCGCAAGCCTGTTCAGCGTGGCCGTGGCGGCCTGCGTGCTGGTCTTCGTGATGGAGCTTTTCATCGCCTGAGTCTGACGGGCCCCGGGCTTCCGGGGCTTTCGGAGCGCCTGCCCTGAGAGGGGCGCGCATCTGGCGCGACCCGAAGGAGCCCCGGCGGCATGCCGGATGCGGAGGAATCATGAAGAAGGCCGCCTTTCATGTCATCGATCGCGAAACGTGGGCAAGAAGCGCGTATTTCGACTATTATTTCAACACGATAAAGTGCCGCTACAACATAGGGGCCGATCTTGACGTAACGGCTCTTCAGCGTCTTCGCCGGGAGAAGGGGCTGAAGTTCTTTCCCGTCATGCTCTACGTCGTCATGCGCGTCGTGAACGCGCACGAGGAATTCCGCATGGCCTTCAACGAGCGTCATGAGCTCGGCGTCTGGGAAGAACTTCTGCCGTGCTACACGCTGTTCCATCCGGAGAACGAGACCTTCACCGACATCTGGAGCGAATACTTCGAGGACTTTCCCCGCTTCTATGCCGCGGTGACGGAGGACATGGCGCGCTACCGCCATGTGACGGGCAGGATCAAGGCGCGCGACGGACAGCCGCCCAACATCTGTCCGGTGTCCAACGTGCCGTGGCTTGCCTTCACGCACTTTGCCCAGGATTCCTACGCCGAGAGCGAGTTCTTTGCTCCGCTCATCAAGTTCGGAAAATACGAGCTGCGGGGAGAGAAGCTGGTCATACCGGTGTCGGTGTCCGTAAGTCACGCCGTGGCCGACGGCTATCATACCTGCCGCCTCATCAACGAGATGCAGGATATGGCCGCGCATCCGGAGACGTTTCTCGGCTGAGTCGGCAAGCCGGTCACAACAGAATCTTTCCTGCGTTCAGGGCGCGTTTTCATCTTCCTTCGGGGATGGGAACGCGCTTTTTTCGTCCGTCGGGATGCCTCGCGGGGGACGGATGAGGCGGCCTTTGTCGTCGGCAAGGCCCTTCAGAAGAATGCGGTTCTTCCCGTCGAAGAGAAGCGCGGCAAAGGCGGCGTCCTCGTAGTATATGCCGAGGCAGTCCTGAAAGTACCAGCGGCGCGGCAGGCGGAGACGCATGCGTCCGAAGGCCGTTTGTTCCACGGTGAGGGCGGGGCCGGAGACCTCGGCGCAGTCCGCGCCCTTCAGAAAGCCTTCCGGCGCAGGCTCGGCCGTGCCGTTTTCGTCGACGTTGAGCGGCAGACAGCCGGGGCCGTCGATGACGGGGGAAAGCTCCCGGTCGGCTTCATAAAGGAGCGTCATGGAGTCGCCGAGCATGAAGACCTCGCGTTCCTGCGGACGAAGGCGCAGCAGCACGGTTCTTCCTTCGCGGAGCATGGTCAGTCTGTCCGCTGCGGGGAGCGCGAACATCAGGGCCAGCACGAGAGCGCACAGCGCAAAGGGCGCGGCCTGACGGATCGGAGGCGCTGTCGGCACGGCGGAGCGTCGGAAGAAGGCGCAGCTTCTGCGCTCCGTCCAGAGCCCGGAGATGAGCAGGCACAGACCGGGGATCCCCAGGCAGATCATCTTCAGGGAAAACGGAAACACGGGCAGAAAACAGAAGATCAGGCTGCTGACGACGAGCACGAGCGCACCGGAAAGAAGCAGGGCGACGTCGGGCGGCGCGGCGTTCTGCGCGGACTCTCGTCCGGCGGGGACGGCGGCGAGGAGCATGGAGAAGGCCACGAGGTTTTCCAGCGGGCTCAGATACCACAGCGCGGTCAGAATGAGGACGGCGGCCGCGTATTCCGTCGGACGGAGGCGGCGGGGCGGACGATGCCGCCACACGAGCACGGCCAGATTGAGCGCAGCCGCGGTGATGGCGATTTTTTCGCTGACGGAGAAGAAGGGGAGGCGCAGGGGCAGCATCGGCGGGAACGAGGGCGAGATGAGCAGCAGCGCGAGCAGGGAGGCCAGCGCGGCGGGGCGCAGAAGGCCGCGGGGGAAACGGCCCGCCGAGGCCGCGAAGAGCGGAAGCAGGCAGAGGAAAAAGGCGGGCAGGGCGCGATCCGCGTCGAAGCGCTGGGGCAGGAAGAAAACGCGGGAGACGGGCGCCCAGAGCGCGGTGAAGAAGCGCATGGGCGCGTAGTCGATGAGAACGTAGAGCAGAACGGCCGCCGACCATACGGATGCGAGGAGGACGGCGGGGGAGAAGTCCAGAAGGCCGATGTGAAAGCAGAAGGAGCCGCCGGACACGAGCACGGAGCCGAGCACGGAGAGAAACGTGCTTTTTCCGCGTCTGCGCCAGATCAGGACGCCGCAGGGCATATAGACAAGTCCGGCGATGAGGAGCGCCGCGTCGGAGCCCTTTTCTGTGAAGAGCAGCGCCGTCATGACCGCAAGGGAGAGGGCGCAGATCAGTCCGCCGAACAGGGCGGGGATACGGGCAAGCGTCCGGTGCAGGCGCGGATGATGCTTCTGCACGAAAAGCCTCGGCAGGGCGGAGGCCGCAAGAACGGCACATGCGCCGTCGGCAAGGGTGAACAGGACGGCAGTTTCCGCGGGGGAGAGACCATCGGACAGACGGAGGAGCGCGGCGTTCAGCAGCACCACGCCGGACAGGGAGAGCAGGCAGAGCGTGAGCGCGTGCCTGACCGCAAGAGCCGCCGCGAGAGCCGCGGTCAGGACCAGCGGTCCGGCGACAAGCTCCGGCAGGGAGGGCTGATGCCGGGGGGACAGGGCGAGGATGCAGCATGCGCACAGGAGCGTGGCTTCCGCAAGAAGCAGCGTGAGCGGCAGGGCAAGGTATGCGGCACGGACGCCGGGGCGGCGCAGATGCGGGAGGGGCAGCAGCGCGGCGACGCAGCATGCGGCCGCGACGAGAAGCGGCGCGAGAAGACATGCGCCGTACCCGTCCTGCAGCATGTCCGGCAGAGCCTGCGGACCGACGGCGACGGAGAGCAGAACGACAAGCAGGTTCCAGAGGGATGCGGTGCGGCGCAGCAGGAAAAGCGGCATCGTGCCTGCGGCCCAGGCGAGGCACAGTTCCCGGAACGCGGCTCCGCTCTGGAACGTCTGTTCGAACACGACCCAGAACAGTCCCGTGAACAGGGCGGAGGATACGAGCGCGAGGGAGGCGGGAGCGCGGAGGCCTTTTCGCTCAAGGACCGGGGCAAGCGTGAGCATGAGCGCCGTGCCGCCTCCGGCCAGGGCGAACTTCGCCGCAGCGGGCAGGGCATGCCAGTTTCCGGCAAAGAAGCAGACGAGGGCCGAGAACGTGAGAAAGGCTCCGGCGAAAAGCAGCATCAGGGAGGGGCGGAAGGCGAAAGACCGGGCGCGGGAGGGAAAGGTCATGGGAGCTCTCCTGAAAAATGGAGGATTCAGGCAGCAGAGGCGTTAAAGTGAACCATGGTTTCCCGTGCCGTTTCAAGTAAAAAGTGCGCCGGAAGAGGAACTCGGATTTCGGCGCGGGAGTACGCCGGAGGAAGACCGTTATTTTTCCCCTGCCCGGCCGCACTATCATGGAAGAGGCGCCTTTTTCCCGTTACTCTGCGGGAAAAAAGGAGATTTTCATGCAGGCACGGGAAATTGTGCAGAGACTTGCGGAAAAGGCGGACATCCGTATCAACGGCAACAGGCCGTGGGACATTCAGGTGCACAACGATAAGTTGTACGCGCGGGTGCTCAGGCAGGGCACGCTGGGCCTCGGCGAGGCCTACATGGACGGCTGGTGGGACTGCGAGGCCATGGACGCCATGTTCTGCCGGGCGCTTCGGGCGCGCATCGAGCAGGCGTTCACCCGCAACATGCCCTTCCGGCTGACGGAGGCGGCGCAGGCCGTGTTCAATCTTCAGAGCCGCGCCCGGGCGTTCATGGTGGCGCGGGCCCATTACGACACCGATCCCGCGCTTTTCCGCACCATGCTCGGCCCGACCATGCAGTACAGCTGCGCGCGCTGGGAAGGCGTGGACGCCGTGGGCGGAGCGGGCCTCGACGCGGCGCAGGAGCAGAAGATGGAAATGATATGCCGCAAGCTGGCGCTGGAGCCGGGCATGACGGTGCTCGACATCGGCTGCGGCTGGGGGACGCTCGCGCTGCACATGGCCGAGGAGCACGGCGTGCAGGTGACGGGCATCACGGTCTCGCGCGAGCAGCTTGCCTTCGCGCAGGACAAAGCCGCCTCGTCGGGCGCGGACGTGGAGTACCGGCTCATGGATTACCGCAGCCTGCGCGGCGAGTGGGACAGGGTGGTCTCGGTGGGCATGTTCGAGCATGTGGGCAGGCGCAACTATCGTGAATTCATGGATATCGCCAGAAACTGCCTGAAGAGCGGAGGGCTTTTTCTTCTGCACAGCATAGGCAGCAACGGGGCCTACGGCGTGGGCGCGGGGGCGGATCCGTGGCTCACGCACTACATTTTCCCCAACGGCGTTCTGCCTTCGCCCGCCACGCTCGTGGACGCGCTGGAGCGGGATTTCATTCTGGAGGACTGGCAGAACTTCGGCGTGGACTACGACAAGACGCTCATGGCCTGGTATGCGAACTTCGAACAGGGGCTTCGCGACGGGGCCTTTTCCTGCACGGAGCGGCAGCACCGGATGTATCAGTACTATCTTCTCTCCTGTGCGGGGGCGTTCAGGGCGCGGAGCATACAGCTCTGGCAGCTCGTGCTGAGTCCCGAGGGCATGCCGGGAGGCTACTGCCGCAGCACGCAGGGCTAGCGTCGAGTCCCGTCCCGCCGGAACGGAGTCGGAAGGGCGAAGGCGCAAGAAACCGTCTCCTGCGGGCGACGAAAAAAGGCGCGGATGGCATCCTCAGCCGGGATCCGCGCCTTTTTGCAAAAGCGTTCCGCCTTTTCGGGAAGGCGTATGTTCAAAGGATGAGTCTTCGGGGAAGAGTCGGAAGAGGGGACAGGCCGGACGCGTCTTTTTCCGCGCCTATGCGGAGAGCCACTTGAGCCAGAGTTCGCGGCGGCGGGGGCCGTCGCCCTCGAAGAGCCACACGGCCTGCCAGGTGCCGAGCTGAAGGCGGCCGTCTTCCACGATGATGCTCACGGAAGAGCCGAAGAGCGAGGCCTTGATGTGGGCGTCGGCATTGCCTTCGGCGTGCCGGAATCCGGCGTTCTGCGGGATGCGGTCATGAAAGAAGCCCGTCATGTCGAGAGCGACGTCCGGGTCGAAGCCTTCGTTGACGGTGAGTCCGCAGGTGGTGTGCGGACAGTACACCACAAGAACGCCGTCCTGCCAGCCGTGTTCCTCCACGGCCAGGCGCAGAGCGTCCGTGACGTTCTTCATTTCTTCCCGGCGGCGGGTGGACAGGGTGAGCTTTTCCATGGTCAGACCTTCTTCCGGCAGTCGGCGCACACGCCGTAGAGCACCATATGATGCGAGGTGGGAACAAAGTCGTTTGCACGGCAGACCTTGTTCTGGAGTTCTTCTATGGCGTCGTTGACGAACTCTATCTTTTTGCCGCACTTTTCGCAGACGAGGTGATCGTGATGATGCATGCCCACAGGTTCGTAGCGCACCATGCCTTCCTCGAAGTTCACGGCCGAGGCGAGGCCGGCCTCGCAGAGCAGCTTGAGGGTGCGGTACACCGTGACCTGGCCGATGCTGTTGTCCCGGCTGCGCACCTGAAGAAAGAGCTCCTCCATGGAGACGTGATCGTTGGCGTGCAGAAAGGCTTCCAGTATCTTCAGCCGCTGCGGCGTGACGCGCAGTCCCTTGTGCTTGAGATAGTCGGAGAACTTGTTTTGCATTTCTGCCAGATGTTTTTCCATATCAGATCCTTTGCGGGAGTGGAGTTTCCATAGATACGCGCTTCCGCCGCTCCGGTCAACGGAAGAGGCCGGAAGGAAGATGGCGGCGGATTCGGCGCGTATCTAGCGAAGTCCCTTTCCCGTCCTGTCGTCCAGAACGCGCAGCCAGACGGCCTCGGGCGCGAACATGACCGCGCCGTGCGCATCCGTGAGCCACAGCGCGCCCCATTCTCCGCCGGGAGCGAAGTTCAGCGTGCAGCCGTTGGCAAAGCGCAGACAGAGCTGTTCGCGCGTCTGTCCCTCGCTCTGGAGGCGCGCCGAGGACACGTCCGCGAGTCTCTGGCCGATGACGGAGGAAAACACGGCGCTCAGATCCCGCGGATACACGGCGTCCGCCTCGAGCACGCTGTCGGGCAGTCTTCCGTCCATCATGCGCAGGCTCCCGCCGCCGTGAAAGCCGAGTTCCACCCGTATGATGCCGAAGTCGAGGGCAAAGGGCTCGTCGCCGGACACGTACACTTCTCTCCAGCCCTTCACCTGCGGGTTGGGTTCTCCTATGGAATAGAGCCTGTTCAGCGAGCGCACGCGCCGAAGCGGCGCGCCGATGAGCCCGGCGTTGATGAAGGCCTGACGAAGCTCTCCGCCCTCCTCGTGCGAAGGGGCGTCCTCTTCCGCCGCGGCGGAAGGCGCGGTGAAGGGACGGGCGCTTTTCTCGTCGTCATCGTCCGCACCGTCGTCTTCCTCGTCGGACAGAAGGCGCGCTTCTTCGCTTCGCTCCTCTTCCGGACGGAAAGAGGCGGGCGCGGCCTTTTCGGCGTCTTTTTCTTCGGCCCTCTCCATGGGGGAGGTTTCGGGCGCGGAGGCGCAGGGAACGTCCTCTTCCTGAGGGGAAGAGGCGGGGGCGGCGTCGCGGGGCGCGGCGGAAGGAGGCGTGAGCCTCGGGGTGAAGGGAAGACCGTGTTCCCTCAGGGACTGGAGCAGAAAAAGCTGCACGGCCGTGGACAGGTCGAGGCCCAGTTCACGGAAGAGGGCGTCGGCCCTTGAGGCCAGTTCGGCGTCGATGGACAGAAGTTCAGGCATGGAAAATCTCGTGGTTCGGGTTGACTTCCCGCAGGGGAAGCATGGCCATTATTGCCTTGCCGGGCGCTGAAATCAAGCGCTTGCCGCATGAGAGGGCATTTCCTATGCTGTCTTTTGCCGGAGTTTTTTCCGGCATGCGTTCCTTCTGGAAAAAACTCGCGGGGTGAGCATGAAGCTGGCGGTTGTGGGTTCCCGGGATTTCAATGATTATGCATGGCTTGAGCAGTGTCTTTCGTCCGTGGTGCGCGATGAGAACATAGAGGCCGTCGTTTCCGGCGGAGCCCGCGGCGCGGACGCGCTGGCGGAACGCTTCGCCGAAGCTCACGGCATTCCTCTCATCGTGGTCCCGGCCGACTGGAAGAAGTTCGGCAGAAGCGCCGGGCCCAGACGCAATACGGAAATAGTGCGTCTGGCCGACGTCGTGGTCGCGTTCTGGGACGGCTCTTCCCGCGGCACGCGGGACACGCTCACGCAGGCCCGTCAGTTCGGCAGGCGCGTGATGATCTTTCCCTGCCGTTCCGCGCAGGCGACGGGCGTCTCTCCGGCCTGCGGCCACTCCCGCACGGGCAGCTCCTCCGAGAGCACGTCGAAGAAGGGATGACGGCTCCAGTCGCGCATGCTGCCTATGACGTAGATGAGGGCGCGGGCGCGGGTGAGCGCCACGTTCAGGATGTTCGGCGTGCGCGAGGCCCACTGACGGCTGCCCCATCCCGCCTGACCGGGCGCGGAGCCGAGCACGAGAAACACGATGTCCGCTTCCCGGCCCTGAAAGGTGTGTATGGTGCCCGAGCGCACGCGCTCTTCGGGAATGTGCATCTCGTGCAGCAGGACGCGGCAGTGCCGGGCCACCTTGCGGAAGGGCGAGATGACGAAGACCGCGGCTTCCCGGCTTCCGCTGCCTTCTTCCACTTCGGGCCGATCTTCGAGCATGCGCAGAAGACATGAGCGCAGACAGGCCAGTTCGTCCGGCACGAGCTGCGCGTCCGCCATCCTGCCGTTCACGGAAAACCAGCAGCTTGCCCCGAGAGGCGAGTGCACGACCGGAAATACGGTCCTGGCCTGCACCATCTGATGGTCGTAGGCGATGCGGTTGGCTATGCCGAACATGGGTTCGGCGCAGCGGTAGTGCGCGCGCAGAGGATAGCCCGTCCATATCCGCCGTCCCGAGCTTTCCATCCATGTGCCGAGACGGGAGCTTCTGTCGGCCAGCGTCTGGGCCGACTGCGCGGACAAGGACCAGTCCTCAAGATCGAGCCTGCCGTCCTCTATCCTTGCGCGCAGCGTATCGAGAAGCGGACGGGGCTGAGGCACCACGGGCTCGATCTGCTGCGGGTCGCCGATGACGGCCGCCCGCGCCGCGCGCCACAGCGCCCCGGCCGCGCTCTGCGGCGCGGCCTGTCCGGCCTCGTCCAGAAAGACGCGGTCGAGAGAACCCTGTCCCATGCCGGAAAAAAGACGGCTGAACGAGGCCAGCGTGGACGACACCACCGGCACCACGA
>CAJJMX010000016.1 GCA_905192935.1 uncultured Mailhella sp.
ACGAGCAGACGATGCCTGCCGGCGCGACGGAGAGCGAAGAGAAAAAGGCCGGAGAGGCGCTGTCTCTGAACAAGGACGAGGACAGGCAGGAGAAGAAAGGCTGGCTTGCTTCGCTCTTTCACGGGCATGACCATGCGGCAAGGCCTCTGGAGGTGACCGCCGCGCCTGCCGTGCCCGCATCCGGCATGGAGACGGAGCCTGACAGGGCGTCGGAAAAGAAGTCCTCATCCGGGACGGATCAGCCCGGGGATGGTGAGGTCGTGGAACTTCTGGCCGAAGAGGTGCTGGTGGAGGAGAGCGGCGTGCAGGAGCTCACGGAACAGGACAAGGTTGCTTCTGCCGAAGCCGTAACCGCTGCCGAAGAGATGCTCATCGAGCTTGAGCCGGAACTCATCCATGAGGAAGCCGCATCCTCATCCGAATCGACGGAGAGGGAAGTTGCCGAAGGTGCGGAAGCTTCTTCTCCGGAAGGCGAGGAGGAGGAAGCCCCGGCTCCCGAGCTTGAGGAGCTTCCTCTTGATGATATCACCAGAATGCTGAACGGCATATCCGACGCTCTTGTTCACAGCGACGTGCAGGCCATACGCGGGGGAGCACGGTCTCTTTCCGGCATTGCCGACAGGTACGGCATGCATACTCTGGCCGATATGGCACGATGTTTCCGTGCGGCATGGGAAGAGGGCGACGTGGAAGCCGCGGCGCAGATCGTGGAAGAAATGAGGGCCGAACTCTCCCGTCTGTGAATGTATGGGAGGAACTGCTTTTTTTCATACGTCCGGAGCTTGCAAGTTTGAGGGAATGCCCTTATATTAAAGCCATGTTTAGGCGGCATTCCGCCTCGGACACAGAAACATAGGAGGCTATATGCCAAAGCTGCAGAAGATCATATGTGCGTTGGACCTTTCCGAGCACAGCAAGACAGTGGCTGAATACGCCTGCATGCTTGCCAAGGCCATGAATGCCAGCATCGTGGCCGTATACGCGGCGCCTACACTGACGCAGTACACGGGCTTCCATGTCCCGCCGAACACCATCGACAGCTTCGTGGGTGAAATCGTTTCCGGTGCGGAAAAGGCCATGGCCCAGTTCGTGTCCGAAAACTTCGAAGGTGTGGAGACCAAGGCTGAAGTCGTGGTCGGCTACGCCGCCGAGGAAATTCTTGAAATCGCTGCCAAGGAAGACGCCGACCTCATCGTCATGGGCACCCATGGCCGCAAGGGCATCGACCGCATTCTCTTCGGCTCCGTCGCTGAAAGAGTCGTCAAGAATTCCCATCTGCCTGTCCTTACCATTCGTCCTTCCGATAACTACACCGGCGGCGCGATGTACAAGGATTAACGCTTTTTCATGAACAGAAACAGGGCTTTCCTTTTTACGGCATCGTCCGGGAGAGGAAAGCCCTTTTTATTGCCCGTTTCATAAGCAAGGACTCGCCATGACTCTTCCCTTCACTTCGTTCAATGATGTGCGCCCCGAAGTGGCGACTTTCGAATCCTACGAACCCGGTCTCAGCATCGCGGAAATCGCCGAGCGTTTCGGTCTTTCCCGCGTCGTCAAGATGGCCAGCAACGAAAATCCGCTGGGCGTGTCGCCCCGGGTGAGCAAGGTCATCGCGGACTGCGCCGGGGAGGCCTTCCGTTATCCGCAGTCGGGCAACCCGCGGCTGGTGAAGGCTCTTGCGTCCTTCTACGGCGTGGACCCGAAGCGCATTTTCGTGGGCAACGGTTCCGACGAAGTCATCGACCTTCTGTTCCGCGTGCGCGCCGTGCCGGGCGTGCACAACGCCGTGGTGTTCCGTCCCTGCTTCGGCCTGTATCCCACGCAGGCGAAAATGGCGGGCGTGGAGCTGCGTCAGGCTCCCTTGAATCCCGACTTTACCTTTGATTTCCCCGGTCTGCTCAAGCTCGTGGATGAAAATACCACGCTTGTCATCGTCACCTCTCCGGACAATCCTTCGGGACGCGTCGCTTCTCCGGACGAGCTCGAAAAACTGGCCCGCGCGCTGCCTCCGGCCTGTCTTCTGGTGGTGGACGAGGCCTACATCGAATTCGCCGGTCCCGAACACTCCGTCATGTCCAGGCTCTCCGAGCTGCCCAACGTGGCCGTCATGCGCACCTTCTCCAAGGTGTACGGACTTGCCGGTCTCCGCATAGGCTATGCCGTGCTGCCTCCCGTCATCGCCGACTACATGTGGCGTGTGCGTCTGCCGTTCTCGCTCAACATCCTGGCGGAAGAAGCGGCGCTTGCCGCACTGGCCGACTCGGAATTCCGCGAAAGCACCATCGCCCTCGTGAAGCGCGGCCGTGCGCAGCTCACGGAAGGCCTGCGCGCCCTGGGCTGCGAGGTGACGCCCAGCCGGTCGAACTTCATCATGTTCCGTCTGCCGGAAGGCTCCATGGATGCGAAGACCCTGCACGGCGAACTTCTGAAGCGCGGAGTCATCATCCGTGCCCTCGGCAGCTATCATCTGCCGGACAGGCTCCGTGTGAGCGTGGGCACCGATGAGGAAAACGAGCTTTTCCTGCGTCTCGTGCGCGAAATCCTGGGAGCGTAGTCATGGCAGAGTCCCGTTACGGCGTCATCACCATGGACGGCCCCGCCGGAGTGGGGAAGAGCACGCTGGCCCGTCGTCTGGCCGCGGAACTCGGCATTGCCTATCTCGACACGGGAGCCATGTACCGCACGCTCGGGCTGCGTCTCGGCGCCGGGGCCGCGGATCTGGACGAAGAGAGACTGCGCGCACGATGCCGGGAGTATCGTTTTTCCCTGGAAGCCGGAGCGGACGGCGGAGCTCCGCAGCTTTTCTGCAACGGGGAACTTGTAGGGCAGGAAATACGCACGGAAAGGGCGGGGCGTCTTGCCTCTCTTGTGGCCCGTCTGCCCGTGCTGCGCGAGGAGCTTCAGCGCGCGCAGCGTTCTCTCGGTGAAGGTAGCTCCCTGGTCGCCGAGGGGCGCGACATGGGAACCAAGGTCTTTCCTCTTGCCCGGCACAAGTTCTTTCTGGACGCCCGTCCCGAAGTCCGCGCAAAGCGCCGCTATCTGGAGCTTGAGGCCAAGGGAACCCTGAACGGTGCCTCGCTGGAGGATATTCTGCGCGGCATCGAGGAGCGCGACGCGCAGGATCGGGGCAGAGCGGTCGATCCGCTTCGTCCCGCGGACGACGCCATCATCGTCGACACCTCCGATCTGGATCTCGACGGCGTTCTTCAGGTCATTCTGGATGCCGTCAGGGCGAAGGGGACGGAGGAGAGCGTCGCAGAGGCTTCCACGGTGTGCGCACGGGCGTGTGCGCAGGTTTCCGCCGCCGCGTCTGCCCGGCTGAGCACTGAAGAAGGTTCGGCGGCTTGCGATGCGGCCCGTGAGGACGGTCTTGCGGCCGCCGCGGCCGTGGCGGAAAGACACGGCGTGACAGCCTCCGTCAGCGTTTCGTGCGTGGCAAGAGGCGACGGGCTCGTTGCCGAGGCCTTCGTGGAAAAGGGACCGTTTGCCCGCGCGCTTGCGCTTTCTGCGGCGCAGACGGCGCTGGCGTCCCTTCTGGAAGCTCTCTGTGAAGAGGCCGTCGTCAGCGCCTCGCTTGCGCACGATGAACGCGGAAGATGAGAGGACGGAAGACTCTTCCCTGCGGGAGAGTGGCGCGCAAAACGTTTCGGAGCGGACATGAATCACGACACGACGTCCTGTTTTCCGGCTTGTCACGGGTCGGAAGAAACCGTGTACGCCTGCGGCAAGATCAATCTTTTTCTTTTCATCACGGGTATTCTTCCGAGCGGCTATCATGAGCTGAAAACGCTGTTTCTGCCCCTGACGGAACCGAGGGACGAGCTTGTGTTCCGGCCTGCGGCAGGAGAGGGCGGACTCAGGGTGTGCTGCGACGTTGAGGGCATAGATCCGGAGCGCAACACGCTGACCCGGGCCTATGATCTGTACGCGCAGGCCTCGGGCTTCGCTCCGGCCGTGGATGTGAAGCTCATCAAGGGCATCCCGCACGGTGCGGGCCTCGGCGGAGGAAGCTCCGACGCGGCCTGCGTGCTGCGCTGGCTTCAGCGTCATGCGCCGCAGCCTCTGCCGGAGAAGGAGCTCTACGCGCTCGCCGCCCGGGTGGGAGCCGACGTTCCTTTCTTTCTGCTGAACCGTCCCTGTCTTGCCGAAGGCATCGGTGAAAGGCTCTCTCCCGTGGAAAGCGGTGTGGAAGGCTTCAGCTGCCTTTTGCTCTGTCCGCCCGTCAGGGTGAACACGGCATGGGCCTATGCGGCGTGGGACAAAGAAAGAGCGTCATTTTCCTTGACAGAGAAAACGAAGGCAGATAAAAATAACCGTTCAAGTTGCCAGTCATTCTATGGCATGAACGACTTTGAGCCTGTGATTTTCGCGGCCCATCCTTCTCTTGCGGCGTTGAAGGCGCGGCTTCTGAAAGAGGGAGCGGACATCGCGGGCATGAGCGGAAGCGGTTCGACGCTGTTCGGACTTTTTCGCGATTCCGGGCGTGCGGCACAGGCCGCCGCAGTGCTGCGGGACCAGAAAGAGTCCGCGGAAGTGTTCGGCCCTTTCCTTGTTTGAGTCGTTGTGTCGACTGGGCATGGTGGGGTGTCGCCAAGCGGTAAGGCAGCGGGTTTTGGGTCCGCTATTCGCAGGTTCAAGTCCTGCCGCCCCAGCCAATTGTCGTTTGTTTCGGCTTCGCCTGGTGGCGGCGCCGCCTTTGTATCTCGGGATACTTTACTCAGGAAGGGCATGTTCCTATGTACGGCGACCTCAAAATTCTCACGGGTACGGCCAATCCACAGCTGGCCATGGACATTTGCGACCACCTCGGCTGCTCCCTCACACCGGCGCTCTGCACCACGTTCAGCGACGGAGAGCTGCGCGTTGAAATCGGCGCCAGCGTGCGCGGGCACGATGTGTTCGTCATTCAGTCCACCTGCGCTCCGGCCAACAAGTCCCTCATGGAACTGTGCCTCATCCTCGATGCCCTGAAGCGCGCCAGCGCCGGCCGCATCACGGCCGTCATTCCCTATTTCGGCTACGCCCGTCAGGACCGCAAGGTCAGCCCCCGCGCTCCCATCAGCGCCAAGCTCGTTTCCGATTTTCTCACCGTGGCCGGCGCCCAGCGCATCGTTACGGTGGACCTCCATGCCGGTCAGATCCAGGGCTTCTTCAACTGCCCTGTGGACAACCTGTACGCCCGTCCGGTGCTGCTGAAGAAGCTCAGCGCCCTTTCCGGCGACATCGTCATGGTTTCCCCCGACGCCGGCGGCGTGGAACGTGCCCGTTCCTTCGCCAAGAAGATGGACGCCAGCCTTGCCGTCATCGACAAGCGCCGTGACCGTCCCAATCAGGTGGCGGAAATGCACATCGTCGGCGATGTTGCCGGCAAGACCGCCGTGCTCGTGGACGACATGATCGATACCGCGGGCACCATCTGCACGGCAGCCAACATTCTCATGGAAGGCGGCGCCAAGGAAGTGTACGCCTGCGCTACGCACGCCGTGCTTTCCGGCCCGGCCTGCGACCGCCTCAATGACTCCCCCTTCAAGGAAGTCATCGTGACCGACACCATTCCGCTCGGCGACCATGCCGCCCAGTGTGAAAAGCTCCGCGTGGCTTCCGTTGCCGGAGTTCTGGCCAAGAGTATCCGCAATATTCACGACGGTTCTTCTGTTAGCGCCCTGTTCTAGTCGGGGCATTGAAGACGATATATCGCGCCGCGCCCCGTTCGACGGGAGACGGCCCATAAGGAGAAAGCATCATGTCCGAACTGAAAACTCTTTCTGTGAAGAAGCGTACCGCTTTCGGCAAAGGCGCCAACCGCCGCCTGCGTACCGAAGATCTGGTGCCCGGCGTGTACTACACTGCCGACGGTCAGAATATCGCCGTTCAGATGGCTGAACTGCCTCTTACCAAGATTTACGAACAGGTCGGCCGCACCAACGTCTTCCAGCTCGAAATCGAAGACGAGAACGGCAACAAGACCCTGCATCCCGTGTTCGTGTGGGACGCTCAGTACTCCCCTGTGAAGAACACCTTCACCCATGTCGACTTCTTCGGCGTTGATCTCGACAAGGAAATCAAGGTCAAGGTGCAGGTGGAATACGTCGGCACCCCCAAGGGCGTGAAGATGGGCGGCACCATGGAAACCTACCGCGACGAAGTGGTTCTTTCCGCCAAGCCTGCCGATATGCCCCGCAAGGTCAACCTCGATGTTTCCGGCCTGGAAATCAACCAGAGCATCCGCGTGTCCAACATGCCTCTTCCTGAAGGCGTGAAGGCCGTGTACAAGTCCGACTTCACCATGGTCGCCGTGTTCATGGAAGGCGCCGAGGAAGCTCCCGCCGAATAATGGCGTGAGACGAGTCTGAACTTTCGGGCCGGGACAGATTTTCTGCCCCGGCCTTTTCTTTTCACGAGTCGAGCATGATTTCTTCCTCCGATTCTGCCGTCACCGTTCTGGGCATAGATCCCGGCTCCAACGTCACCGGCTGGGGCGTGGTGCGCGAATCTTCCGGCAGACTTGAGCTTCTGGCCAACGGCGTGCTGCGCGTGAAGGGAAATTCCTTTCCCGACAGGCTGGCCTTCATCTATCACGGACTGCATGACATCATCGAAGAGTTCCGGCCGCAGGAGGCCGGCGTGGAACAGGTGTTTGCGGCCAAGAACGTCATGTCCACCATCAAGCTGGCGCAGGCCCGCGGAGCGGCCATAGCAGCCTGTGCCTCGTTCCGTCTTTCGGTGCAGGACTATGAGCCCACGCTGGTGAAAAAAACGCTGGTGGGCACGGGACGTGCCGACAAGGAACAGGTGGCCTTCATGGTGGCACGTCTTCTGGGGCGTGCGCACATAGACGGACCTCTGGACACCACGGACGCCCTTGCCATAGCGGTCTGCCATCTCACGCTGCGCCGGTTCCGCAGGCTTGAGAGCCTGGCCTGAACGCTTTCCGCCGTTGCGGAACAGGGCGTCACACGTTGCGTCACTCGCCGGAAGGGGAGCGTAGTCTCTCCTCGTGCGCCGACGCCGTCCGCAGATGCAAAG
The DNA here is from genome assembly GCA_905192935.1 of uncultured Mailhella sp. Lineage (GTDB taxonomy): Bacteria > Desulfobacterota > Desulfovibrionia > Desulfovibrionales > Desulfovibrionaceae > Mailhella. The sequence continues at coordinate 7,027 of CAJJMX010000016.1, forward strand.
CCTGCTCTTTCTCCCTGCCTTTCCCGAGAGGCGTGCCTGTGATGGGCGTCGATGCAGTTGTTTTGAACTGTGGCGGGAGAGGCTGAACTTTCGGCCGGGATGAGGTGTGTTCTGGCATATCCGTGAGACGCGTGATGCCCTTTACGTTTTTCCGTCATCGTTCCGGGGCGTGCCGCTAGTCGTCATCGTCCGGGGGGCGAAGATAAGCAGGTCTCCGCAGTCGGACGGCAGGTTTCCATGGTGCCGCGGAACAGGTCGTTTCCTGGCACAACGCCCGCATGCAAGCTTCCGGAGCCGTCCGGGAGCTTCTGCCTGCATCTCAGGCCCGGGGAAACGTTTTGGGGGGGATGCGAGTTTTTTTACAAAGGACGCTGCGCATGCTTTCGGAAAAGAAGAGTCTTCCCCAAAAAAATCATGTTTAAAAAGGATAATCTTTTTACGCTGTTGAAGGAAATTCAAAAATCCTCATTGCGTATCGTCGCGAGATGAGGGGCGTACGTGGAGGAAAGCGGAACTTGAAGACCGCTCTCGCCGGCTCCGGGGTACGACGTTTTCCCTGTGCCCTGCCCGTTTTTTCGGGGAAAAAGGGGCGGGTGTTCAAATTTTTTTTGCAGATTCCCTCAGGACCGGCCGGGAGGGAAATACGCATGTTCAAAAAAGAATACGGTTTTTCCCCGTTTCAGGACTTTTTTTGAAAGTGAAATTTTTATAATATTTTGATATTATAAACAAAATTAAATTTTATTAATAGTTGGCATGAAAATTGCATAATACTAGGCATCATTCCTTTGCAACACCAATCAACATCGTCTGCCCGTCGGCCTCCCTCTCCGGCGGGCTTTTTTTTGCTCTTCTGCGGACTTGTCAACGGGGAAAAATGCGGGCACACTGCGCGCAAACCTTTGGAGGATATTTCTATGAGTCTTTGTCCCTGTGGCTCCGGCCTTGAGCTGGATGCCTGCTGTGGCCAGTATATCGACGGAAAGGCCAAGGCTCCCACGGCCGAAGCCCTTATGCGCGCCCGCTACACCGCACACTGTCTGGGCAAATATCAGTTCCTTACCGATACGACGCATCCCGAGTTCCGCGAGGACGCCTCTGCCGACGAAATCAAGGAATGGTCTTCCCTTATGACCTGGGAAGGTCTCGACATCATCGAGACCGTGGAAGGGGGAGAGAATGATTCCACCGGTGAAGTGAAGTTCAGCGCGCACTACAGCGTGCAGAACGTGCCTCAGGAACTGCGTGAGGATGCCTTCTTCCGCAAGGAAGGAGACGAGTGGTTCTACGTCGAGGGCAACGTCTATGCCAAGCAGCCCGTGCGCCGTGAGACCCCCAAGATAGGCCGCAACGACCCCTGTCCCTGCGGCAGCGGCAAGAAGTACAAGAAGTGCTGCATGCCCCGCTAGGGGCCTTTCGGGGAAAGAGCGTTTTCCGTCGTTTTTCGGGAGAAAGGACTTGCGTCTCAACGGAAAACCCTGTACAAGGCTTTTCCGGCAGTTCTTTTATGCGGAGGCAAGCGGCGGAAGCCGGAGAGGTTTTGCTGGACGCCAAAAAGAATGGCCGGCAGGGCTTGTCATTTCCCCATATTTGTGGCAGGCTCCCTGAACAGAAGGAACGTCTTTTTCCTTTTTTGTATGTATGTGAGTCTGCGCACAACGCAGACAATTTCCCCACAGTCCCAACATGTCCAAGGAGGACGCGCATGGCTGAAGTTTCTTTCCAGGGAAAAACCTTTGAAGTCGACGAAGACGGCTTCCTGCTTCGTTTCGAAGACTGGTGCCCTGAATGGCTGGAATACGTGAAGGAATCTGAAGGTATTCCGGAACTCACCGCCGATCATCATAAGGTTATTGATTTCCTGCAGGACTACTACAAGAAGAATGGTATCGCCCCCATGGTGCGTATCATGTCCAAGAACACCGGCTACAAGCTGAAGGAAATCTACGAACTGTTCCCCTCCGGCCCCGGCAAGGGCGCCTGCAAGATGGCCGGCCTGCCCAAGCCCACCGGCTGCGTGTAAGCCATTTACTTCGACCTCTGGTCGTATAACGGCTTTTAGGAAAGGCGAAAGAGTTTTACTCTTTCGCCTTTTTCTACTTGCCTGCCGCAAATGCCTCTGATAGAGATAGGACATCCGAGTTTGCCATAACATTTTAAGTAATGGAGGATTCCATGAAAGTGTTTCGTAATGCACTGGCTGTCGCGGCTCTGGTGATGGGGATTGCCTCTGCTGCCCAGGCCGCTGACATGGTTCGCAAGGTGGACAGCTTTGATCTGCTCGCCGATCAGTCCGGCTCCATGATGATGCAGGCTCCTGAGCTCAAGATGACCAAGGCTGCCGCCGCCAAGCAGGTTCTCGCCGCCGTGAACGAAGCTATTCCGAATCTCGGCTACAAGGCTTCCATGCACACGGTTGCTCCTGCCGGCAAGGTCGTTTCCTATGGCGACTGGGACCGTTCCGCCATGAGCGACGGTATTGCCTCCCTTAAGAGCGACGGTGTCATCTTCGGCCGTATGACTCCCATGGGCGACGGCTTTGCCGCCAACTCCGGCGATTATGCCACCATGGCCCGTCCTACCGCCATCGTGCTCGCCTCTGACGGTGCCAACAACACCGGCATCGATCCCGTGGCCGAAGCTGCCGCCATTTATCAGGCTCAGCCCGGTATCTGCTTCCATGTCATTTCCTTTGCCGACACTCCCGAAGGTCAGGCCGTGCTCGACAAGATCGCCGCTCTGAACTCCTGCTCCGTGTCCGTGAAGGGTGCCGACCTCCTGGCCGATCAGAATGCCGTGAATCAGTTCGTGGCCGACGTGTTCTACACCACCGGTGCTCCCGTGGCCGAGGAAGCTCTCGTGCTCCATGGCGTGAACTTCGCTTTCGACTCCTACGCTCTTGACGCCAAGGCTCAGGGCATCCTCGATGAAGCTGCCGCCGTGCTCAAGGAAAAGAACGTGCGTGTGACCCTCGAAGGCTGGACCGACTCCATCGGCACCGACGCCTACAACAAGAAGCTCTCTCAGAACCGCGCCAACGCTGTTAAGGCGTATCTGGTCGAGCAGGGCGTGCCCGCTTCCAAGCTCACCGCCATCGGCATGGGCAAGTCCTTCAAGTACGACAACTCCACCGAAGAAGGCCGTTATCTGAACCGTCGTGTGGAAATCCTCTTCAACTAATCGCTGACAGACGCTGACGAGAGGCCCGGCTTTTGTCGGGCCTCTCTCTATAACGGAGTTTCCTGATGTTTCGTCATTGTTTGATGGCTGTGGTGTTCTGCGGTCTGCTGGCCGATCCCTGCGGCGCCTTCGCCGCCAACGAGTCCAAGATCCAGGCAGATCTGAACACTTTTGCTCATCAGTACGTCACGAGCGCCAACAAGCGCATGACCGTCAATCGTGCGCGTCCTCAGGTCGTGAAGCGCGGCTCCTCCTACGTTGCCACGTTTACGGAAATCGATCAGAGCACGGTCACGGCTCAGATGCGCAAGAGCAACAGCAAGCATTTTGACTATGTTGCCACGCTTTCCTACAACGAGCTTACCTTTGAATGTGTAGGCAAGACCCGCAAGGAAGCGACCAGCGGTCAGTTCCGCTGCGTGAAGGTGCGCAAGCTTACCGAACTTCCCCGCTATGTGAAGGGCAAGTGGGAAAACTGATCCCGTTGCAGGAAAAAAGCCCCCTCATCCGAGGGGGCTTTTTCTTTTAACAGCTCCTGGGCGCGGAGGGAGGAGAAGCGCCGGAAAGGCGAAAAGTCCGCCATGCGGAAGGAAAACAGTTCCTTTCGCGTAAGATCTGGACGGCGCGGTATCCCCGGGCTGGGATGCCGTTCCGAGGGCGATGTCGCCTCAGCCCCCTTTTTGTCCTTTCTGGAGATGTCGTTCATGAGCCCGCGTTGTGAGCCTGCGGCAGCGCATGTGAGATTTGACGGTTTGTCCGCTTCCGAGTGCTCCGGGGCTGTCTGCCTCAGGACGCATTCCTCCAGACTCCCGGCGTTTGCGCAGTGCGTATTTCTTGAAGACCTACCGGGCATGAGCCGGGGGCGGAAACGGGACCGGAACAGGCCCGTCTGCACCTCGTTCCTTGGGGAAAACGCCGAAAGAAGGGGGGAAATGCCCGGAAGAACTTTCCGGGAGTATCGGGTATTCATGGGAAGAGTCGTCAGCCGTCGGGCGGGGGAGAAGCAGGGGAGGAGTTCCGGCCTGTGCCGGGCAGGGCACGCCGGCCGCATTCCTGTGCCGGTAGGAGGCTGGGGAGCGCTTCCGGCCGCAGATGCCGGAGCGTCGTCGTGATTTGCGGAAGTTTTCCTTCTGGAGAGAGGAGGATTTGCCGTGTTCGTGGGGACGTCGAGGAAGGGACGGCGATCAGGTCCTGTTAGTTTTTTGGGGCGCGGCCTGTCGAAGTGCGGAGTTCTGCCCGTCCATGCCGGGAGCCATGGCGAAACGGCCTTCCCGAGCATGGCATTCTTCGGCTGCCGTGTTCTCGACTCCCGCAGAGGGATGGTGTGAGAACAGGCGGTATCCGGCCCCCATTGGCCCGAAAAAAGGGCGGCGCCCTTGCGGACGCCGCCCCGGGTCAGGTGTTGTTGTCTGAGGCTCAGGCCTTCTTTTCGGGCAGGAAGGAAGCGAGAATGCCGAGGGCAAGGAAGCCGACGACCACGCTCAGGGAGACCATGGCGGGCAGGTGGATGACTCCGGCAACGTCGAGCAGCATCTTGGCGCCGATGAAGGCCAGGATGGCGATGACGGACTTTTCCAGATGACGCAGGTAGCGCTTGGCGGCGGCGAGCAGGAAGAACATGGACCGCAGGCCGAGAATGGCGAAGATGTTGCTCGTGTACACGATGAAGGGGTCGGGAGTGATGGCGAGCACGGCGGGCACGGAGTCGAAGGCGAACATGATGTCGGAGATTTCTATGACCACGAGGCAGAGGAACAGAGGCGTGGCGCGCCAGATGATCTTGCCCACGGGCTTTTCGGCCAGCTTGACGGTGCTGCCTTCCACGTGCTTCTTGGGAGCTTCCACGGCGTGGCCGTTTTCATCGGTACGCACGAAGAAGTCGTGGCCGTGCAGGTGCGTGTAGACGGGGATGAACTTCTGCGTCCAGCGCACGGCCCAGTGCTTGGAATAGTCGATGTCTTCATCAGTTTCCTTGCCGAGGGACTGGAACATCTTCCAGGCCGTCCAGAGCACGAACACGCCGAAACCGGCGAGGGCATAGGGGCCGAACATCTTGATGAGGGAGCTGCCTGCGGCCACAAAGAGCAGGCGCATGACCACGGCTCCGAGAATGCCGTAGAACAGCACACGGTGCTGATAGGCGTCCTTGATGCCGAAGGATGTGAAGATGGCCATCATGACGAAGAGATTGTCGACGGAAAGGGATTCTTCAAGCAGATAGCCGGCGATGAACAGCTGCATCTGCGAGGCGCCCTCGTTCCAGCCGATGTATCCGGCAAAGGCGAAGGCCAGCGAAATCCAGATGGCGGACCAGATGGCCGCATTGCGGGCCGTTACGGGCTTGTCGTCGTTGTGGGAACGAAGGTCGATCCACATGCACGTGATGATGACCAGAGAAAAGACGCCCACTTCCACCAGAGAGTGTCCGAACATGTATTCCTCCAGAGTTTTCCTTTTCTGCCGGAAGAAACAAAAAAGACCTTCCGGCAATACTACTATTGCCGCAAGGTCTCACTCATCAGACGGGCTGACGGCAATGCCAGAAGCTCTCGCTCCATGCTGTTGACATTGCCCGGGACTCATGGTCCCAGTTACTCCCCTTTGCGTCCCTTTCTGAATAGTCAAAGATGTCCGAGCTGTCAAGAGGCCGCTCCCCCTCTTGCCTGCTTCGGAAGGGAAAGTTACACTTCCTCCCGTATTTTTTCTACTTTTGATTTTTTCGAGGACAACATGTCTTTTCATATCATCCGCACGCATCGCCCCGGACATCAGCATCCGCTCGTTTTCCGTCTGACCTCAGGTTTTCGCCGCTTTCAGCGCCGCTGGTATGACCCGGAGGAACAGCTGTTTCAGACTCTCAGGAACGGTCAGAATCCGCTGGCCCTCGTCATCGCCTGCTGCGATTCCAGAGTCGACCCCGTACTGCTTACCGACTGTCGCCCCGGGGATCTTTTCGTGGTGCGCAACGTGGCGAACCTCGTTCCCCCCTACGCGCCCGACGGCGGAAGACACGGCGTGAGCGCGGCTCTCGAATATGCGGTCAAGCATCTTGGGGTGCAGGACATCATCATTATGGGGCACGCCTGCTGCGGCGGCATACATGCTCTGGTGTCGGGAACCGAAGGCTCGGAGCGTGACGAGTTCATCGGCCCGTGGGTGGATGTGGCAAGGCATGCGCTGGAAAAGGTGGACGAGGCCATGCCCGGCGCGGACGAGACCGACAGAGCGCGTGCCTGCGAGCTGTGGAACGTGCGTCTTTCTCTGGAGAATCTTCTGACCTTTCCCTGGGTGAAGAGTGCGGTGGATGAGGGCAGACTCTCTCTGCACGGCTGGTACTTCGATCTGCAGAGTGGAGAGCTTCTGGAATATGACGCATCTCATGAGGCCTTTCGTCCGCTGGTGGGGCGTCCTCATCTTGGAGGGGCACGCCCCGCACAGACGGGATTGTCCCGTCGGTCGTGAATGGTCACATTCTTCTTTTTCTCCTGATTTTCTTGGAAAAGAACAATGTCATTCTTTCTTTGAAGAGAAGGGAAAGGCATTGACGCAGCGTCGTTTTGCTTCTAAGGATAGTGGGAAAGGCTTCAGAACGTTTCTCGACTCCGGCATTTCTTTTCTCCCGGAGGATCTGCAGGCTGAGATTATGGCTGCGGGCTTCTCTGCAGGGGCGTGTTGCGTCCGTCGTTTCGACGTGCCGAAGCCGTTTTCCGACAAGGAGACATGGAGGTTTTATGCCCACTAAAATTCTGCATAAGGAAAGACTGATTCCCGGGCGTACCAGCAAGCTTGTGCTGGATGCTCCGCAGATCGCCGCTACGGCCCGTCCCGGCCATTTCGTCATTCTCCGCGTGGACGAGAAGGGCGAGCGGTTCCCGCTGACCATCGCCGACACCGACAAGGAACACGGCACCATCACCATCGTGTATCTGGTGCTCGGTCGTTCCACGCAGATGCTCGAAGAGCTGGAGGAAGGCCAGTTCATCCACGACGTGTGCGGACCTCTCGGCCGCGCGACCAACATTCAGCGCTTCGAAGCACCGAAAAAGGTCATCTGCGTGGGCGGAGGCACGGGCGTTGCCGCCATGCATCATATCGCCAAGGGCCACCATGAGGCGGGAAACTACGTCATTGCCTGCATCGGTGCGCGCAACAAGGACCTTCTGCTTTTCGAGAAGGAACTGTCCCTGTTCTGCGATGAAGTGCTCGTATCCACGGACGACGGCTCCGAAGGCCGGAAGGGCATCGTGACCGATCTTGTGAAGAGTCGCCTCGACAGCGAAGGCGGCAACATTGCCGAAGTCGTGGCCGTGGGGCCCGTGCCCATGATGCAGGCCGTGGCCGAGCTCACGCGCGGATACGACGTGCCCACTACCGTGAGCCTCAACTCACTCATGGTGGACGGTCTCGGCATGTGCGGCGCCTGCCGCGTGACCGTGGACGGAGAAATGAAGTTCACCTGTGTGGACGGTCCCGAATTCGACGGTCACAAGGTGGACTTTGCGGAACTGCGCAGCCGTCTCGGTTCGTTCCGTTCTCAGGAAGCCGTGGCCCGCGAACATCATCGCTGCAACTGTTTTGAAAAGAAGGAGGCCTGATCATGAGTCAGGAAGTCACCCGCGGGGCCAAGATTCCCCGTCATGATATGCCCTGCCAGGCTCCCGAGGAACGCATCAGGAATTTCAATGAAGTCGCCCTCGGGTATACGGCTGAAATGGCCCATGAGGAAGCCACCCGCTGCCTTCAGTGCAAAAAGCCCATGTGCCGTACCGGCTGTCCCGTGGACATCGCCATTCCCGACTTCATTGCCGAAGTTGTGAAGGGCGACATCGACGAGGCAAGCCGCATCATCCACAAGTCCAGCAGCCTGCCTGCCGTGTGCGGCCGCGTGTGCCCTCAGGAAAAGCAGTGCGAAGGCAAGTGCATTCTCGGCAAGAAGGGGCAGCCCGTGGCCATCGGCCGTCTGGAACGCTTCGTGGCCGATCATGCCTCTGCCGAAAAGGCTCCTGAAATCAAAAAGTCCGGTCGTCGCGTGGCCTGCATAGGCTCCGGTCCCTCGTCCGTCACCTGCGCCGGCTATCTGGCCCGTCTCGGCGTCGACGTCACCATGTTTGAAGGCCTGCATGAGGCCGGCGGCGTGCTCATCTACGGCATTCCCGCCTTCCGTCTGCCGAAGAACGTGGTGGCCCACGAACTGGACGCCCTGCGCGCCATGGGCGTGGACATCCGCCTGAACCATGTGGGCGGCCGCACCGTCACCGTGGACGGCCTGTTCAAGGAAGGATACGACGCCGTGTTCATCGGCGTGGGCGCGGGCCTGCCGCATTTTCTCGGCGTGCCCGGGGAAAACTGCATCGGCGTCTCCTCGGCCAACGAATATCTTACCCGCGTGAATCTCGGCCGTGCCTACGCTTTCCCGGAATATGACACGCCCGTGGCTCCCGGCAGGCATGTCACCGTGTTCGGCGCGGGCAACGTGGCCATGGACGCCGCCCGTACGGCGCTTCGTCTCGGCGCGGAAAGCGTGCACATCGTGTACCGCCGCACCCGTGCGGAAATGCCCGCCCGCGGCGAGGAAATCGAACACGCGCTCGAAGAGGGCGTGAAGCTTATCGAACTGGCCGCTCCCGTCCGTTTCCTTGCCGATGAGGAAAATCACCTTACCGGCGTGGAACTGCAGCGCATGGAACTCGGCGAACCCGATGCTTCCGGCCGCCGCCGTCCCCGTCCCGTGGAAGGGCAGAACTTCATTCAGGAGACCGACCTTGCCATCGTGGCGCTCGGCACCCGTTCCAATCCGCTCATGCTGGACTGCACTCCCGGCCTCAAGCTCACGGAACGCGGCTACATCGCCGTGGATGAAAACGGGGAGACCTCCATTCCCAACGTCTACGCCGGCGGCGATATCGTGACCGGCGCGGCCACCGTCATCCTGGCCATGGGCGCCGGCCGCCGTGCCGCCCAGAGCATGGCCCGCAGGATGGGACTGGAATAGCCGTCTCTTT
>CAJJMX010000017.1 GCA_905192935.1 uncultured Mailhella sp.
CGGCTCCGTTTTCCGCCGCCTTGACGGCCGCAAACGTTCCGGCAGGGCCGCCGCCTACGACGGCAACATCACATTGCAGTGTTTTCATGCTGTTCTCCATGCTGAAGGGGCCTGTATGTTTCCGGATGACAGTTCCGGAGGTTTCCTGTTAATGTTGTCATACGTAACGTAACGGCCTGCGACAACAAGATTCTTTTTTTTTTGTTCTGCTCGATTCTTCTCTGAAAATCTGCATTGACAGATATTCGGAGACGTGTGCAGATATTGAGAAGAAAGGCACAGGCTCGGTTGTTGCCTGAGGCTTTCATTGACCGGATTTTTTGAAGAAATCGGAATCGAGCGCAGGGGACGCCCTGGACGCGGAGGCATATATGCCCAGATACGGGATTACGGATATCGAGAATTTTGCGGAGAAAATTCGTTTTTCCCTGCTGGTGCTTTCTCCGCGTGTACTGGTGGAGAAGGTGCTGGACGGAGGTGGACAGCTGACCATTACCACGGTCAACGCATGGAGGGCCGGGCAGAATCTTCCGAGCTACTCCAAGCTGAGGCAGTTCTGTCGGGCCGCCAATATCGAGCCGGTGGATTTTCATTTAAGCATGGACGAGTTCATGCACCGCATCTGCGATGCCAACGGCATTTCCGAGGAAGACCGGAAAGTCTATGCCTCAAGGTTCCGCGCTCCCCAGTGCTCAGGTTTGCGCTTCAAGACTCCAGAGCGTCTTACGGCTGCCGACGGCGTACGTCTTTTTGACCGGTTGAAGGGCAGCTATCTCGTCTATAATCTCGTGCTGAACAATCTCGGATTCGTGCACACGTCTCTCATACGTTTCGACAGTCTGGACCATCCGTACATCATGACCCGCTGCTGGTCCATGCAGGAAGACAGACTTACCGTATATGAAGGTCAGCTGTTTGCCACGCGCAACAGCCTCATGCTTATTCTCGAAGCGCAGGAAGGCAGTCAGGATGATTTCGTCACCATGCTGCTGTGCAAGCCCATGGAGAACAGCTCCGGAGTTTCCTGGCTGAACGGCATCGTTCTTGCCTCGGCTGAGGACCGCATCGTCTATCCGGCCGCGGCCCGCGTGTACATGGAGCGCCTGTCCGAAGAAGATGAGAAATGCGACATGATGGAGCTTCTGCGCCGTCCCGTGCCGGAATGGTGCATGGATTTTCTCTGCAACAGGATAAGCGGTGACGACGGCGATACCGTGCTGGAAAGCCGTATTCTGACCCGCTCAAGCGTTGCCAGGGCCAAGGCAGGCAAGTAGACGTCCCATCGGCAGATTGTGTCCTGCCGTGCGGAGCCTGTCTCGGTCTGCATGAGTTTTGTCGGGATGTTTGTCCGACTGTGGCACAGCAGAAAGAAAGCACGGACGGCTTTTGCCGAAAGTCGGGGATTCGGTCCTTTTGTGTCGGGCCGTGCAGAGATTCCATCCTGGACAGCATGCGCCTGAACGGACTTTGTACAGAGTTGTCGTTCCCGTCGCTGTGAGCTTCGGATGGAAGGCGGCAGAAGGCGCTCCTTTGGTCCGACGGAGAGGGTGCGTTTTTTAAATTTCTTTTATTTTTAGTATATTATATGAAATATCCGTATCGTAGGCGTCCATGCCCTCAACGTGCTTGAGCAAGGAGACCACGCGAATGGTGAGGGGCAGGACCACGATTTCGTATGCCGTTTTAGCGAATATCTGGATGGCCATCATCTTCAGAAGTTCCTGCACGGGCACGAGACCGCCGAAGGCGAGAGGAAAGAAGATGAAGGAATCCGCGCTTTCTCCGGCGAGGGTGGAGAGTATGGCGCGTGCGGAGAAGTGTTTGCCCCGGCTGGCGATTTTCATTCTGCTCATGACGTAGGCGTTGAGAAAGGAGCCGAGCAGAAAGGCCAGAAGACTTGATGCGGCAATGCGGGGAGCAAGGCCGAATATGAAGCGGAAGGCGGCGTCGCCTTCCCAGAAGGGGGCGGCGGGCAGCGCCACGGCAATCTGAAAGAGCGCCACCATGGCGAAGTTGACGGCAAATCCCAGCCAGATGATGAGTCTGGCCTTGCCGAATCCCCAGACTTCGGCAATGCAGTCGTTGATGATGTAGGAGATGGGAAAAACCAGAAATCCCGCAGTGATGGTGACGGGCCCGAGCTGGATGATCTTTGTTTCCAGAAGATTGGAGGCGATGAGGCAGGCGCAGAACACGACGCCGAGAAGCATGAACGAGAGGGAGACGGTGACGTTTTTCATGACTTGTTTTTTACGTGGTTTTCAAGCACACGGCTGAGGGGTGATGCGAATGAGAGCTTTCGGCGAACTAACCTTTGTTGTGGGCTGCGTCAAGTCATGAATTCGGAGAGTCCTGCCGGGCAGACCGTTTTTTCTGCGGGCCGAGCCACATGACTGTCCGGAGTCCCGCCGGAGAGGATTCTGCGGTTGCAGGGATTGGAGGACACAATGATGTTTGCGCGCTCCTGATGAACGAAGTTTTCCTGCATTTCCGCAGGGCGGGAGAAGGCGTCCTCTTCCAGGGGCCGCAGGGGCAGAAGAAGGCAGCGGTTTCGCAGGGGGCAGAGAGCTTCGCAGGAGGTATGGTCGGGATTCTTGCAGGCAAGTCCCGGCCAGGCGGCGGGAATGGTGCAGAGCCTGGAGAGCGCAGACGGCCGCCGCCGGCAAGACTGACCTTGGCCGCCGTGTATTTGGATTGGCCGCGTCGGCAGGCTCTGTTCACATTGTCGGCGAGGGCAATTCCCCGGTTCCGTCTATGGGACCGCAGGTATGATCGTCCGGGTCGACGGCGGTGTGAATGTCGAGTCTAATACGATATATTATGATATGTTATGCCGGGTTGTCGCGTTTTTGCCGCAAAAAAAGGCGAATCGCACGGAGGCGACCGCCTTTTTGAGAGCCTGAATGAAGGACGAGCCCGGGGCGCGGGACCGGCCGTTGTGCGCGGTCCGGATGGACGGGACACGGGCCCGTCCATCCGGGGAGCATCAGTCGAGTCTGTCCAGGGGCGTGTAGGTCCCGTCGGGATTGGGACGGAAGACGTAGTGCTCCTTCAGGTAGATGATGTCCTTGCGATGGACGGACTGCAGTTCGGCCAGAATGGCGGCGCGGGCCACCACGTTGGCGCCTGCGGCACGGGCCAGGGATTCGATGGCTTCGATGGATTCGCCGGTGGCGATGACGTCGTCGATGAGGGCCACTCTCTTGCCGCGGATCTTTTCCGCCTCGCAGCCGTCGAGCCAGAGGGTCTGTTCCTTCTGGGTGGTGACGGAGAACACGGAATGGGAAATGGGATTCTGCATGTAGGGCTTGCGGCTCTTGCGGGCCACCACGAAGTCCTTCATGCCCATGAGACGGCTGATTTCATAGGTGAGGCAGATACCCTTGGCCTCGGCCGTCATGAGGACGTCCACTTCCGGAAGACGCTTCATGAGTTCCGGAGCGACGGTCTGGATGAGTTCGGTGTCGGAAAGCACGACGAAGCTGGCAAGTGCGAGATTTTCGCCGATCTTGACGAAGGGCAGCTTGCGCTTGAGTCCCATGATTTCAAAGTCGAAGTATTCCACATGGCCTCCTGCATAGAGCATATTGAAAAGGATTTTTTAGAACAGGGGTGATCGGGCTGCGCCGCAGGTCTGACGGCCGGCGGCGCAAGGATGCGCCGAAGCGGAGGGCCGCTCCGGCGTAGTTGGAATGTTTACAGGAAGACGGGCGCTCCGGGACCGAGGGGAAGGTCTACTTCCATCCAGAAGATGAGGAACATTCCCCAGAAGAAGAGGATGCCGAGCGCGTAGGGCAGCATGAGGGAGATGATGGTGCCGAGGCCCACGTTTCTGGCGTACTTCTGAGCCACGCCGATGATGAAGGCCATGAAGGGTTCAAGGGGCGAGATGGCGTTGGTGGTGGAGTCGGCCACGCGGTAGGCGGCCTGCACGAAGTAGGGGGAGAGCTGCATCTGCATGAGCATGGGCACGAAGATGGGGGCCAGAAGGGCCCACTTGGCCATGGCGCTGCCTATGAAGAAGTTGATGCAGGCGGTGAGGATGAGGAAGCTCACCACGAGCGGAATGCCGGAGAAGCCCGTGTCGTTGAGGAAGGCTGCGCCCTTGATGGACAGGTACATGTCGAGATGGGTGTAGGCGAAGCTGGAGACGAACTGACCGGCGGCGAAGCAGAGCACGATGAAGGAGGAGAATTCCCGCATGGCCTTGCCCATGAAGCGGACCACGTCCTTGTCGTTGCGGATGACCTTGGTGCTCACGCCGTAGGGGATGGACACGGCAAGGAAGAAGACCAGCAGTATGGGCACGAGGGAATCAAGGAAGGGGGAGGGAACGATGCTGAAGGTCTTGGGGTTGCGGAGGATGCCGTGTTCGGGCACCACGGTGAGCAGAATGAGGCAGATGTAGATGATGCCGCCGATGAGGGCGGCACGCAGGCCGCGGCGTTCTTCGGGTGTGACGGTCATGTCTTCACTGCCCATGGCGCCTTCGTGCATGGCCACGCCTTCAAGACGGGGTTCAACGACTTTTTCCGTGAGTATCACGATGATGGCCGTGACGAGGAAGGTCGAAGCCGACATAAAGTACCAGTTGACGGCAGGATGCACGGTGAAGGAAGGATCGATGATCTGGGCTGCCTGCTGCGTGATGGCGGCAAGACCCACGTCGGTGCCCACCACCAGAAGGTTGGCGTTGAGACCCGCGGCGCAGCCGGCGAAGCCCGTGGCCAGACCGGCCAGGGGATTGCGGCCGAGTCCCTTGAATATCATGGCGCCGAGGGGAGGCACCACCACGAAGGCCGCGCTGGAAGCCATGTTGCCCATGACGCCGCAGAAGGCGATGATGGCCGTGACCATGCTGCGGGGAGCGCTGAGTATGGTGGCGCGCAGCACGGCGGAGAGCAGGCCGACTTCTTCGGCCACGCCGAGACCGAGCATCATGACGAGCACGAGACCGAGAGGCTTAAACCTGACGAAGTTGTCCACGCAGCTTTTAAGGAACCAGGTAAGGCCGTCCACGGACACGAGACTCTGCACGACCAGGGTTTTCCCCTTGGGATCGACCATGCTGATTCCCTGCAGCATATAGGAGAGAACCATGACGACGAGCGTAAGGATCAGAAAGATGGTGACGGGATGCGGCAGTTTGTTGCCGGCTCGTTCAATGAAGCCGAGTATGCCGGACAGGTTTTCGATTTGTTCTTTCGCCATGGCCTGGAGCTCCTTGGGCGTGGTACGGGATAAGTGAGAATGGCGCATCACGGCAGGGACGGTCCGTGCCGTGATGCGCCGGGGTATTAGGGATAGGGGTATCAGTCGAAGTCGTCAAGCGTTTCAAAGGCCTGGCGTGCGCTTTTGCGCAGTTCTTCGCTGGTGAGCACGTCGAATCCGGTCAGGCACATGGACTTTGCGGCAAGGAGCATGCCCTTGAAGCCGCCTTCGCCGTTGCAGGCCTTGGCGAATTCAGGAGTATGACCGACGAGGTTTGCGTCTCCGATGGAGATGTAGGGATGGATGGAGGGAGCCTTGAAGCTGACGTTGCCCATGTCGGTGGAATAGCTGCTCTGCACCTCTTCAAGATAGTTTTCGCCGAGCAGATCGAGGTTGGCGGCAAAGGCGTGCAGCAGGGGCATGTTGTGGCGCATGGTATAGTAGGGATGCGCGGAATGGCGATAGGAGAACTGGCATCCGAGAGCCATGGCGCAGCAGCGCGCGCAGTTGACCACGCGTTCAATGGCGTTGTTGAGGGTCTCGGGCTTGCGGGCGCGCACGCCGTAGCGCAGGCGGGCGAACTCGGGAATGGTGTTGATGGAGGTGCCGGTATCGGTGAGCAGACCGTGAATGCGTACGTCTCGGGTCATGTGCTGGCGCAGGCTGTTGATGCCCATGACGGCAAGGGCCGCGGCGTCCATGGCGTTGATGCCCTTCTCCGGCGCTCCGGCGGCATGGGCGGCCTTGCCCTTGAAGTCCATTTCGAGATTGGCGCGGGAAATGAGCTGCTGCTTGAGGATGGTGCGGCCTTCGGCATGGGCGGCGATGACGGCGTCCATTTTGTCGAAGAGGCCGGCGTCCGCCATGGGGACCTTGCCGCCGGCATCCCTTACGTTGCCTTCTTCGGCAGGCGTGCCGAACACATGCACGGTTCCTGCGGGAAGATGGCGGGCGAGAGCCACGGCGGCGCCGCAGGCGGCCGTGCCGAAGAGATTGTGGCCGCAGGCGTGGCCGAGGCCGGGAAGAGCGTCGAATTCGGCAAGAAAGGCCACATTCGGTCCTTCGCCGGAGCCGTAGACGGCATGGAAGGCCGTGGGCATGTCGAGCAGGTTGCGTTCCACCTTGAAGCCGTTGGATTCAAGAAAGTCGGCAAGGCGGGCGGAAGACTTGAATTCCTGATAACCGAGTTCGGGTTCGGCGAAGATGGCGGAGGCTATTTCCCTCATCTGGTCGGACAGATGTTGTATTTCATCAATGAGAAGTTGCTTTTCGTGAGAGAGTTCGGGCATGTTGCCTCCTTTAATTGTTTCGGAAAATGTGCGTTCTGAGCACCTTACCCATTAATGCGGGGGTAAGCAAGGAAAACGCCATAAAAAACAGGTCATTGATACTTTTCAGACTGCCGTTGCACGGAAGCGGACAAGAAAAGGGCCTGCAGCTTGCGGGATGAGCGCTGCGAGAGGGATGGACCGTCATTTTCTGCCGTGCCCGTCCTTTTTCCCGTCGGCGTGCTTCAGGGCTTTTTTCAGCGCGTCGCGATAGGTGCGGAGCACCGTCAGCCGGGCGTATTTTTTGTCTTCCGCAGGAACGATGTGCCAGGGAGCGTATTCCGTGCTGGTCCGGAGGAACATTTCATCGGCGGCGAGTACGTATTCCGGCCATTTTTCTCTGTTGCGCCAGTCGTCGGGGGTTATCTTGTACTGCTTCCAAGGCGTGGATTCCCGCTCCTTGAAGCGGCGCAGCTGTTCATCCTGGGAGATGTGCAGCCAGAACTTCACGAGCACGTTCCCCTGACTTATGAGCTGTTCCTCGAAAAGATTGATCTCCGAATAGGCCCGGCTCCAGTCTTTCTGGGGCGTCAGGCCTTCCACGCGTTCCACCAGCACGCGGCCGTACCAGGACCTGTCGTACACGGTGATGAATCCGGCTCTCGGCACGTGTCTCCAGAAGCGCCACAGATAGTGATGGGCCAGCTCCTCGTCGGAGGGCACGCCTATGGGAATGGCCCGGCTGATGCGGGCGTCTATGCCGTCCATGAGACGGCGTATGCTTCCGCCCTTTCCCGAGGCGTCCCAGCCTTCAAAGACAAGGGTGCTCGAAATGCCCTTGCGCCAGGCGTGGTAGGTGAGATCGTGCAGTTCCGCCTGCAGTTCGGCAAGATCCTTCTTGTAGGTGTCCGGATCGGCCTTTGCGCTCAGGTCTATAGCATCCAGCGTGGAAATGACGTTCTGCGGCGCGGCGGCGCTCTTTTCCTCGGAAAGGGCTTTTGCGGCCTCCTGAGCGGCCACGGCGCGCTCCACCGTGGAGATGACGGCTCTTGCCACGGCAAGATTGCGGTAGTTCGCATCGGCGGCGTCGATGATGGTCCAGGGAGCGAAGGCCCTGTCGGTCAGGGTGATGGCCCGGGCCGCGGCGCTCGCAAGGCCCTCGTAGTTTTCCGAGGCCTTTTTGTCGTAGGGCGTGAAGTGAAGCAGTTCCTTGTGGGCCAGACGCTTTTTGAGTCGTGCCGCATGTTCCTTTTTGTCGAGATGCAGCCATATCTTGGCTATGGCCATGCCCGAGGCGGCGAGACTTTCCTCGAGGCCGCGGCAGTGATGCATGTGGGCGTTGAAGGCCGTTTCGCTCATGTCGCCCGTGCAGAACCTGCGCATGGCAAGTCCGTACCAGCCGCCGAAGAAGACACCCACGCTTCCGGCTGCCGGGAGCCTGCGCCAGTAGCGCCAGTCGTCGGGCCGCTCGCGCTCTTCATCGGTTTCCATCCAGAACACGTGGTTGTGCACGTGCTTGCTGTCCATCCATTCCGACAGGAGATTGATGACTGCGCCGCGGCCTGCGCCGTCTATGCCGGCTATGATGATGAGCAGGGGAATGTTGCGGGTTATGCACTGCCGCTGTGCCTCGAAGAGCTTTATGCGGAGCGCTGGAGCCTGTTCCTTGTAATCCTTGTCGCTGCAACGTCTGCCAAGGACGACTGTCTCAAACATGGGAACCTCGTTTTCCTGAAAGAAGGATACGGCTTGGTGCCGCGTTTCTGCCGGTAACTGTAGGCGGCCTTCCGAAAAAGGCAATATGCCGGAACCATGAGAAATCTGGCATCGGGGAAAAGCGTTTTCCGCGCTTTTTGCCTGCGTCTAGGAAAGCACCGTTCTGTAGAGGATGGAGCATCCGATGAAAAGCCCGAACAGGGAGAATCCGCGCTTGAGCGAGGTCAGGGGCAGTCCGGACCAGTGGGCCAGTCTGGCTCCGACCACGGCCATGACGATGCCCGGAATCATGAGCGAAAGCGTGCCCGGAAGGTACACATAGCCGAGAGCTCCGGTCGGCAGTCCCGGCTGGTTCCAGCCGAGGACCATGTAGCTCACGGTGGCGGTGAGAGATATGGGCAGCGTGAGGGCGGCGGATGTGCTTACGCTGTCGCACCAGTCGTGCCCCGCCCACGAGAGAAAGATGAGAAGCTGCATGGAGCCCGCCACGCCGGTCATGCTGGCGATCATGCCTACGAACAGGCTCACCGGCACATAGAGCTTCTTCATTCTTGCGTCGGGACGCGGCGTACGGCCGATGAAAAGCTGCAACGACATGAGAATGACCATGACGCCGAAGAGCGTTTCCAGCATACGGCCGTTGATGTGATGGGCCAGCAGAGCGCCGGAAACGGCTCCGGCAATGATGCCGGGCAGCATGGTTTTCCAGACGTCCCAGCGCATGGAGCCCATGCGCGTGTGGGCGATGAAGGTCGTCAGAGAGGTGATGAGCATGGTCGAGGGCGCGGTACCCACGGCGAGATGCTGGACCAGATCCGGAGAAATGCCCGTCTGAGTGAAGACGATGTTAAGCAGAGGGACGATGATGAAGGCGCCGCCCATGCCGAACATGCCGGAAAGAAGCCCCACGAGAGAACCGCCGCAAATAAGAACAAGAACGATCTGAAGCAGACTTGACATAACGACACCGAAGAATTTTGAGGAAAAGGAATATCGCCGTATCTTATCACAAAACGCTTTTTCCAGCAATCCTGAGGGAGAAGGACGAAGACGGCGGTTTGACGACGCAGGGGCCGACGGGAGCCGCCGTTCTTTACCGTCCGGCCGTCATATGGCATATTCCTCACAAGCGTGCCAAGGAGTCTCTCATGTCCGCAGTCACCGTTCCCGAGCATTCCCGGCCCCTTCTTGAGGCCATATCGGCAGGTCGTTCCTTCGAGCTGGACAGTCATATCTTCGTCGCCCAGGACGACTGGCTCATGGCCATAGGCTATCCGCAGGAAGGAGAGTTTTCCGTGAGCAGGTTCGAGTCGGCTCTCGACAAGGCCATAGAGCGCGTCAGACCTTCCGACTGTTTCGCCATAGCGCCGCAGATGCCCGACAAGCTCAGGGAATATGTGCAGGACCGGGATGTGTACTATACGCTGGATGCCGCTTCTCCCGTGCCCTCCAGGCTCCGCGGACCGGTGCGTCACGCGAGGGAGCGTCTTGCGGTGGATGAAACAAAAGAGTTCTCTCCCGAGCACAGACGGCTGTGGGCCGAGTTCCTCTCACGGATGCCTCTTCCGCCGCGCATACGTCAGCTTTATTCCGGCACGGCTTCGGCGCTTCGCGGCGGCGCGGACCTTCGGCTTCTCAACGCCTGGGATTCCGAAGGCCGGCTTGCGGCCTGTCTGCTGCTGGACTATTCCCTGCCCCGGCATGTGAGCTATGTGCTCGGCGCCCATTCCAAGACGCACTATGTGCCGCATGCTCCGGATCTTCTTTTTGCCGAAATGCTGGAGAGGGCCCGTGCGGAGGGCAAGACCGGCATACTGCTCGGGCTCGGCGTGAACGAGGGCATCACCCGCTTCAAGAAAAAGTGGGGAGGCGTGCAGGATGCGCCGTATGAACTTGCCGCATGGCAGCCTGCCGCAGGGCTCTCCGGCAGCGGAAGCTTTTTCGACATGGCGGCGTATCTGGCCATAAGCATAGGTTCCTCCTCAAGCAGCTATGAGATGTCGCGCTGGAAGTTCTTCGATTCGCTTCCCCAGCAGCGCCCCTGCGCCATGCTCTGGAGACTCGACAAGAACGGGCGCACGTCCTGGATAGGCGGGTCCGCGCACTTTTTCTGCTATTCCTTCGAACATTCCCTGCGGCGCCTTTTCGAGAACGTGGACACCGTGCTTCTGGAAGGCCCCATAGATTCCGACAGCATGGACGAAGTGGCCCGCATCGGCCGCTCTCCCGAGCCGGATGCGCCGCGCGTGGCGCAGTTTCTTTCCGAAGAGGACATCGTCCGTCTTGAGCGCATGGTCTACGGGCCGGAAGGCTTCTTTGCCCGGCTTGCGGGCGTGCAGCAGGAGCGCCGCATCGACGTGCGCGCCGTGCTGGCGGAGAGCCGTCAGTGGTATGCGTTCTTCTCCCTCTGGACCTCGTATCTCGAGCGCAACGGCTGGACGAATTCCGTGGATCTCGAGGTATGGGACATCGCGCTCGACATGGGCAAGTCGGTCATGGGCATGGAGAGTCTGGCCGAGCAGATAGCCTCGCTTGAATCCGCGCCCATGGAGCGCATCGTGAAGTTCATGAAGGAGTGCTCCTTCTGGCCGAAGCTCATGAAGAGCAACCGCTCACGGTATCTTGCCGGAGATCTCATGGGCATGATGGGCACGAGTGCCGAATTTCCCACACGTACGGGCACCATCATAAGCGTGCGCGATCAGCGTTTCCGCGAGAGGATGCGGCCGTACATCGAGCGCGGAGGCACGGCGGTGTTCGTGGGGTCGGCCCATATGATAAATCTGCGGCACATGCTGGCCGAGGACGGCTTCACGCTCACCCGCGTGCTGCCGACGTGGAAGCATCGGCTTTCGGCCTGGATACGGCGCGACGATTCCGTGGTTCTGCCGGGCAACCCCGACGCTCCCGTCTGGAAAAAGGCTCCGGCCGAGAACGTGCGCTCGTCCGCGCTGCGCCGGGAAGAGACCGCGGCTCCTGCAAGGCGCCCTGCGGCGGCCCGCGGGCCGTCTTCCGGACGGGCTCTTGCCGATCTCGGCGCACGGGCCGTGGTACCGGAACAGATTCCTTCCTATGTGCGCGCCGTGTCCGGCCGCACGCTGCGCTCGTGCGAGGGCTTTGCCGCCTGGACCACGGACGACAGCTGCACGCTTGTGGCCTTTCCCGCGCAGGATGAGCTTGCCGTGTGCCCCATACCCTCCCCGGAGTGGGAGGCTCGGCTGGAGAAGGCCGTGGCCTGCGCGCTTGCCATGCCGAATCTGAGGCGCATCACGGTGCTGGCGCCGTCCGTGCCCGCCGCGGCGCCGGGCAGGGCCGTGGTGGAGCGCGACGCGTGGTGGTGCGTGAACCTTCCGGGCACGCCCGGACAGAAACTTCGCAACATGCTGCGCCGCGCGCAGAGGGAAGCCGTGATCGGCACGGAGAGCTGGGGGCCGGAGCACGACGCGCTGGTGGACCATTATCTCAAGGTGCGCAAGCTGTCCCCCGGCACGAGGTATATTTTCGGCAGGGTGGGCACATACGTGAAAAGTTCGCCGGACGCCGTGCTCTTTGCCGCGCGGAGCGCCTCGGGCAGGCTGCTTGCCATGGCCGTGGGCGACTACAGCGCGCTCTGCACGGCCTTCTACATGTTCGCCTTCCGTCAGGATGACTGTCCTCCCGGCGTAAGCGATGCCCTTTTGCAGGCGCTGGCGGACGAAGCCGTCAGGCGGGGGCAGAGCGTGCTGAACCTCGGCCTCGGCATCGACGGCGGCATAACCTTCTTCAAGAAGAAGTGGGGAGCCTTCGAATTCATGCCGCATCTGGAAACAAGCTGGACCGTCTAGCAGGAGGAAGAGCATGGCAACCGACGTCAAAAGGCTTTTCGCGAAGTTTCGTGCTCCCGGCCTTCTTCAGGAACTGCGGGATTTTCTTCAGCCGCGCGAGCTGGAATGTCTGCAGGTGGAGGTGACATCCTGCTGCATGGGAAAGTGTACGTACTGTCCGCACACCACGCGCTCCGACGTATGGAAGAGCAGACATATGAGCGCGGAGACCTTTGCGGCGCTCTGGCCCGCCATGACGAGGGCGGGGCGGGTGCATCTTCAGGGCTGGGGCGAGCCTTTTCTGAATCCGTATTTCATGGATTTCGTGTCTCTTGCGCGACGGGCCGGATGCGCGGTGTCCACCACCACCTGCGGCATGGTCATGACCGAGGATCTTGCGGAGCAGATAGTGGCGAGCGGCATGGACATCGTGGCCTTTTCCCTCGTGGGCACGGACGAGGCCAGCAACGGTGCCCGGGCCGGAGTTCCGTTTTCCCGCGTGGAGAGCTCCGTCAGGCTGCTTCAGGAGGTTCGCCGGAAAAGAAATGCCGTGCATCTGGAGATACATCTGGCCTATCTCATGCTTGCGTCCAACGTGGAGGCCGTACGCGGACTGCCGAAGCTCATGGAAGAGTGGGGCGTGCATGCGGCGGTCATCAGCACCATGGACTACATCCCTTCCCCAGACATGGCGAAGGAGGCCTTTGCCCCTCATGAACGGGAGAAGATAGAGGCGGCACGTCTGGTGCTGGAAGAGGTCGGAGCCGAGGTTCTCGCCGAAGGTCGTGATTTTTATGCCTCGCTTCCTGCGCCTGCGCCTGCGCCGTGCTGCCGGGAGAGGGCTCACAGAACGCTGTATGTGGATGCCGAGGGAAGCATTTCTCCCTGCGTGTACCTGAACGTTCCGCTGACGGAGAGCCAGCCGAACCGCACGGTGTTCGGCAGTGTCGGGGAGAAAAGCCCCGTGGACATATGGGCCGTGCCGGAATACGCAGAGTTTCGTGCGTCCGTGCAGACGGCGACGCCGCCGAAGGCCTGCGTGTCCTGCGCCAAGCGATTCGAAGCACCCTGCGCCCTGCAGGGAGACTCAAGGTAGCCCGCTGCGGCTTGTCTCTTTCGACGGCCGCTTCCGCGAGGCTTTTCATGATGCCGCATGTCCGGCATGAGAACGTCGCCTGACGGGCGATGGGAAAAACGGTTTCCTGCGGGCATGACGGGAAGCCTGGAGGAAGCATGATCATAAGAAACGCGACCATGGACGATCTTGCGGCCGTATCCGAGGTGGAACGCCGCTGCTTTCCGGCCGCAGAAGCCGCCACGGAAGAGGAATTCAGGGAAAGACTTGAGGCCTATGCCGACTGCTTCTGGCTTCTGTTTGACGAAGAACGTCTCGTGGCCTTCATCGACGGCATGGCTACGGATGAGCGCGATCTGCGCGACGAGATGTACGCCGACGCCTCGCTGCACAGACCGGACGGACGCTGGCAGATGATCTTCGGTCTCAATACGCTTCCCGAATTTCGAAGAAGAGGCTGCGCCGCCATGCTTGTCAGGCGTCTGCTGGAAGAATCCCGGAAGCGGGGAAAGATGGGCGTCGTGCTCACCTGCAAGGAAAGGCTGATCCCTTATTATGCCTCTTTCGGGTTTGAGGACGAGGGCCTTTCCGCTTCCACCCACGGCAATGTCGCCTGGCATCAGATGCGTCTGACCTTCGGGGAGGCATGACCTTCACCGGTGTGCCTGTCTGCGGCATTGTCGTGTGATTCTCGTGAGTTGTCTGATTGTTTTGAGGCGGGGAGACGGCGCGGGCCGTCCTTTTTTCATCCCGAAGCGGCCTTAAAAAAATCTAAGAAAAATAAAATTATGTAATATGGCCTGATTAGAGTTTTTTTTCTCAAAAAGTTCAAGGGCCGGTCAATTTACCGTCTTGCATAAATTTGTCAAGTGGACTACTTGGCATCTCAGATTATCGGCATGCCTCTCCGCTTTTGTACTGCGGAGAAGTTGCAGGCCTACGAGAGGTTGATAGTATGATAAGTTTCTTTCTGTGCCTGGCCCTGCTGATCATCGGTTACTTTACCTACGGCAAGATGGTAGAGAATACCTTTGGTCCTGATGACCGGGAGACCCCTGCCGTGGTCATCAATGACGGCGTTGACTATGTGGTGCTTCCCCAGTGGAAGCTGTTTCTCATTCAGCTTTTGAATATTGCCGGTCTCGGTCCCATTTTCGGTGCTCTTCAGGGCGCGCTCTGGGGCCCCGTGGTGTTCCTGTGGATCACCTTCGGCACCATCTTTGCCGGCGGCGTTCACGACTTCTTCTCCGGCATGACGAGTGAGCGCAACAACGGCGCCTCCGTGTCCGAAATCACCGGCATCTATCTCGGTTCCACCATGAAGACCGTCATGCGCGTCTTCTCCGTGGTGCTGCTCGTCATGGTGGGCACCGTGTTCGCCGTGGGCCCTGCCGGACTCATCGTCAAGCTGTGCAGCGAAGCCGGAGCTTCCGGCATCCTGCTGAACGCTTCCTTCTGGCTGACGGTCGTGCTGGTGTACTACTTCATCGCGACCTTCATCTCCATCGACAAGATCATCGGCAAGATCTATCCCGTCTTCGGCATCTGCCTCATCATCATGGCCGTGGGCGTGGGCGCCGGCATCGTGGTGAATCCCGCCTATCAGATCCCCGAACTCTGGGATCATTTCACCAACATGCACCCCAAGGGCACGCCCATCTGGGCCTTCATGTTCATCACCGTGGCCTGCGGCGCCATTTCCGGCTTCCATGCCACGCAGTCGCCTCTCATGGCCCGTTGCATGAAGAGCGAACATCAGGGCCACTTCGTGTTCTACGGCGCCATGGTGTGTGAAGGCATCATCGCTCTTATCTGGGCCGCCGCCGGCTGCACCATCTACGAGATCACCGACGGTCAGACCACCGGTCTGCTCGCCAGCCTAGCCGCCGGTCAGTCCGCCGCCATTTATGACGTGTGCAGCAAGACCATGGGCGGCATAGGCATCGGCCTTGCCATGGTCGGCGTCATCGCCTGCCCCATCACCTCCGGCGACACGGCCTTCCGTTCCGCCCGTCTGGTGCTGGCCGACTGGTTCAAGGTGTCTCAGACGAGCTACAAGAACCGCCTCATCTTCTGCGTGCCGCTGCTCGGTGCAGGCGCTCTCATCAGCCAGCTCGACTACACCATCGTGTGGCGCTACTTCAGCTGGACCAACCAGACTCTGGCCATGATCGTGCTGTGGGCCGCCTCCATGTACCTCTTCTATGAGAAGAAGAACTACTGGATCACCG
>CAJJMX010000018.1 GCA_905192935.1 uncultured Mailhella sp.
AAAGATAATTTTCCTGTGATCGTTATATGGATTTTTTGTTTGAATTGTATTGTTGCATGGTATGGAAGTTCGGTTGGTTTGTATCAAACTTATTGTTTTTTTTGAAAATCTCTCATTCTTTGTGCATGACGGGCAAATAGGAACAACGAACATTATTTTTTGAAAAGAGTGGTGATGTCAGTATATTTTTGGTATACCAATAGTAAAAATAAAAATATCTTTATTTCAATATGTTATAAGATATATGCCATTTTTCAATTCCGAAAAAAATATTTTTTTATCTGAAAAAAACGCGTGTTTTAGAATATATTATTTTATAACATATTGAAATTTCATATAAAATACATATTCGTTCCGCTATTGACTTTGAACAGCCATCTTTCTATTTTTGGTATACCAATTAAAAACTTTCATGGGGCGTTGGAGCTCCGGCCGAAAGTGTTCGTTGTTCCACCTGAAAATTGGAGGAAGGCATGAGCAGCGAGGTGATGCTGAGGTCATCATGGTGCAAAGGATGCGGAATCTGCGTCGAGTTCTGTCCGAAAAAAGTTTTTTCTCTGGATGCCGAGGCCGAAAAGGCCGTGGTCGAACACCCGGAAGCATGCGTCGGCTGCGGCACGTGTGAAAGGATGTGTCCGGATCTGGCCATAACCGTTCACCGGAACGGAGGAGAAGCATGAAAAGCGGCGAGTTCTTTGTTCAGGGAAACGAGGCCTGCGTGCGCGGCGCGCTGTACGCCGGACTGAAATTTTTTGCAGGATATCCCATCACCCCGTCCACGGAGATGGCGGAACTTCTTTCCGAGCAGCTTCCGAAATGCGGCGGGCATTTCATCCAGATGGAGGACGAGCTTGCCTCGATGTGCGCCATCATCGGCGCATCCGTGACGGGCAGCAAGGCCATGACGGCCACGAGCGGACCGGGCTTTTCGCTGATGCAGGAGGCGCTGGGATACGCGGTCATGGCGGAGATTCCCTGTGTGGTGGCCAGCGTGCAGCGCGGCGGCCCTTCCACGGGACTGGCGACCAAGGTGGCCCAGGGCGACGTGAACCAGGCCCGCTGGGGAACGCACGGCGAACATTCCATCATCGCGCTGACGGCCTCGAGCATACAGGATGTCTTTGCCATGACGGTGGAGGCCTTCAACATGGCGGAGACGTACCGCACGCCGGTGATCCTGCTGTTCGATGAAGTCATCGGTCACATGCGGGAAAAGCTGAAAGTCCCGGAAGAGGGGGAGCTTGCCGTGGTGAGCCGTCTGCGCACGTCCGTGCGACAGGGGGTGAACTATCATCCCTACCTTCCCCGGGAAGACGGGCGTCTGCCCATGTCGGACTTCGGCGGCGTGCATCGCTACAACGTCACGGGACTGTATCATGACATATGGGGCTTTCCCACGGAAAAGCCGGAAGCCGTGGAAAGGCTTCTGTATCATCTTGTGGAGAAGATAGAGACGAAGGCCGACGAGATCGCCCGCTACAGGACCTACTACATGGATGACGCCAAGACGGTGTTCATATCCTACGGCAGTTCCGCGAGGAGCACGCTTCATCTTGTGACCACGCTCCGGGGCAAGGGCATACGGGCAGGTCTTCTGGAGCTTCAGACGCTCTGGCCGTTCCCCGCGAATCTGGTGCGTGCCTTTGCCGAGCAGGCGCGGCACGTCTACGTGGTGGAGATGAACATGGGGCAGGTATGCGCTCAGGTCCGTCAGGCGGTGACGAGGCCGGACGATGTGTTTCTCATCAATCGTGTGGACGGACAGCTCATCACCCCGACGGATATCGGAAGGGTCATGCGGGTCGTTGAAGGGAGGGCATTCTGATGGCGGTGCAAGATTTCATCCGGGAGCGTTTCTTTCCTCATATCTGGTGTCCGGGCTGCGGCCACGGCATGACGCTCAACGCCATGCTCCATGCCTTCGATGAAATGGGCGTGGATCCCTGTTCGCTGGTCATGGTGTCGGGCATCGGATGTTCGGCGAGGATTTCCGGCTACGTCAACGTGCACAGCATGCATACGCTGCACGGCCGAGCGCTGGCCTTTGCCACGGGCATCAAGCTGGCCCGTCCCGATCTGCACGTGGTGGTGCCCATGGGCGACGGCGACGCCACGGCCATAGGCGGCAACCATTTCATCCATGCGGCAAGACGGAACATCGACATCACGGCCATACTCATGAACAACCGCATCTACGGCATGACGGGCGGACAGTATTCGCCCATGTCGGGCCGGGGCATCAAGGCGACCACGGCGCCGTACGGCAACATCGACCGGGATTTTGATGCCGTGAAGCTGGCAGCGGGAGCGGGAGCCACGTTTGTGGCGAGAACGACGACCTACCATGTGCGGGAGCTGACCGCGATCATCAAGAAGGCCATGGCGCACAAGGGCTTTTCGGTGGTGGAGGTCATGACGCAGTGCCCCACGTACTTCGGGCGCAAGAACAGGATGGGCGGAGCCGTGGACATGCTGAAGCTGATGCGCGACGGCACGGCGCCTCTGGGCTCCGAGGCGCTGGCGCAGAATCCCGGACTCATACCCCGGGGAATCTTCGTGGACAGCGAAGAGCCCGAGTACTGCGAATCCTATGAAGCGATCATACAGGCCGCGAAGGAGTAGGACATGGAAAAATATCGTTTTCTTCTTTCCGGTTCGGGAGGACAGGGCATCATCACCATGGCCATACTCCTGGCGGAGGCCGCGGCCATCTATGAGGGACTGACGGCGGTACAGTCGCAGGTGTACGGTCCCGAGGCCCGCGGCGGAGCGACGCGCTCGGACGTGATCATTTCCGACAGTCCGATCCTTTTCCCCAAGGTGACGCAGCCGGGAATCCTAGTGACGCTGAATCAGAGCTCGTTCATGAAGTACGGGAATCTTCTCAGGCCCGGCGGTCTTCTTCTTACCGACAGTCATCTCGTGCACACGGCGGACGATCTCGACGTGCGTCACGTGTCGCTGCCGCTGCATGATACGGTGCTGCGGGAGCTCGGAAAGACGCAGTCGCTGAACATCTGCACGCTGGGGGCGCTTGTGGGACTGACGGGCGTGGTCCGTCCCGAGTCCGTGGAAAAGGTTCTGGCCCGGCGCTTCCCGAGAGCCGTGGAATCCAACATGAAGGCTCTGTCCCTGGGCCTTGAGATGGCGAAGGCCGTGCGGGAGGACATATGAACATCCACGAATATCAGGCCAAGGCCCTGTTTTCATCCTACGGCGTTCCGGTGCCGGAGGGAAAGGTCGTCGATACGGCGCAGGAAGCGCGGGAAGCGGCGCAGGCATTCGGCGCTCCCGTTGTCGTGAAGGCGCAGATCCATGCCGGAGGCCGCGGCAAGGCCGGCGGCGTGAAGGTGGCCGAGACTCCCGAACAGGCCGAAGAGGCGGCGTCCCGCATGCTCGGGCACGCGCTCGTGACCCGTCAGACGGGCCCGGAAGGCCGGGTGGTGCGCAAGGTGCTGGTGGAAAAGGCGCAGGGCATAGCCCGTGAGATGTACGTCTCGATCACGCTCGACAGGGCAAAAGGCTGTCCCGTGATCATGACCAGTCCCGCAGGCGGCATGGACATCGAAGAAGTGGCGGCCAGTACGCCCGAGCGCATCTTCCGGCAGGACGTGGACCCGCTGTACGGTCTGGCCGACTTCGAGGCCAGAAGAGCGGCGGCGTTCCTGGGCTTTTCCGGCAAGGCGCTGCACGGCTGCGCCCGTCTTCTGAAGAATCTCTATCGCCTGTACCAGGAAAAGGACGCGTCGCTGGCGGAAATCAATCCTCTGGTGGTCACAAAGGACGGCGGTCTGCTGGCGCTGGATGCCAAGCTCAATTTTGAGGACAACGCGCTGTTCCGGCACGGCGACATCACCGCGCTCGAAGATCCCGCGGAAGAGGATCCTCTGGAAAGACAGGCCAGAGAACACGGCCTGAACTACATCCGTCTTGACGGCAACATCGGCGTCATGGTGAACGGCGCAGGTCTGGCCATGGCCACCATGGACCTCATCAAGCAGGCCGGAGGCACGCCCGCCAACTTCCTGGACGTGGGCGGCGGAGCCGGTGCGGAAAAAATAGCCGCGGGCTTTCGCATCATCCTGTCCGATCAGCATGTGAAGGCCATACTCATCAACATCTTCGGAGGCATTCTCCGCTGCGATCTTCTGGCCGAAGGCGTGGTCAAGGCCGCCCGGGACACCGGCGTGCAGGTCCCCGTCATCATCAGGCTTCAGGGCACCAATGCCGAAGAGGGCCAGCGTATTCTCGCAGCATCCGGTCTGCGCTTCACCGTGGCGGAAAACCTGAGCGACGCCGCCAAAATGGTGTCGGAGGTAAGCGAACAATGAGCATCTACATCAATGCCGAAACCAGAGTCATCGTGCAGGGCATCACCGGCATGGAGGGCGGCTTTCACACCGGCGAAATGCTGGCCTACGGCACGAAGGTGGTCGCGGGCGTGACGCCGGGCAAGGGCGGAGCCACGGCGCACGGTCTGCCCGTGTACGACTCCGTCCGCGAGGCGAAGAAACAGTCCGGGGCCGAGGCCTCCATCATCTTCGTGCCCGCGGCCATGGCTGCGGACGCCATCCGCGAGTCGGCGGAGGCCGGCATGGAGCTCATCGTGTGCATCACGGAAGGCATTCCGGTGCAGGACATGACGAAGGTCATGCCCTACGTGCGCGCAAAAGGAGCCACGCTCATCGGTCCCAACTGTCCCGGCCTCATCAGTCCCGGCAAGTCCAAGATAGGCATCATGCCCAACCGCATACACCGTCCCGGCCGCATAGGCGTGGTCTCCCGCAGCGGCACGCTGACCTACGAGGTGGTGGACCAGCTCACCCGCGAGGGACTCGGTCAGTCGAGCTGCGTGGGCATAGGCGGCGATCCCGTCATAGGCCAGAGCTTCACCGACGTGATGAAGCGCTTCAACGACGATAAGGATACAGATCTCGTCGTCATGATAGGCGAAATAGGTGGCAACGCGGAACAGACGGCGGCGCAGTACGTGCGCGAGCACTTCACCAAGCCCGTGGTGAGCTTCATAGCCGGAAGGACCGCGCCCCCAGGCCGCCGCATGGGTCATGCCGGAGCCATAGTGTCGGGCCGCTCCGACACCACGGAAGAAAAGATCGCCTTCCTGAAGGAATGCGGCATCGTCTGCGTGGATGATCTCGCAACCATCGGCAAGGTGGTGAAAGACGTGGTTCGAGGCTCCTGACCTGCGGAACGTTTTTTTCAGGGGAAAGCGGCGGACGACCGTCCGCCGCTTTTTAAACAATTCCGTAATATTTTTCCCTCGATTTTTTTCGTAATACACTGTTATTGCACGTAAAACAGAAATTTAAATATTTTCACAAAAATGTTATTTTAAAAAGAAGCCATTTTCTTGATAAAAAAAATGATAATAAAAAAAGGTAAATACAAGTATGTGCATTGACAATTTTGCATAAAATCTGTATCTACTTTTGGTATACACTTAAAAGGAACGGTGTACCAAATGTCGCAGTCAAATCTGTCTTCTCTTGCCTACGATCAGCTTCTGCAAGGCATTATTTCCTTTGAACTCCTTCCGGGAACTGCCCTTCAGGAGCGCAGCCTTGCCGAGCAGCTGGAGATGAGCCGTACGCCGGTTCGTGAAGCTCTGCGAAGACTTACTCATGAAGGCTGGGTGCAGAACAGCCTCAGGCGCAACGTCATGGAGGTAAAGCCCATATCTGCCGACGATGTGGAGGAACTTTTTGAGATCCGGCAGCTTTTCGAGATGAGGGGCGTGGAACGCATTTTTGATGAGAAGACCAATTCTCAGGTGGGGAATGTTCTGCTGACCATATCCGACAGCTTGAGAGCATGCGGAGCCTCCCCGGAATTCGACGAGATGGAATACATGACGACGGACATGAAGTTTCATACGGAACTCATGCACTTTAAAGAACATTCACGTCTCGCAAAAATATGGAATCAGCTGAATCTTGAATCCATAAGACTTGGGATCATGGCTCTTAAATCAAAAAGCAGAGACAGAAGCACCGTTGCTCATGAACATGATTCCATAGCCAACGGCATACTTCACAGAAGAAAGAAAGAAGTCAGGGAAGCTATCCGCTATCATAATGAACAGACCAAGCTGCATACTTTTAAAAGCCTGGAAGGCATCCTGTAGGAGCAGAGCATGAAAATGAACGTAAATGTACGACGTCTTGATGGTTCGCTCGAACCTGTGGAACTTGTTTTCAACTCCTGCGTGGCCATCGGCTATGCAGGCAGGGATCAGCAGAGCGTGCGTCTTCATGTGGAGGAGCTGGCAAAGCTCGGCGTGCCGCGTCCGGCAAGCATTCCTTCCATGTACTGGGTGTCTCCAGACGTCATCGAATGCACGGACCGGATTCAGGTCGTGGGAGAGGAAACCTCTGCCGAAATAGAATTTTTCATGGCTCCCGATGCTGAAGGACGGCTTTATTTCACCGTGGTCAGCGATCATTCCGACCGCAAGCTTGAGAGCGTGTCCGTTTCCAAGGCCAAGCAGATATGCCCGAAGATCATCGGTCCCGAGTTCTGGGCTCTCGACGACGTGAAGGATCACTGGGACGATATTCAGCTGACCTGTCATGCCTTTCTGCCGGAGAATCAGCTGTATCAGGATGCCCCGATCAGCAGTCTGCTCGGCTGGGACAAGCTTCTTGAACTTGCGAAGGCCGATGCTCCCTGCGAAGGACCCGTGGCCTTCTGCAGCGGCACCATTCCCGTCAAGGGAGGAGAGCTGCGCTATGCCCGCGCCTGGGACATTAAAATGGAAGACAAGAAGCTCGGGCGCTGCATCGAGCAGCATTACGACGTGCTGGTTCTGGACGACAGAAACTAGCCTTGCCATTGAACGAAGCAGCCTGCGGCTCACCCGTGTTTCCGTGTCAGGAAAGAGGAGAAGCCTTTCTGCCGGAACGGCTTTTCTTCTTCCTGAGAGCCGGAAAACGAATGGGCCGATGGCTGCAGGGTGTTATCCGTTCAACATATTTCGATGAGGATGAAGTCATGAGAATCTGCGCTATTCAGATGGACGTGGTCAAGGGTGACAGGGCGGCAAACAGAGCCACTGTCCGACGCATGGTGGCCGAAGCCATGCAGGCGGCATGCCCTCCGGATGTCATCGTTCTGCCGGAACTGTGGTCTACCGGCTATGACCTGGGGAGGGCGAAGGAGCTTTCCTCCCCCATGGGTGAAGACGACGCCGCGTTTCTTTCCGATCTGGCAAGAGAGTACAAGGTGGCCTTTGCCGGAGGTTCCGTGCTCGCCGAGAAGAACGGCCGGATCTACAACCGCGCACAGGTCATCGACCGGGAAGGACATTATGTGGCCGGATATGACAAGATCCATCTTTTCCGCCTCATGGATGAGGACAAGTATCTTGCCCAGGGCGAGGCCTCCCTTCTTTTTGAGATGGGCGGCATGCGCTGCGCGTCCGTCATCTGTTACGACATCCGCTTTTGCGAACTGATTCGCAAGCTCGCCGTGGAAGGAGCCGAAGCGCTCTTTGTGAGCGCGGAATGGCCGCTTCCCCGCAGGGATCACTGGGTGACGCTGCTGCGTGCCAGAGCCATTGAAAATCAGATGTACGTCGTGGCCTGCAACCGCTGCGGGACCACGGGCGAGGAGGTTTTTGCGGGCAACTCCATGATCATTGCTCCCGACGGTACCGTTCTTGCCCATGCCGATACGGAAGAGGACATCATCTGCGCCGATTTCGATCCTGAGATCGTCCGTCAGACGAGAGATAAGATTCAGGTGTTCAACGACCGGGTTCCCCAGCTCTACTGAGGCGCTTTCTTTATAAATTCTCCATAATTCCGAGGAAATGTCATGAAAAAGCATATGCTGAGCACCATGCTGCTGGCCGTAAGTCTCCTTCTTCCCGCTGCTGCTCCTGCCGCCTGGAATCCCGATCAGTCCGTCAAGATCGTCGTTCCCTTCAATCCCGGCGGCGGCACCGACCAGCAGGCCCGTCTGATCGAAAAGGACTTCATGCAGGAGTTCGGTCAGCCGCTGAGCTTCGTGTACAAGCCCGGCGCCGACGGCGCCATAGGCGCCACGGAGTTCAAGGGCTATGCTCCCGACGGCTACAACATTGCCGTGCACACCTTCCCGCTCATCATGATGAACACGCTCAACCACAAGGGCCGCTACTCGATGGACGACTTCGAGTATCTCGCCATTTCCAACATCGACGTGGCCGTTCTCGTGACGAGAAAGGAAAGCCCTTACGACACGCTGGAAAAGTTCATTGCCGCGGCCAAGGCCAATCCTGAGAAGAAGCTGACCGTGGGCGTGGTGGAAGTGCTCGGGCCTTCCCATATCGCGGCTCTTGAGCTGCAGCGTCAGGGCGTGCCCATGAACATCGTCACCATGGCCGGCGGTGCCAAGGGCATTGCGGCCGTGCTCGGCGGGCATCTTGATGCGCTCATGGCCGTGAAGGGCAACTGCCTCAACGCCGCCTCCAAGTTCAACTTCCTCGCCGTGGCGTCCAAGGCCGCCGACCCCGAACTTCCCGGCGTCGTGACCTTTACGGAAAAGGGCTATCCTGTGGAAGCTCTGGCAGCCCGCATCTGGATCGCGCCCAAGGGCATTCCCGCAGAGGTGAGGGACCGTTATGTGGAAGGTCTGCGCAAGATCTACGCCAAGCCGGAAGTGGCGTCCCGTCTGGCCAAGGCCGGTCAGCCCGTCCATTTCGGCGACGCGGCCGAACTGAACGCCATGGTGAAGGATTTTCAGCAGGACGCGAAGTCGCTCGTGGACTACTATAATTCCACCAGAAAGAAGTAACTGACTGTTCTGCACGGCATGAGGTCCTGTCCATCAGGAGGGGCAGACGTCCCTGGGGACAGGACCTTCTTCCGACAGACGATTCAGAATGGAGTTGCCTTCAATGGATCTGCTGACAATGTTTTCCGCACTGGCCGCAGGCAGTCTCAATCTGCTTTCCCCCATAAACATCTTCGTGATGTTCCTGGGCATGACCATAGGCATCATAGGTGGCATGCTGCCGGGCATTTCCGTCGTGACCACGCTGGCCCTGTTCATTCCCTTCACCTTCAGCATGCCGACCAACACCGCGCTCATAGCTCTCGGAGCCGTGTTCTGCGGCGCTACCTACGGCGGGGCGAATGCCGCCATCCTCATCAATACTCCCGGTCAGCCGGGGTCCATCGCCACGACCTTTGACGGCTATCCCATGACCAAGCAGGGCAGGGCTGAAGAAGGCCTGTACACGGCGCTTCTTGCCTCCGCCTTCGGCGGCGTGGTGGGCGCTCTGCTTCTGCTGCTCTTTTTTGAACCGCTCTCGAGCGTGGCTTTGAAGTTCGGCTCGGAGTCCTTCTTCTGGATGGCCATTTTCGGGCTCACGACCCTTGCGGCCATGTCTCCCGGAAACGTGATGAAAAGTCTGCTCGGCGGCTGCATAGGTCTGGCGCTGAGCACGGTGGGACTCGATCCCGCCGACGGCATGCCCCGCTTCACCTTCGACGTGTACGAGCTCGTGCAGGGCCTCGACATGGTCATTCTCATGACCAGCCTTTTCTCCTTCTCCCAGATGCTGTTCCTGCTTGAGAGCAGGGAAGGCTACATCGCCGAACTGGTGCGCCGTAAGGGTGCCTTCATGACGGCGCTTCGGGGCGTGTGGGGAGCCAGAAAGCTTCTTACCGTCATGTCCGCCATAGGCTGCTTCATCGGCGGTCTGCCCGGAGCCGGCGGAAGCGTGGCTTCCATCATCACGTACAACGAAGCCAAGCGCTGGGACAAGAATCCCGAACGATACGGTACCGGCGTGCTGGAAGGCGTGGCCGTGCCCGAAGCCGCGAACAACGCCTGTGTCGGCGGCTCCCTCGTTCCCCTCATGGCGCTCGGCATTCCCGGAAGCGCTTCCGCGGCCATTCTCATGGGCGGTCTTCTCTCCCAGGGACTCACTCCCGGTCCGCAGCTTCTGGAACAGAACGCGGATGTGGCCTACACGTTCATTTCCAGTCTTATTTTCGTCAACATCGTCATGGTCCTTGTCGGCTATGTGCTCGTGAAGGTATGCTCCCGCATCCTCGACGTGCCCAAGCTCGTCATCATTCCCACCGTCATCACGCTTTCCATCCTGGGGGCGTATTCTCTGCGCAACAGCATGTTCGACGTGCTGGTGCTCCTCATCACGGGCGGTTTTTCCTATCTGTTCCTCAAGGCGAACATTTCTCCTGCGGCCATAGCGCTCGGCGTGGTGCTCGGTCCCATCATCGAGGAATCGCTTTCCACCACCATCATGCGTTCCTACTCCAGTTCGCTTGCGGGACTGCTCGTCTTTTCTCCCATGTCCATGCTGTTCATCGCCCTCAGCGCCGTTTCTCTGCTGCTGCCCGTATGGCTCAGCCGCAAGAAGGGACATGCGGGAAATGCCCATGCGGCCTGGTCGTTCTCGCTGCGCAACGTCGGGAACTTCGATTTCCTCATTACCCTGGCCTGCACGCTTATCGGCGTGTTCTTCATCGGTCAGTCGCTCCAGCTCGAAGGCGTGCCCCGCATCTTCCCGCTGGTGGTGTTTTCGCTCGTCGTGGTGTTCGGCATCATCGTGTGCCTGCAGGAGCTCGGAAAGAAGCATGCGGCGTCTTCGGAAAAGCCGGCATATTTCACGGTCGCGATCTATTTCGTGATGTCTTTGCTGAGCTATCTGCTTATCGAACCCATGGGCTTCTATACGGCCATGTTCACGTGCATGCTCATCATGCTCGTGTACGGTATGATTGTCGTGCAGCGCAAGAAGGCTTCCCTGGGGAATCTTGCCCGCATCGTGGTTCTTGATCTGGGAATAACGTTTGTGGAATATGCCTGCTTTGCCTGGCTGCTTCGTGTTCCAACTCCTACAGGATTATGGGTGTAGTTCATGTTGATCGTAGACAGAAGAGTGCTTGCCGGACGCGTCGAGCGTGTGGAATCCCTGCTCAGGGAACATGGTTTTGAGGCTCTGGTGCTTTATGCCCAGGGCAGCTCCGTGGGCTCCACGTCCAAGTCTCACGGCTATCTGAGCTTTCTTACCGACTGGGACGGGTACAATACCTCCAGCGTCCTCGTGCTCGTGCCCGGACGCGCTCCCGAACTTGTGGTCAGCAACATTTTCCTGAAATGCATGACCGAAAGGTTTCCCTTCTGGGGGGATCGCGTTCAGCTCGCCATGGGACCGGCCATGCCGGGAGCCGTGACGAAGATTCTGCAAGCCTCCGGCGTGAAGGGCCGCCGCATTGCCTACATCGGTCGCGCGGAAACGCCGGTTCCCTTCTGGGAAAGCCTGCGCGCATCCTTCCCGGAAGCGGAGTTCACGGACTTCGAATCCTTTGTGGATCCCCTGCGGGTCATCAAGGACGCGGCTCAGTATGCCATGCACTACCGCGGCGCGGAGATATGCGACGAAATGTTCCAGACGCTCCGTCGTGAGATAAAGACGGGCAAGAAGATCTGCGAGCTGCAGAACGCCATGATCCGCACCGCTCAGGACAACGGCGCGGAACATGCGCTGGTATGGCTGTCCATAGCCCCCGCGGCCGAGTACTGCCTGTTCCGCCGCGAGGAGTGCCAGCGTGTTCCTCAGCTCGGAGACCAGGTCATCGTGGGCATCTATCAGCTTTTTCACGGTCACTGGGCCCATGCGCTGCGCATGGGAACCTACGGTGAACCCACGCCTGCGCAGAAGAGGGCCTTCGACATCGTTCTTGAAATGGAAAATGCGGGCATGGAGGTGCTGCGTCCCGGAGCGAATCTCTATGACGTGCATCGTGCCTTTGAAAAAGTGTATTGCAGCCATTTCACGGAAAAAGACGACGAGACCATGTTCCGCTTCCGTGCCGCGCACGGTCTGGGACATTCCTATGAGGATCCCATCGTCAGCGCTCCTTTCCCGCAGCCGTATCAGGACAACAGCGCGAGCGTCGAGGGCTTCATGGAGTTCGGCTACAAGCGTCATTCGCCAGTCAACAATCCGTCTCCGGACAAGTTCCTGGAAGTGCGCCCCGGCATGCTGTTCGAGTTCCATCCCAACTTCTTCCAGAAGGGTGTGGCCGGTGCAGCCATAGGCGACATGGTCTACGTCGGTCAGAACGGGGCGGAGATCATGACCACGTTCCCGAGGGAAAACATCCGCTGGGACTGCTGAACCGGCATGCGGTGAGCCGTCGACCGTTGTCGACGGACGGATAAAGGATTCTCCGGCGTCCTTCGAAGAGAAGGGCGCCGGAGTCTTTATCTTTGTGCGGTTATGGCATGGAGCCCGTGCCTGTGGCGAAAAATCGGGCTCTTTGGCGCGCAGGTGAAGACATCGGCCATGTCATGATGAAACAATTATGTATTTTTGTCGGCATGGTTGCAGAGAAAGAACTTTGCGTCTATGGTCTGGGGCGTTTTTACGTTCTGCAGTGAAGAGGTGCAGAATATTTTTCCATGGAGATGCATCATGAAGCGCGTTCTTGTTTTTCTCAAGCAGTGGGCTCTGCTTTTGGCCATCGTGACCGGTGCTCTGGGACATGCCTTCTTCTCCCGGTTTTCCGCGCTCTCTCCGTTTCTTCTCATGGCCATGCTGCTGTTCACGTTCTGCGGAATGTCGCTGAAGACGGTGCGCATCCACAGGCTGCACGTCATTCTTCTCGGGCTTCAGATGGCCGGGAGTCTGGCTTTCTACATGCTTCTCGAGCCGTGGAACGACCTTGCCGCGCAGACCGTGGGGCTCATCATGCTCGTTCCCACGGCCACGGCGGCCGCCACCATAACCGGCATGCTGGGCGGCAGCGTGAGCTTTCTTGCCACATACGTGTTTCTCGGGACTTTTCTTTCCATCGTGGCCGCGCCTCTTCTTGTGCCCATGATGGCTCCTGGGCACGTGGACATGCCGTTTCTCTCCTCCATGGTGTCGGTGTTCTTCAAGGTCGGGCCCATTCTTCTGCTGCCCCTGGGCTGTGCGCTGCTGCTTCAGATCTTTGCTCCGAAGGTTTCCGAGGGCATTGTGCGCAGAAGCATCATTTCCTATTATCTCTGGGTGGTCATGCTGCTTATCCTCATGGGCAGCACCTTTGAGATGCTGCTTTCTCCGGGCAGAAAGGATGCGGGCGCGGAAGTCGTCATTGCCGGTTCCGGCGTTCTTGTGTGCATGCTGCAGTTTCTGGTGGGCAAATTCGTGGGCGGGCTGTACCATCACCGCATTTCCGCCGGACAGGCGCTGGCGCAGAAGAATCTCATGCTGGCCATGTGGCTGGCGTTTCAGTATTTCGATCCGCTGGTGGTGGTCGGCCTTGCCGCCTACTCCATTGCGCAGAACGTGTTCAACGCCACGCAGCTGTGGCTGAAGGGTCGGATGGACGCCAGGGTCCAGCAGAGGCTGCATACGTATCACGAAAAGAAGCATGCCGCGTCCAAAGACGCGGAAACGGATGCCTGAGCGGGCAGCGGGGTTCTGTTCTTCGCCGTCGACGGCGGGCAGGCATGAAAAAAGCGCCTTCGTTTTCGAAGGCGCTTTTTTCATGCGGTGATACTTTTTGTCTGCCGGTTCCGGCGGCGGCCGTTCCCTATATCTTTATGATGCCGAGGGCTGCGGCCACGGAGGAGACGAGCACCACGAGAAGCAGCAGGGGAGCCAGCCAGGAGATGCAGATGCGGAAGATCTTTTCGCCGTGGAAGGCGGAGGAGATCTTCACTTCGGAGATGAGGTTGTCTATGCCCACGATGCGGCCGATGAGCAGGCAGGTGAGCATGGCGGCCAGCGGGCAGAGGATGAGGCTTGCAAGGAAGTCCATCATGTCGAGGATGCTGAGGCCGGCGATGGAAATGAAGTCCCACACGCCGAAGCCGAGGGAGCAGGGCACGCCGAGGGCGATGGCTTCAAAGGTCATGAAGAGTGCGCTCTTTCTGCGCGACCAGTGCAGCTCGTCGGTGAGGGTGGAAACGCAGGTTTCCATGATGGAGATGCTCGAGGTGAGCGCGGCGAAGAACACCATGAGGAAGAACACCGCGCCGATGATGCCGCCGAAGCCCATGCTTTCGAAGATCTTGGGGATGGTGATGAACATGAGCGAAGGACCGGCGTTCAGGGCCTCGGCGGTGCCGCCGGAGAAGGCGAACACGGCGGGGATGATCATGAAGCCGGCCAGTGTGGCGACGAGGGTGTCCATGAGGCCGATGCTGTAGGTGGCCTCTTCGACGTTGACCTCCTTCTTCATGTAGGAACCGTAGGTGATGAGGATGCCCATGCCGATGGAGAGGGAGAAGAAGAGCTGTCCGCAGGCGGCCACCACGGTCATGATGGAGAACTTGGAGAAGTCGGGGACGAGGTAGTAGTAGATGCCCGCGCCGGCGCCCGGACGGGTCATGGAGTACACGGCCACGATGACGGCGAGAATGAGCAGCAGGGGCATCATGACGCGCGAGGCGCGTTCCACGCCGCCTTCCACGCCCTTCAGGATGATGCCGAGGGTGCAGCCGAGGAAGATGAGGTTCCAGATGACGGGCTCAAGCGGCGAGGAAATGAAGCTGCCGAAGTAGCCGTCTCCGGCCACGAGGCTCACGTCGCCCACCACGTATTCGAAGAGATATTTTACTATCCAGCCGCCGATGAGGCAGTAATAGGGCAGAATGAGCATGGGCACGACGGCGTTGACCCAGCCGCCGAACACAAGGAAGGGATTGCGCTGCATCTGTCCGAAGGCGCGGTAGGCGCCCACGGGGCTGAGTCTGGTCTTTCTGCCGAGACTGGTTTCGGCCACGATGAGCGCGTAGCCGAAGGTGAGCATGAGGATGAGATAGACCAGCAGGAAGATGCCTCCTCCGTACTTGGCGGCGAGATAAGGAAAACGCCAGATATTGCCGAGACCTACGGCAGAACCGGCCACGGCCAGAATAAAACCTATGTTGCCGGAAAAGAGGCCGCGGGCACTGCCTTTGCCTGAATCGGAAGATGCCTGCTGGGACATATGTGACTCCTGAAAGAAAAAGTGTTCGCAACAGAGTATAAGAAGGATGGAAAAATGACAAGCCGGAAATATGTTTTTGGGGCAGCGCATGGGAAATGAAGGAGGACGGGCGGGCTTCGTCGTTTTTTTCGCAGAAGGATGACGGACCTGTGCCATCATATCTTCATGAAAATTTCATGCTGTCGTGACGTTCCTTCTTT
>CAJJMX010000019.1 GCA_905192935.1 uncultured Mailhella sp.
AAAGTGCGGCGCGAAAAAGGGCGGGGTCCGAACTGCGGACTCCGCCCTGAGCTGTCCTTTTCAGCCTGAGCGCGGCTTAGCCGGGATAGCGCCCGGTGCGGGCCATTTCCTGAAGATTGGCTATGCGCTCTTCCATGGGGGGATGGGTGCTGAACATGCGGCGCATGGTGTCGCCGGTGAGCGGGGACACGATGAACATGTTCTCCGTGGCCGGGTTGGCCTGCATGGGAATGTGGCGGCTGTAGGCGTCGAGATTGTTCAGCGCTCCGGCAAGGGCCAGAGGATCGGCGCAGTATTCGGCGCCTGCGGCGTCGGCCATGTATTCGCGACGACGGGAAATGGCCATCTGGATGAGCGTTGCGGCAAGAGGTCCGAGGATCATCATGGCGATGGCGGCCAGAGGATTGCTGTTGCCCTCCTCGTCGCGGGCTCCGCCGAAGATCATGGAGAACTGAAGCATGTTGGCTATGGCCGTGATGGCCGAGGCGATGACGCCGGCCACGGTCTGGATGAGGATGTCGCGGTGGGCGATGTGCGCCATTTCATGGGCCAGCACGCCGCGCAGCTGCTCAGGCGGGAGAAGCTGCATGATGCCCTGCGTCACGGCGATGACGCCGTGTTCCGGGTCGCGTCCCGTGGCGAAGGCGTTGGGGGCCTCCTGCGGCACGATGAAAAGACGGGGCTTGGGCACGCCCGCTCTCTGGGCGAGTTCTTCCACTATCTGATGCACCATGGGCGCGTCTTCCGGAGCCAGTTCCTGCGCCCGGTACATGGAAAGCACGATCTTGTCGGAAAACCAGTAGCTTCCGATGTTCATGATGACGGCGAAGACAAGGGCGATGACGATGCCCTGACGGCCGCCGAGAGCGCTGCCCATGACGATGAGAACGGCGGAAAGGCCGGCCATGAGCAGAAGGGTCTTGAGTTGGCTGGTCATGTTTGCTCCTGTGTTGTGGTCATGAAGGCCATGGAGGAAGAATAACCATGCTTTTGGGCTCTGCCAAGGGCGGAATGCTTGCAAATTGTTGCAGATAAGCGCCTGCCGGAAGGCCGGGCATGAAAAAAGCGCCGGAAGGGATCTCCGGCGCTTCATGCGTCTGCGGCGTCGGGAAAAGGGACGCCTTCCTCAGTCGACGAAGGGCACGGCCGTCACTTCGCCCCGGCAGAAGACCAGACTTTCCTTCCAGCCTTCGGCGGCGGCGCAGCGGGCGAGCGTGTCGAAGTTCCAGGCCACCTGCTCCGTGGCGTGACTGTCCGAGGCAAACGTGACGGGCAGTCCGAGATTACGGGCCAGCTTCAGTATCTTCGGGCCGGGATAGACCTCCCGGCAGGGCTTGCGAAGGCCCGCGGAGGAGATCTCCATGGCCATGCCCGCGTCGCGCACCGCGCAGAGCGCGTCGCCCACAAGATCCATGCTCCCGGGAGCATCCAGCCAGCGGTGGAAGTCGTCCACGGAGAATATCTTGATGAGGTCGGGATGCGCCACGATGTTGAACATCCTCGTTTCGGCCATGGTCTTCATGGTGCGGTAGTAGCGCGCATAGAGTCCGCAGCGCTCCTCGAAGGAGAGCGGAGCCCAGTCGGAGGCGGCGGAGTCGAAGCCCCAGCGGCCGAGAAAATGTATGCCCGCGATGAGATAGTCGTATTCGTGCGCCGAGGTCATGTCGCGCAGATACGGCACCTCGTCCTCCAGCCCGTCCACCTCGAGGCCGAGCAGCACCCGTATGCCGCGCGGAGCCTGTTCGGCCCGAAGCTGCGACACTTCGG
The DNA here is from genome assembly GCA_905192935.1 of uncultured Mailhella sp. Taxonomy (GTDB): domain Bacteria; phylum Desulfobacterota; class Desulfovibrionia; order Desulfovibrionales; family Desulfovibrionaceae; genus Mailhella. The sequence goes on from CAJJMX010000019.1 coordinate 1,768, forward strand.
CAAGATAGTCGTCGAAGGTGGCGGCAAGGTGCTCCCGGTATTCCTCGGGATAGTCGTAGCCTTCGGGCCGCGGAGAATGTTCGGAAAATCCCTGCACGAGAAGGCCCTTTTCCTGGCCGGCCTCGAACATCTGCCGGACGCTGTCTCTCGCGTGGGAGTGATTGGTATGGGTATGAAGATCGACTCGTATCATGGCGTCATTCCTGCATGATGAAGATTGTTGCGCGGTCATGATAGCGCAGGCGTCTTCGGCCCGCAATGCGCGGGAAAGAACATGGAGCGGGGAGACGCCTCTTCGTCCGGGGAAAAAGAGAGCGCCTTATCCTGCCGCCGCTCTTGCGGAAACGGCGCGGAAGGGATATGGTGAACAGGCATCTTTCGCCCGTTCAGGGGCACCACAAGCACAGGAGAGCGTCATGGACTACCTTTTCTTCTTCGTCGGCATCATCGCGGTGATCTGCGCCCTTACCTATATCAAGAAGACGAGCCCCAACAGGCATCATTGATGATGCGGGCGTTTTCTGCCCTTCTTCAGGAAAAAGGGGCCGGTCGGCCTTCATGAGGGCCTGTCGTCCGGCATGTCTTCCGGAGACTTCGCAGTCTGCGGGGCCCGGGACCCGGCGGCCTTTTTCCGGTGTTCGTTTTTTTGCTGAGGCGGATATGGTCCGCCGTCTTCCATGACGTCCGCGCTTTCGGGCCCGGGCGTTTTTCTTTGGGCTCATCCGGATTTTCCGGACGCCCGGAACGTTTTTCGGACACGTCATGCTGCACATCGTCCTGTATCATCCCGAGATCCCGCCGAACACCGGCAACATCGCAAGACTGTGCGCAGGCACGGGCACGCGCCTGCATCTCATCGAGCCTCTGGGCTTTGCCATCGACGACAGGCATCTTCGCCGGGCCGGTCTCGACTACTGGCCGCATGTGGACGTTTCCGTGTGGCCGTCCCTCGAGGCCTATCTTCAGGCGGACGGCGCAGGGCGCAGGCTGGTGTCCACCAGTGCGCGCGGCGGAAGCGACGTGCACCGCTTCGCCTTTTCCCCGGAGGACAGTCTGCTTTTCGGTCCGGAATCCACGGGTCTTCCCGCCGACGTACAGAGCATGGCTCAGGAGCATGTGCGCATTCCGGTGAAGGACTGCATCCGAAGCCTCAATCTTTCCACGTCCGCGGGCATCATTCTCTACATGGCCCTGGCCTCTCTGAACGGCCTGGACGACTGGCCCGCCTGAAAATACGTCGACCGTCGCTGCGGAGGCTTTTCGGCGGAACATGCCGGGGCTTCTTCGGCCGGATGCTGCTTCTCATGAACCCGGGCGGACAGGGAAGGGGCGCAGGTTCTTTTCTGTGCGGCCTGTCGGCGTCTTCGGCCATTTTTCCGACGCGGGGAGATAGCCTTTCCCGTTTCATAGTGTCCCCGGCGTTCTGTGCCCGGACATGAAAAGGCGCGGAAAGTCATGACGGCGCGGTCCCGTGCCGATGACGCGGCCTGTGCGCAAAAAAGGGGAGCTCCGGTATGCGGCGCTCCCCCTTTCTGCATGATGCCTCGACTTCGGCCGTGCGTCATTTATGCGGGGTTTCTTCCGGCAGGCATACGGCCTTCATCTGACGCAGATATTCTTCGTTCCTGGCGAGGTAGAAGGAGAGCGGCGCGGCGAAGTTGCGGCCCACGAGACCGTCCACCAGAAGCTGACTGACTTCCCGCTCCAGCATGAGGATCTGCTGCATGCGCAGAAGCACCTGCCGCTCGCTTCTGGAAAAGCGCCGCACGAAGAGGTCGAGCGCGTAGTTGGCCCGCGGCTGATAGAACCAGAAGTACATGAGGTCGAGGGCATTGATGACCATGTCGATCCACAGACGGGGATCGACGGCGTTCAGCGTGCGGGGCAGGGCTTCGGGCCGTGCGAGCAGGCTCATGACGTTCTTTTCCGGGAAGAGCTCCTCAAGCTTGCCGTAGAGGGCGAGGGATTGGTGCAGGCGGCTGCGGTAGTCGGCCATGCGTCTGCGTATGTTGCTCTCCCTGTCCACGATGCCGTCCACGATGCCGATGACGGTGTCGGAGGCGAGCTTCACCACGAACACGGCCGCGACGGCCAGGGATTCGGGACTTCCGCCCTCGGCCGTGACGAGAAAGAGCAGAATGCCGTGGAAGACGAGGGCCAGCGGCAGAGAAAGCACGATGCAGGCAATGTCCGTGAGGATGTTCTTCATGGAGAAGCCGCGCAGGATGTGCGTGGCCACCTTGTAGAGGCCGCAGCCCGCCATGAGCACGGCGTAGGTGGTGAGAGGCGCGTTGACGGTGCTCAGTCCCATGCCCTGCTCCAGGATGCGGCAGCGCAGCAGGGGTTCGAGCAGCACCACGGACAGACCGTTGTACATGAGCGAAACGTACAGACTCGACCAGCTCACGTAGCTTTTCCAGTGCAGGACGGAAGAGCGGTGCAGACCGCCGCTGCCGAGCACGGCCTGAAGGATGTTGCGAAGCCCGGAAATGAGGAACCAGAGCGGCGCTCCGAGCCAGGCCAGCCAGCCCGTCTGCGTGTACAGGAAGGCCAGCCATGCGGGAATGAAGCCCACGATGACGCGCAGGGCGTTGGCAAGACCGGTGTTGAGATAGCGGCTCTTGTCGAGGAGGCTCTCGCGGACGTGATGTGCAGGCATGAAGCCGTTGCTGAGGCCGGAGTCCGTGCCGCCGAGCGTGATGATGTTGCCCTGCGTGGAACTCTCGTCGGCCGTGGCTATGGAGCAGTCGCCGTCGTTGCATACCACGGTGTTCTCGGACACGGGCGTCCATTCCGTATGCCGGTTCTTGCCGAAGTGGCGCAGTCCGGGAATCCGGCGCAGGAACGAGACCAGACGGGAGGGCTCCTCGCCGGGCGCGTCGGAGCTGTAGGTCACCTGTTCCAGAAGTTTGGTGCGCAGCGGCAGCAGAAGATGGGCGGAGCGGCTCGTGTCGTTGAGTTCGCGGCGGGCGCGCAGCGGCAGCGTTTCGGGATAGGCAAGGCCCATGCCGTAGCGGTGGCCCGGACGACTCGTGGAGTCCGTGCCCATGGTGGCGCGCAGCTTGGCCGTCTGATAGTAGCCGCAGAGCACGGGAATGTTCTGCAGGATGATGCGCAGCTTGCGCACGCGCGGCGATTTCGGCGCGTCGGCGGAGTGGAGCGTGGCGCTGCCGCGCGGCGTGCTGAAGCTTTCCTCCGTGGAAATGCCGGGAGCGGCGCCCGCTTCCCGGAGCATGCCTATGATGATCTGCTTGAGTCTCGGCACGCTGCCTTCGTTGATGGCTCTCTGCAGCTCGTTGATGGACTGCAGATGCTGCATGTCGCCGTTCTGCCAGTCCTTGAGGTTGAAAAGCTCCAGATGCGTGATGCGTCCCTGACAATCCCAGAGAAGATTGAGCACGTCTTCGGCGGTGAGGCGCGCGAGATTCAGCGTGATGCGGCAGCCGCTCTTGAGGTCGCAGAGGCGCGTGAGCAGATGCAGCGGCGTCTGATTGAGCAGCTCCGGGCAGTCCGCGGATTCGCAGGCGTTCTGAAGCGAGGCCGTTCTGGGAAAGAGTTCGGGGTCGTTCAGGCGGGCGGTCACGGTTTCCGTGGTGAACCGGTCGAGTTCTTCCAGCTCGTGCAGAAGATGGGAGCGCTCCTCGTCGGGCGTGTCGGGGGAGGCGAGGGCGCTCTTCACGTCGTCAGCCCGCCTTTCGAGCAGACCGAAGAGCTTTTTATGGATGAATTCGGCCAGATGCAGCAAAGAGGCCTGTCCGTGTCCGACGAAAAGCATGAATTCGTGCGGATCGAGAGGTTCCGGTTCGGCGTGCAGCAGGGAAGCGAGGCGGGGACGCTCGGTCCTGTTCCAGTCGTCGAGCAGGCGCAGGATGCGCTTTTCCAGCCAGCGCGTGGCGGCGCGGCCCTCGTTCATGAGCGTGGACATGGCCGGAGTGGAAAGAAACGCGATGAAGTCCTCGTCGTTGGTGAAGCCGCGAGGGATCCAGATGAGATCCACGAGACGCCCCATGTACGGCGCGTGGAAGAGAAGTCCTATGCGCACGCTGATGCCCATGATGCGCGCGGCGCGTATGAGTTCGCTGGCCGCTTCGGGGGAGACGTAGTTGTAGTAGATGACGGTGAGCGAGCGTATGCCCTTGAGCCAGGCGTCCATGATGAGGTGCGTGGCGTTCTTGCGGCCCTTGGTGTTGGCGTCGTGCACATGATTGTCGAACACGGCCTGATTCCAGTCCTCGGGCATTTCGAGCATGAAGTAGCGGTGCAGCAGACGGCGCACCACGGCGTGGCGGCCGCTGGCCGCCTGCCGGAAGTCGTGGGCGAGACGAAGCTGCGTTTCGAAGTCGCCGTGGGCGCGCACGAGTTCCTTCATGAGCTGCACGAGCACGCGTCCCGTATTGATGCGCAGCGACGTGCGCGCCATGACGAGCACCTCGTCGCGCAGGGCGGCAAGGGCTTCTATCCTGTCGTCGGCTCTGCCCTGAGAGAGCGTGTCGAGCAGACGCAGAACGGCCGAGGCCATGCGCAGCTCCACCGGAACGGAAAGTTCCATGATGCCGGAGGGACTGAGCTGAGGCATGAGACTCGGCAGTCCCTTCTGGCTTTTCGTCACCGTCCTGTTGATCATGGTGAGAAGCTGATAGTCCTGAGGATCGAAGCGGATGGAACGGTGTGTCATGGCGGTACCTGCGGCAGTGAAATGGGCTTTTCATAGTAGTACGACGGGCACTCGGACGCAAGGTGCAGGGCAGGCGCGGCGGGGAAAAGGACCGGAAAAAATTACAGTCCCACAAGGCGCGTCATTATACTTTTACAGAAGAAATCGCGTCGTTATACAGAGCCGCTTGACATAAATTCTGCCGGATGAGATACTCATGCCCCTATGAGACGTGTACGGGCAGGGCAGACGCCTTCGGACGTGCCTGATTCCCGTCGTTTCCCTCCGTTCCCCGAGGCCTCCTGCTGGATGGACTTTCGGCTTGCCTTCGCGCATCGGAGCCGCGCCCCGTTCCGGGAGTGATCGCGGCGGACTGAGGGAAAAAGGGCGATTTCCGCTCCACGCAGCCAGGATCGCAGACGGATCGGCCGCGTGACTTCATCTCAACCCGGAGTCTGCATGACATCATCTTCCTACCGAAGTCTGATGGCATTTGCCGGAGCATGGCTTTTGTGCCTGCTTCTTGCTCTGCCGTCGGCTTATGGCCAGGATGCCTCTTTCCAGTCGGGTGTGGCCTCATGGTACGGCCCCTGGCATCACGGAAAGTCTACCGCTACGGGTGAAGCATTCGACATGTTCGCCATGACGGCGGCTCATCGCACGCTTCCTCTCGGCACACTGGTCAGAGTGGAAAATCAGGCCAGCGGCAAAAGCGTCATCGTGCGCATCAACGACCGCGGACCTTATTCCAAAAACAGAATCATCGATTTGTCGTACGCGGCTGCCGACAGCCTCGGCCTTTCCGAGGCGGGCGTTTCCCGAGTGACCCTTGAAATCGTGGGAGACAGCAAGGGACATCCTCTGTTGCGGTCGCAGGCCTTCTTCGTCAAGCTGGCGGAGACGCCGCTCTCTTTCGACGCCGTGTCGCAGCAGCTGCGCCGGCTCATCTGCCTTGGCATGTATGACGCGGCATCTTTGCTGCATACGCGCGACGGCGTCATGGCCATAGGGCCTTATGCCAGTTTCCAGGAATCGCAGGACGCGCTGGTGCGCGTGGCCACGACACACCCCGGCGCCAGCATCATGCTTGCTGAGAAAAATTCCATGGCCCCGGCCGTTCAGGCCGTGGCTGAAAATCAGGCGTCCGCCGCAGAAAGCGACGGACCGGCCCGCGGCGCGTGAGAAACGCCGCCCCTTCGATGCGCGACGGCCCCCGGAGTCGAAAGACCCGGGGGCTTTTTTTTGCTGGGAAAGCTCTCGAGAAATCCCCGGCCCTTTTGCCTGTCGCGAAGAAGGGAAAGTCCTTTCCGGAATCCCTTCCCGGAAGATTGCCGTCCTGCGTTGCCAAAGAAAAATTTTTCCATTTCATAACCATGTGTAAGCGTTGGATTTTTGGTTCAGGATCGTACTATGTTGAACGGTGCGTACACGATAACATGAATAATATTAAATAGTAATGATTATTATTACTGTTTACAAAAAAGTTTCTCTGTGCCATGCTTTCTTCGTCACAAGGCCTTGCATGACGGCAACTGCACCCTGCGGTGCGCAAACCAGAGGAGAAAGCCCATGAACGACAGGAAAGACTGCCTGACCACCGGCGCCGGAGCGCCCGTGGCCGACAACAATCATGCCCTCACTGCCGGTCCCCGTGGTCCCATGCTGCTGCAGGATGGCTGGTTTCAGGAGAAGCTGGCCCATTTCGACCGTGAAGTCATTCCCGAGAGGCGCATGCACGCCAAGGGGTCCGGGGCCTACGGCACGTTCACGGTGACGCATGACGTCACGAAGTACACGAAGGCGTCGCTTTTTGCGGAAGTCGGCAAAAAAACGGAAGTGTTCGCCCGCTTTTCCACCGTGGCCGGAGAGCGCGGCGCGGCGGACGCGGAGCGGGACATCCGGGGCTTTGCCGTCAAGTTCTACACGGATCAGGGCAACTGGGACATGGTGGGCAACAACACGCCGGTCTTCTTCCTGCGCGATCCGCTCAAGTTCCCGGACCTGAACCATGTGGTGAAGCGCAATCCCCGCACCAACATGCACAGCGCCACGGACAACTGGGACTTCTGGACGCTGCTGCCCGAAGCGCTGCATCAGATCACCGTGGTCATGAGCGACCGCGGCATACCCGCCTCCTACAGGCACATGCACGGCTTCGGCAGCCACACCTACAGCCTCATCAATGCCAAAAACGAGCGCTTCTGGGTGAAGTTCCACTTCAAGACCCAGCAGGGCATAAAGAATCTGACGGACGCCGAGGCGCAGGAGCTCATAGGCCGCGACAGGGACAGCCATCAGCGCGATCTGTACGAGCACATCGAGAAGGGCGACTTTCCCCGCTGGACGCTGTATTTCCAGGTCATGCCCGAGGAGGATGCCGAAAAGCTGCCCTATCATCCCTTCGACCTTACCAAGGTCTGGTATCACAAGGACTGCCCGCTCATCGAAGTGGGCGTGCTCGAACTCAACCGCAATCCGGAGAACTACTTTGCCGAAGTGGAGCAGGCGGCCTTCAACCCCGCCAACCTGGTGCCCGGCATCGGCGTCTCTCCCGACAAGATGCTTCAGGGCAGGCTGTTCTCCTACGGAGACGCCCAGCGCTACAGGCTCGGCGTCAATCATCACATGATCCCCGTGAACCGGCCCCGCTGCCCCTATCACAGCTTCCACAGGGACGGCGCCATGCGCGTGGACGGCAACTACGGCAGCTACGCAAGCTACGAGCCCAACAGTCTTGGCGCGTGGCGGGAGCAGCCGGAATTTGCGGAACCGCCCCTCAGGATACGGGGAGATGCCGACCGCTGGAACTATCCCTGCGACGATGCGGACTACTTCGAGCAGCCGGGCAGGCTCTTCCGGCTGATGAGTCCCGAACAGCAGGAGGAGCTTTTCGGCAACACGGCCCGCGCTCTCGGGGACGCGCCGAAAGAGATCAAGCTCCGGCACATCCGTCACTGCTTCAAGGCCGATCCGGCCTACGGCATCGGCGTGGCCCGCGCCTGCGGCATTCCGGAAAGCGAGATTTAAATATTGTCTGCCTCCGGTCCTGATCGTGGAAAACGAAGATATCGAAGATGGTACCGGACGGCGGAAGGACGGGCAGGTCCCGTCCTGACCGAGGCGGGCGGGCTCTCCGGCAGTCCGTCCGTCTTTTGCATGAGAAAGGCCCCCGGCAGAGATCCGGGGGCCTTTTCGTCTCAGGCAATGTCCGTCGCCCTGTCAGCAGCGGTGGGCGTCCTCTCTTTCGGCAAGCGTGGGGAGCAGTTCCCCGGCCAGGGCCTCGGCGGCGCGCAGCGCGCTGCCGCGCTCTCCGCAGCGCTCCCGAAGTTCCTCAAGGTCGCGGATGACGGCTTCGAGCTTCTGCGGGTGATCGAGCCAGTCCTCCACGCGCCTTGCCATGGGGGCGGGATCGGCCTCCTTTTCGATGTGCTCGGGGAACACGGTACGGTTCATGATGAGATTGGTCAGGCTTATCCACTTCACCTTGATGACGCGCAGCGCGACCTGATAGGAGAGCGGGGAAACCTTGTAGGCCACGAGCGTGGGCACGCCCGCAAGTCCCGTTTCCAGGGTCGCCGTGCCGGAAGCGGCCAGGATGCACTGGAAGGTGCGCATGAGGCGGTAGCGGTCCTTTCCGTCGTGCATGACGAGAGGCACCTCGCAGTTCCACAGCTTCCGCAGATATTCCTCGGAAAAGTTGGAGGAGCGCACGCAGTGGAACTCGAGGTCGGGAAATTTCTTTACGAGCATGTTCGCCGCGCCGGCAAAGGCGGGCATGAGCGATTCCACCTCCTTTCGGCGGCTGCCGGGCATGAGGCCTATGCGGTGAGGGACCGGCTCCACGTCCCTTATGCTCTCGTAGTCCACAAGATCCACCAGCGGATTGCCCACATAGGTCACTTCCATGCCGTGGGAGCGGTAGAAGTCCACCTCGAAGGGCAGGATGGAGAAGATGCGCCGGACGTGCCTTTTCAGGAACTTCACGCGGCCCGTGCGCCATGCCCACACCTTGGGCGGAATGAAGTAGTAGACGGGGATCCCCAGGCCCGAGGCTATTTTCGCCACGCGGAAGTTGAATTCCGGCGCGTCGATGAGCAGTACGGCGTCGGGACGTATGCGTTCCATTTCCCGGCGTATGCGGCGCAGAAGACCGAAGATGCGCGGCAGGCTGGTGATGACCTCCACGATGCCCATGACGGAGAGCTCCTCCACGCGCAGCAGATTTTCCTGGCCCGCGCGGGCGAGATTGTCGCCGCCCATGCCCACCACGCGGAGGTCGCCTTCCGGAGTGATGTCGCGCAGGGCGGAGAGCAGCGCGCCGCCCTGCAGGTCGCCGGAGATCTCACCGGCATTGATCCACAGTGTCTTCATGGGAATCCTCGCAGTCTTTTCCGGCAAAGCGCCGGAGGGCAGGGTAAAAGGCGTTGATGAGCGCTCCGGCGGCCAGCGTGAAGAGCAGGCGGAAGCCGAGCAGCCCCCAGAGACTGCCGCCCACGAGGGTGAGCAGCAGGGTATCTTCGATGAGCGAATGGGAGAGTCCGAGCAGGGAAATGGCGCAGAGGGCGTCCTGACGGGAAAGCGTGCCCTGCTGCGCGTTTCTGATGAGTATGCCGCTGCCGTAGAGCAGTCCCATGGTGAAGCCTATGATGACGATGGAAACGGCCTTCGGGGAGATGCCGAGCATCCGGAGCAGGGGGCCGAGCAGGCGTCCCATGAGGTCGGAGATGCGGAAGGCGTCGAGAAGACGCTGAAGCAGCATGACGGCGCAGATGATGACGTACATTTCCGCAAGCGTCTTTGCCTGCTGGATGAACCATGCGCCGAGGGAGCTCGTGGCGCCGGCGGAAAGAAGTATGGTCGCCTGCTGCTGAAGCAGTCCGAAGCCGTCGAGCACAAGATGCAGAAGAAAGGCCGCCAGAATTCCCGAGCCGAAACGCAGGAAGAACTGAAACGCCATGGATACGCCGCACTGTCCGGCAATGCGCACTTCCAGAATGAGACTGTGCGCGATGAGCACGAGCACGCCGAAGACGGTCATCTGGGCGATGGTGAGTTCCGGAAGCTGGGGCAGAAGGGCGATGATCACCATGAGCCCGGAATACATGCTCACGAGGATGCAGGACATCCAGGCGAGGCACATTTCCGCGGGCAGCCCGAGAAGCGCCATGACGGGCCGCAGCGGCAGGGACACATAGGGAATAAGTCCGCTTTCCTCAAGCACCTTGACGAGCAGCACGATGGGGATGAGGAAGCGGAAGATGCCGAGGGCGACCCTGTGTCCGTCGCGCCAGCACTCCGCAAGCGATGTGAGAAGCGTGTTCATGGCATGTCCGTGGGAAGGCTTTTGCCGGGCGGGTACGGTCCCGGGAAGTCGGGCGCTCGGGCTGCCGGGGGAGCCCGCCCCTTGAGGCAGCCGCACCCGTCAGCGCTCCCCGGTCCCGGACGGGCGGAACGTCGTCCGGCGGGATCCGGGACGGTCCGGCTTCATGAAAAAAGCCGCGCGGAAGCGAGAATGTCTCTTCCGCGCGGTTCTGAAAGAAAAGCGGGGCGCTTCCCGGAGAAAGTCGAAGGCGCCCTGTCGGAGCGCTCCGCCGTAAAGACGGTTACTTGTCGCGGTCGAGATAGCCGTAGCGGGCGGATACGCCGTCGGTGCGGCTCACGATGCGGTCGGCCACTTCATCCACGGTGTCGGGCGTGACGATGCCGAGATCCCGCACGAGGTAGTATTCCATGGAGCCTTCGGAGAGGGCCAGTGTCCACACCACGGCGTACACCGAGCCCACGCCGGGACGGGAGGGAAATTCCGACGCCGTGGACAGCAGGATGCGGAACTTGGCCTCTCTGGCGGGGTTCGCCGGGTTGGAGCTGTTGATTTTCTTCTGAAGGCTGTTGAACAGGGAAACGCCTATGCTGTCGTTGCCCTCGAATTCCACCACCACGGGGGTGCGGCGTTCCGCCTTCCTGGGAGCGTCGTCGGCGGCGTGGGCGACGGAGCTCATGCAGAGGCAGGCAACAAGGGCGAGCGGGGCGAAAAGACGGGAAGCTTTCATGCGATCTCCCTCGGCTGACATTCAGCCGTATCTGCGCGGATTTCGCGCGGTGTGAGCCGGAAGGCCGGCGGTATGGCGGAAAACTAGAAACCTTCTTCCAGAGGCGGCCAGATGAGAGCCATGTCCGGCTGCGGGGCGAGCGGGCGGCCTGAGGGCGTGAGCAGCACGCGGCGGCCGTCGAGACGCAGACGGTCTTCGGCCAGCCACTGAAGCGCCTGCACGTAGATGCGGTGCTCGAACATGTGGATGCGGTTCAAAAGCGCCTCGTCGTCCTCGTCCTGCCGCACGGGAAGCGTGGCCTGAACGATGATGGGCCCGCCGTCCATGACGGGATCCACGATGTGCACGGTGCAGCCGCTGAACTTCGCGCCGTACTGCCAGGCGTCGCGCGCGCCGTGCGTGCCCGGAAAGGCGGGGAGCACGGCGGGATGCACGTTGAGGACGCGTCCGGGGAAGGCGTCGAGGAACGCGGGCGTGACGAGGCGCATGTATCCGGCAAGGGCCACGGTGTCCACGCCTGCGGCGCGAAGCTCCTCCACCATGCGCAGATCGAAGCTTTCCCGGTCGGGGAAGGTCTTGTGGTCGAGGCACAGATGGGCGATGCCGTGCCTTTTCGCGCGCTCAAGCACGGGCGCGCCGGGACGGTTGGCGATGATGATGCGTATGTCCGCGTCGAGCTTTCCGGCTTCTGCGGCGTCTATCATGGCCTGGGCGTTGGTGCCGCTGCCCGAGGCGAGAATGCCGAGCTTGAGGGTCATGCGCGCTCCTTGTGCGCAAACGCGGCGCACACGGCGTCCACCATGGCGGGAATGGTGAAGGTTTCCGAAAGGATGTCGGGCTCAAGGCCGAGAGAGCGCATGGTGTCCGCGGTCACGGGGCCTATGGCGGCAAAATGCACGCCGTCATGCTTTTTCAGCTCTTCGAGCGGAATGGAGGCAAGGAAGTTGCGCACCGTGGAGGAGGAGCCGAAGGTCACGCAGTCGAGCCTGCCTTCTTCGAGCGCTTCCATCACCTTGTCGCGGTTTTCATCGGAGGGCACGTTTTCATAGGCGGCGATGACGTCCACTTCCGCTCCGGCTTCGCGCAGGGCGCGGGGCAGAACGTCGCGGGCTTCCTTCGCGCGGGGCAGAAGCACCTTCTGACCCTTCATGCCGATTTCGAGCATCGCGGCGGCCACGCCCTCGGCCACGTAGGAGGAAGGCACGAGGTCGGCGCGTATGCCCATGGCCTCCACGGCCTTCGCCGTGGCCGGACCTATGGCCGCCACCTTCACGGAAGCGAGAGCGCGGGCGTCGAGATCGAGCGCGGCAAGGCGCTCGCGGAAGAAGCGCACGCCGTTCACCGACGTGAAGACGACCCAGCCGTAGCGGGAAAGATGACCGACCGCTTCATCGAGCTCGGCATAATCGGGCATGGGCACGATCTTGATGGTGGGGAACTGGATGACGCGGGCTCCCTTTTCGGCAAAGAGCGCCGCGCTTTCGCTGGCCTGCTCGCGCGCCCTCGTGACCACCACGGTGCGGCCGAAGAGCGGCTTCTTCTCGAACCAGTCGAGCTTGTCCTTGAGACGCACCACGTCGCCCACCACGATGATGGAAGGATTGGTGAAGCCCTCGCGCACGGCGGCGTCGGGCAGGTCGGCCAGCGTGGAGGCAAGAGAACGCTGCCTGCTCGTGGTCCCCCAGTACACCAGGGCTGCGGGCGTGCCGCCGTCCATGCCGGATTCCATGAGCTTGGCCGCGATCTCGGGCAGGTTCTTCATGCCCATGAGAAAGACCAGCGTGGAGGCGCTGCGGGCAAGAGCCTTCCAGTTGTGCACGGAACCGGGCTTGGTGGGATCTTCGTGGCCGGTGATGATGGTGACCGAGGAGGACCATGCGCGGTGCGTGAGCGGAATGCCCGCATAGGCAGGGCCGGCTATGGAGCTGGAAATGCCGGGGATCTCCTCGAAGGGAACGCCCGCATCCACGAGTTCCTCGGCTTCTTCGCCGCCGCGGCCGAAAATGTAGGGATCGCCGCCCTTGAGCCTCGCGACAACCTTGCCCTCCTTGGCCTTGGCAATGAGAAGCTTGTTGATGTCGCCCTGTTTCATGGCGTGATTGCCCGCAATTTTGCCTACATAGATGAGTTCGGCATCGGGCCGGGCCAGGGCGAGAAGCTCGTCGCTGGAAAGATAGTCGTATACCACGACGTCCGCTTCAGAAAGAACCTTTCTGCCTTTGCAGGTGAGCAGGCCGGGATCGCCGGGGCCTGCGCCGATGAGATAAACGTACATCCGTCCTCCGGGTCTTGAATTCAGGCGCAGTGTACTTATTAAAAGGTGAGGGAGCAAGACTTTCCTCGGTCCGTCCCCTCCGCGTTGTGACCTGGAGAAAGTTCTTGCCGGCGCAGGCTTGTTTTTTTGCGCCTGCTGGTGTAATCTTCATCAGCTTTCCTCCGGTGCATCCTT
>CAJJMX010000020.1 GCA_905192935.1 uncultured Mailhella sp.
AGTGCGTGGGCTGCGGCACCTGCGCCGACATCTGTAATTCCAATATATTCGTTTTCGACCGCGCCGTGGACAAGTTTCCCCAGGTCAGATTTCCCGAGGAGTGCTGGCACTGCGACTCCTGCGTGATCGACTGCCCCAAGGGGGCCATAACGCTCCGCATTCCCCTCGCCTTCACCCTTCTTCATGTCAATGCCGACGAGCTCAAACCCCAGGAGGCCAAATAATGATCCCCGTTTCCAAGACTATTGAAGCCGATGTCGTCATCGTCGGCGGAGGCATAGGCGGCCCCATGGCCGCCATTGCGGCAGCGGAAGCCGGAGCCAGGCGTGTGGTCGTGCTCGAAAAATGCAACGTGAAGCGTTCCGGATCCGGCGCTACGGGCAATGACCATTTCAGCTGCTACATCCCCGAAGTCCACGGCGACGACGTGGAACCCGTGCTCGATGCGGTCATGGGCAGCCTCATCGGTCAGGCCAAGGACAGGGAAATCATGCGCCTGCATCTTCTGGAAAGCTTCGACATCGTAAAAAAATGGGAAGAGTGGGGCATCAACATGCGTCCTCTCGGCCGCTGGAACTTCCAGGGCCACGCGCTTCCCGGCAAGCCCCGCGCCTTTCTGAAATTCGATGGCCGCAAGCAGAAAAGCGTGCTTGTGGAACAGATGAAGAAGCACGGCGTCATCATTCTCAATCATCACCCCGTAGTGGAGCTTGCCAAGGAAAACGGCCGCGTGTGCGGAGCTCTTGCCATTGACGCCAGCACTCCCACTCCCTCCTTCGTTCTGGTCAAGGCACCCAACGTTGTTCTCTCCACTGGCCTCACCCACCGCCTCTATCTCAACGGCTCCACGCCCAACTACATGTTCAATACCGCCCACTGCCCCAACAACGCCGGCGGTCAGGCTCTCGGCTGGCGCATAGGCGCAAGCATGGTGAACATGGAAATTCCCTACACTCACGCCGGAACCAAGTATCTTCAGAGAGCCGGCAAAGCCACCTGGATAGGCGTGTACCGCTATCCCGACGGCAAGCCTCTCGGCCCCTTCGTCACCAAGCCTGATCCCGAATACGGCGACGTGACCTCCGACATCTGGAACTCCGCCTTCATCGACGTCATGCAGAACGGCCGCGGCCCCGCCTATCTCGACTGCTCGCAGAACTCTCCGGAAACACTGGCCTACATGAGAAAGGCCATGTTTGACGAAGGACTTTCTGCACTCATAGCCTACATGGACGACAAGGGCATAGATCCGGCGAAGCACGCCGTGGAATTCACCCGCTTCGAACCCATTCTTCATGGGCGCGGACTCGACGTGAACAAGGACGGCCTTACCACCGTTCCCGGCCTCTACGCAGCCGGCGACATGGTGGGCAATGCCGGCTGCGGCCTCGGCCTTGCCGCATGGCTCGGCTGGCGTGCCGGACAGGCTGCCGCCCGCGACATCCCTGAAATGACCGACTTCGATCTTGCCGAAAATCCCGCCATCAAGGCGAAGATGGCGCTGCTTTCCTCCTTCATGGAAAGAGAAAACGGCGCAGACTGGCAGGAAGCGAACATCGCCCTCACCCAGATCATGAGCGACTACGCCAATGTGGGCCCCTACAAGGTACGTTCGGAATCGCTGCTGAAGGCGGGACTCGCCTATCTGGCACAGCTTCGCCGGGAAACGGCGGAAAATATGAAGGCCACCTGCTCCCACACGCTCATGCGCGCGGCGGAAGTGCTCGATCTGTTCGACTGTGCAGAATGCATCATGCGCTCCGCCCTGGAACGCAAGGAAAGCCGCGGCAATCACAAACGCTCCGACTATACCTTCACCAATCCGCTTCTGGCAGACAAAATGCTTGACGTCACCCGAAACGACGATGGAACCGTAACGACCAGCTGGAGAAATCAGCGCTGATCGTTTTCCCTACACCCCCAGGAGGAATTTTCATGAATCGTCTTTCCCGCCTCGGCAAAGTCATGTGCGCCGCTCTGGCCGCTCTTGCCCTCTGTGTTCCCGGTGCCGCAAGCGCCGCCGACTATCCCTCGAAACCCATTTCCATCGTCTGCGCCTTCGGCGCAGGAACCGGCGCCGACCTCATCCTGCGTCCGGCCATTCCCTACATGAAGGAAGTGCTCGGCACCGACGTCATCACCGAATACAAGGCCGGTTCCGCGGGCATCGTGGGCGCCAACTACTTCGCCACCAAGAGACCCGACGGCTACAGCCTGCTTTTCTACAATCAGCCTCACATCCTGCTTCAGGAAATGTTCATGAAGACGGCCTACAAGACCGACGATCTCGTTCCCGTACTCGGTCTTACCTACCGTCCCGACTTCCTTATCGCGCGTTCCGACGACAGCCGCTTCAAAACGGCGCAGGACGTGTTCAACTATGCCAAGGCCAATCCCGGCAAGCTTACCGTAGGCACCGTGGGCATGTACTCCGGCAACCACCTCACCTACCTGCTTCTGGAAAAAAACACCGGTCTCAAGATGACCCGCGTGCCTTTTGAAAGCGGCGGCAAGATGTTTGCAGCCATACTCGGCGGCCAGGTGGACGTGGTGCTTTCCTCCTACATGTGGGTCACCACCTATGAAGGCAAGCTCACCGCTCTGGCCAGCGCCACGCAGGAACGTCTCGCTCCCGACGTTCCCACCTTCATCGAATGCGGCGTGAACAACGTATACGGCTCCACCAACTCCAACTACGTCTTCGTGAGCAAGAAGGCTCCCAAGAAGGTCATCGACTTCCTGCGTGAACGCCTGGCCACCCTCGTGCACAACGAAGCCTTCCTGAAGGACTTCCTCAAGGCCACCAGCACCTACGACTGCGCCGTGTACGACTGGAAGAAGTGTGAAGAAGAAATCGCCAACTACCGCAAGCAGATAGCATCCGTCGAACCGATGCTGCGCGAAGCTGAATAATTCATCACAAAACCGGAAACGGGAAGGTTCGAACCTTCCCGTTTCTTTCCTATATGTTTTCAGGGAGAAAAACATGTTCGAGCTGATCGTCCAGGGCATCCTGACATGCCTCAGCCCCATCAACATCCTTGCCATGCTCATCTCGGTTCCCTTCGGAATCATCGTGGGCTGTCTGCCCGGCTTCGGTGCGGCCACGGGTCTTGTTCTCGTTTTGCCCATGACCTACGGCATGGAACCTTCAACGGCCTTCGTGGCGCTCACGGGCATCTATCTCGGTGCGGAATACGGCGGCTCCATATCCGCCATTCTCATCAATACGCCCGGCACGGCAGCAGCCGTCATCACGGCCTTTGACGGTCACACCATGGCCCTGCAGGGCAAGGCCCGCGACGCCCTGCTCATTTCCAACATAGCTTCCTTCAGCGGCGGCCTCATCGGCGGCCTCATGATGCTGCTCTTCATGCCCATACTCGGCAACTTCGTGCTCAAGTTCGGTGCCGGTGAAGTGTTCGTCATGGCGGCCGTAGGCCTTCTGCTCGTGGGCGTGGTCACCAAGGGCAATCGTCTCAAGGGCATCATTTCCGTGGGGCTCGGCCTCATGTTCACCTTCGTGGGTGCGGACGGCGTTTCCGGTTTCTCCCGTTTCGACTTCAATATTCCCATTCTTATAGGCGGCCTTCCTCTCATCGCCGGACTGCTCGCCATGTTCGCCATTCCCCAGATGCTCGACGTGGCTCTCGGTCCCAAGCCCGATACCAGCTCGGTCAAGCTCGAAGACCACGGCATCAGAGGCAACCTCCGCATGTTCCGGCAGTATCTGAGCCGCTGCTACCGTGAGCAGCCCGGCAACATCCTGCGCTCCGGCATCATCGGCGTCATCATCGGCATCATTCCCGGCGTGGGCGCCGCCGTGGCCAGCATGGCTTCCTACGCGGCCGCCAAGAAGGCGGACAAGCATCCCGAAGAATTCGGCAAGGGCTGCATGGCCGGCATAGCCGCCCCCGAATCCTCCAACAACGCTCTCGTGGGCGGCTCCCTCATTCCCGTGCTCTCCCTGGGCATTCCCGGCTCCCCCGCCGCCGCTCTCTACATGGGTGCCATCTTCCTGCACGGCATGACTCCCGGCCCCAACTTCCTCATCAAGGAAGCAGACCTCGTCTATCTGCTCATCATGGCCGTGTTCCTCTGCTCCCTCGTCCAGCTTCTCGTGGGAGCCTTCACCATCAGTTCCTTCGCCAACATTCTCAAGGTTCCCGCCACCCGCCTCTTTCCTTCGGTCATCGCCGTGTGCTGCATAGGCGCCTACGTGGTGCGCACCCTTGATTTCGACATCGACTTCTTCATCGTTCTCGGCATCATTTCCTATGTGCTGAGCAGGCTCGGCTTCAACATGGGGGCCATAGTCCTCGGCGCCTTCCTTGCACCCACCATGGAATCCTCCCTCATCGAAGCCCTGAACATATCTCCGGCCATGGGCGGCCTCATTCCCTACTTTGAAACCCGTCCCATCGCCATGGTCATGCTCGGCCTGCTTGCCGCGTATCTGCTGTACGTCATCGTGAGCTCCATCCGTCATGCAAGAACGTGCAGGGAATCCCAGGAATTCCCCGGCGAGTGTCTGCCTGCGGAATGGAGCGGTGAACGGGGCACCGATCTTATCCTCTTCATCCTTCTCTTCATCGGCGCAGCCGTGTTTCTTTCCATGACCACGGCATTCCCTGAAAAGAGCCGCATCATGCCCACCATCACGTTCTGCGTCATCATGGCGTGCTGCGTGATAGGCATGATTCAGTGCATCTTCTTCAGCAAGGTTTACAGCGGCCGCAACACCTCCCCGCTGAAGCTCATCCCCTGGAAGAAACTGCTCGTCATCGGCGCCATCATGATTCTCTACCTGCCCCTCATGGGACTCGTGGGCTTCTACCCCGCCACCGTGCCCTACGTCATCGCCAACTCCATGATCATCCGCCGCTGGCAGGGCTATGAAGTGAACGGCAAGGCCCTTCTCAAGGAAACCGTCTTTGCCGTCATCTTCACCGTGATCATCTATCTTGTATTCACCGTCGTCTTCCAGTCGCCCATGCCCGTGCCGCTCTGGCTGGAAGATATGTTCTACTAGTCGAGTCAAGGAGCACTTCCATGAAATCCATTGAAAAACTTCTGGAACCCGGTCGTATCGGCCATCTGGAACTGAAAAACCGCGTCATATTCTCGGCCATGGACCTGCGCTCGACCGACGGACACGGACATATGTCCCCCGAAGCCGTGACCAGCTTCGTTGAACGCGCAAAGCACGGCGTGGGCCTCGTCAGTCTGCCCGGAGCCTACGCCTGGCAGAATCCCGGCGTTCCCCACGGCAAGACCATTTCCCTGGAAAGCGACGACTTCATCCCTCCCCTTGCCGATGCCGCCCGCCGCGCCCACGAAGCAGGCGCCAAGGTCATGATTCAGATAGGCGCCCGCGGTACCCGCATCGAAGGCAGCGTGTCGGCCAATACCGGCCCCACGTCCATGCGCTTCGGCTACGAACCCATCATTCCCAGAGAGCTGAGCATCGAAGAGATTCAGCAGCGTGTGGAATGGTTCGGCGACGCCGCCCGCCGCGCCCGCGAGGCAGGCATAGACATTGTGGAAATCCATGCCTGCACGGGCAAGCTTCTGTCCATGTTCCTTTCTCCCTACAGCAATCACAGAACGGACATTTACGGCAGCAGCACGGAAAACCGCACCCGTTTTCTGCGTGAAGTCATTGCCAGCATGAAAAAGAAGGCCGGGGAGGATTATCCGCTTTCCGTACGCCTCACGGTGAACGACCTCGTGCCCGGCGGCATCGACAGGGAAGAAGGTCTGGCCATAGTCAGGCTGATATCTCCCCTCGTGGACGCCGTACAGCCTTCAACCGGCACGCAGGAACGCATCTGGAACATCTCCTGCTCCTACTTCATGCCCCAGGGCAACATGCTGGACACCACGGCGGCCGTCAAAAAAATCTGCGACATTCCCGTCATTGCCATGTCCAAGCTCGGCGAGCCGGCACTGGCGGAAAAAACTCTGGAAGAAGGCAAGGCCGACTTCGTCTGTCTGGGGCGTCCGCTTCTCACCGACGTGCGCTGGCTGGAAAAGGCCTCCAAGGGCGACTACTCCTCCATACGCCGCTGCATAGGCTGCCTGAACTGCTTCACCTTCAACGACCGTGAAGAGATCCAGCCCCCCAGAGTCAGCTGCACGGTCAACCCGGAACTGCTGCGCGAACCTTCCTACGACACGCTGACCCCCTCGAGTTCTCCGAAGCATATCGTGGTTGTCGGCGGAGGTCTCGCCGGCATGGAATGCTCCCGCGTGCTTGCCGGACGAGGACATAAGGTCACGCTTCTGGAAAAGGATGCCGAACTCGGAGGCCAGTGGATCGTCGCCGCCCATGCTCCCCACAAGAACGAGGAAAAAACGCTCATTCCCTGGCTGAAGCGCGAACTCGAAAAGGCCGGTGTGGACGTGCGCCTGAATCATGAGGCCAGCGTGGAATCCATAGCCGCGCTCGATCCCGACGACATCGTCATCGCCACCGGCGCCAAGCCGAAGTTCCTGCCTCTCGAAGTTCCCGCAGGAGGTCCCAACGTCGTACAGGGCAACGACGTCATCATGGACCGCGCCGAAACGGGGCATCGCGTGGTCGTCATCGGCGGCCGGTACATCGGCATGGAATGCGCGGTGAAGCTGGCCAAGGAAGGACATCACGTCTCCGTGGTGGATGCCGTGGAAATAGGTCACGGTACCAATCCGAGAATTCTGGGCATCTATCGCAACGAGATGGTGGAAAACGACGTATTCCTCTTCCCCAATTCTCCCGTGCTCCGCTTCATGGATTACGGTGTGGACATCGCCCACCTCAACAGCATGCTGAGCCTGAAGGCCGACACCATAGTACTGGCCGTGGGTACGCGACCGGTCAACGGCCTTGCCTCCGAACTGGAGCAGGCGGGCTTCTCCTTCCACCTCATAGGCGACTGCAAGCGCATAGGCGACGCACTCTACGCCATGCGTGACGGCGCCGACATGGGCAGGCAGCTCTAGGAGAGCGGGCATGACATACGAAAGACTCTTTCAGCCCGGGCGGATCGGCAACGTCGAAGTACCGAACCGCTTCGTGCAGACGCCCGTGCAGACACGCGGCGGCGACGCCGACGGCTACGTCACGCAGGAACTCATCGACTTTCACAAGACCCGCAGCCACGACGGCAAGGGCCCCGGCCTCGTCATAGCCCAGCAGACCTTCGCCTGGCCCGCCGTCAAGCTGGCCAGAGGACTGGCGCTGTGGGACGACCGCTATATCGAAAAGCTTTCCGCCCTCGCTTCTGCCATCAAGAAAGGCGGTTCCCGCGCCTTCCTCCAGCTTGGAGGCTCCGGTTCCAGACTGGCGGGCATTGAAGTGGCGCCCTCTCCCGTGACGGGCAGCTGGAACATGAAGCGTCCCAGAGAAATCACCCGTCAGGAAATGATGCACTATCTGGAGTGCTATGCCTCCGCCGGACGCCGGCTGTTCGAAGCCGGGTTCGAGGGCTTTTCCCTGCACGGAGGGGCGGGCAAGTACATTTCGCAGTTTCTCTCTCCGTGGAGCAACCGGCGCACCGACGAATTCGGCGGCAGTCCGGCAAACCGCGTGCGCTATCCCGTCATGATCATGAACGCCATCCGGGAACAGACCCGCGATGACTATCCCGTCATCATGCGTCTGCCCATACAGGAATACCTGGAAGGCGGACTCAGCCTTGAGGAAGGCATCGAACAGATCGCGCTCATGGCAGAAGCCGGCGTGGATGCCTTCCTGATCGCGGGCGGCGGACAGGAAAGCCTCTGGGTTGACTGTCCTCCCTATGTCGTTCCCGGGTTCCCGCTCATGGACGCACTTTCGGCCGTACGCCGGGCGCTGCCCTCCGTTACGCTCATCGCCAACTGCGGCATTCACGATCCCGCTCTTGCGGAAAAGCTCCTCGCAGACGGCACGGCGGACTTCATAGGCATCAACCGGCCACTTCTGGCCGACCCCGACTATGTGGACAAGGTGCGCACCGGCAGGGAAGACGACATACGCCGCTGCATACGCTGCAACAACTGCCAGACATGGGCAAACAGACCGCATCTGGCCGACCGAGGCATGTGCTGTACCGTAAACCCTGCCCTCATGGTGGAAAAAGCGTTCACCGTCCGCCCCGCCGAGGAACCGAAACGGATTACCGTCGTCGGCGGCGGCATTGCCGGCATGTCGGCGGCGGCCACGCTGGCGGAACGCGGCCATCACGTCATTCTGCATGAAAAGACGGGAGAACTCGGCGGTCAGTGGCTGGCGGCCTCGGCAGGCAGGGAAAAGGCGCTGTTCCGAACCGTCACCGCCACGCTTGTCCGTCGCATGAAACAGGCGGGAGTGGACGTGCGCCTGCATTCCGCTCCGGACAAGAACGGCGTTCTCGCCGACCGCCCGAATGCCGTGGTTCTTGCCACGGGGGCCTCTCCCAGAGCCCTGAGGGGTGTGGACATGCTCTCTTCTCCCAAGGGAGAACACGTCGCCGTACGATTCGGCATGGACGTGCTGCGCGGCGCAGAAGTTCCGGGCAAAAGTGCCGTCGTGGTCGGCGGCCGGTACATCGGAATGGAATGCGCCCTCAAGCTGGCCGAAGAGGGGCATGAAGTCTCCCTCGTGGAAATGAACGAAATAGGCAGAGGACTCATAGCCCGCATTCGGGCCGTTCTGTTCCGGAGAATGGCCGAAGCAAAAATCCGTCTCTTTCCCTCATCCTCGCTTTTCCGCGTGACGAGCCGTCAGGTGGAAGTCGCTCACGGAGGCTCCGTGTTCCCCATCGATGCGGATGCTCTCGTGCTGGCCATAGGTACCGTGCCCGACAAATCTCTTCAGGAGTGCGACTTCGGCGTACCTGCCTATGTCATAGGCGACTGCCGCCGCATCGGAGACGCCAGAGAATCCATGGCTCAGGGTACGGAGCTCGGCCTGAAGCTCTGACACCCTCTGCGCATCTTCCCCGCAGAACATATCAACTCTCCATCCGCCCCGTGTTCTTCTTCCCGAAGGCACGGGGTATTTTCATGTCGGCCCATACCGGTTCTCCGCCCATTCCTCCCTCACGATTGACGAAAGCCCGGCATACCGTTAGCTTTCCAGTTCTGGAGAACCATCGTGAACAACAAGAAAAAAGTGACGCTGGAAGACGTGAGCCGCCGCGCAGGAGTGTCGCTGAGTTCCGTCTCCATGATCCTCAATGCCCGGGCCGACGTGTCCTTTGCCCCGGAAACGGTGCAGAAGGTACGGCAGGCTGCCAAGGAACTCGGCTATCATGCTCCGTCACGCCTCTCCAAGGGACGGCTTCCGGGCAGAAACGTGGTGTTCATCGTCACGCCGAACATCGCCAACGCCTACTATTCCGGTCTCGTGCAGGCCATCCAGCAGGCCGCCGAGGAACACAACTTTTCCACGCTCATCTTCACCACCTACCGCGAGGCCCGCAAGGAAGAGGAAGTTCTGGACATGGCGCTCGCCCTGGGTGCGGCAGGCATGATATTCACCCTCACGCCGCAGAGCCTGCGCAAGGTGGAAAAGGTCAACGGCAAGATCCCCATCGTAGTTCTGGGAGACAGAAACTCCAGTCCGAAAGTCGACACCGTAGAGCTCGACAACTACAGCGCCGGCGTCATCATAGGCCGCCACATGCTCGGGCTCGGACACAGGCACATCGCCTTCATATCCGCCATGATGAACGCCGCCAACGCCATACGCCTGCGCCGTCTTCAGGGCGTGAAGGACACCTATGCCGAGCGGCCGGGCTGTTCCGTTCAGGTCTTCACCCGAGACTACACCCCGCAGGAAGAGCTCCACAGCATAGATCTCGAACAACGCATAGGCTACGAACTCACCCTGGAATGTCTCAAGAAGAAAAGCCGCATTTCCGGCTTCGTGGCCGTCAACGACTTCATTGCCTACGGCGTGCTCGACGCCATTGCCGCCAGGGGATTCCGCGTTCCCGAAGACTACAGCGTGTGCGGCTTCAACAATCTTTCCTCCTCCCGCATCTCACGTGTCGGGCTCACCACCGTGGAGCAGCAGACGGAAGCGAGGGGACGAAACGCCTTCGACATCCTCTATGAACGCATCTGCGGAGGTGCCGCCGTGAGCGAC
This sequence comes from uncultured Mailhella sp., assembly GCA_905192935.1. Lineage (GTDB taxonomy): Bacteria > Desulfobacterota > Desulfovibrionia > Desulfovibrionales > Desulfovibrionaceae > Mailhella. The sequence continues at coordinate 10,097 of CAJJMX010000020.1, forward strand.
ATCACCCGTATGGAGTATACCCATCGTCTGCTGGAACGCCGGTCCACGGCGCCCTTCCGGCAGTCTCTGCAGGAGAAAACATGAAGCACATCGCACTCAGCGTTCTTTGTCTCCTCATGCTTGCAGGATGCGGCAGGATGCCTTTCTCCCTGCCCTTCACGGACGACAAGGAAAGCACTTCCCCCCTTTCCGAAGCCGCGCAACCTGAAAGAAAGGCCACCTACGGCGTCTCTCCCGAAGCACAGGCCTATCTTTCGCAGGCCATGGAATACTGGACGGCTTCCGGCGAATGCACGAATCCCGAACAGGCCGCCGCGCTGCTGGACAAGGCCGTGGCCGCCGACCCTCTGGATCCTGCGCCCTATCTCATGCGCAGTCTGGCTCTGAGCGATCTCGGCTATTTCAACGAAGCCTTCGACGACGCCACGCGCGCCATACGCATCTCTCCCACGGCGGAAGCCTATGCCACGCGAGGACTCGTCTGTCTCAAGCAGCATCAGCCGGAAGGCGCGAAGCGCGACTTCGCCTATGCGGAGAAAATCAATCCCAAAGAGCCTCTCATCTATGTCTACCGCTCTGCGGGAGCCTTTCTGGAAGGCCGCAATGCCGACGCCTGCAACGACCTGAAACACGCCTGTGAACTCGGACACTGCCGCCCGTGGAACACGGCCACGGAAAACGGGCTCTGCCGCTGACGGAAAATTCCGGAAAAAGCCTCCGGGCGCCGGGCCCTGCCGTCTTCTCATGCAGGGAAAAAGGCCGCCGCTTCAATGAAGCGGCGGCCTTTTCGAGGAGGAATGACAGGGGCAGGGGAACCCTGGCATAGTGCACGACATTCAGCCCGGGGACTTGGCGGAATGTCGTGAGAAACGGCATCATTCTTCCGTGGGATTCACGGAATCAAGAAAACGATAGGGACCTGCGTAGGTGGGCGTGCCGTAAATCTGGCAGACATGGGTATTCCATGCCCCGTTCTGCCAGTCGTGGAGCAGATAGCCGGGAGCCTCCATCACGAAGGTATCTCCGCCTTCCGGAGAAATATCGAGATCTATCTGCATGGAGGCGGCGGGAGCGGTAAGCGCCATCACTCCGGCCCACTGCGTGAAGATGGGACGGTGCATATGGCCGCAGCACAGACGCACCCAGGGGGCCTTTTCCAGAATGCCGCGCAGGCGGTCGACGTTCTCATAGGGTTCGTCCATGGCGCCCATGCCCGTAATGAACGGGGGATGATGCATGAAGACCAGCGTCGGAACGCCGGGACGACGTGCCAGCTCCTTTTCCAGCCATGCGGCACACCGCTCCGGCATGTGACCGGAGTGAGAGCCGGGACTCATGCTGTCCATCATAAGAAAACGGACGTCATCCTCTTCCACGGCATAGCACAGCCAGGGCTCGGTTTCCGCGTTTTCCGGGCACCAGCCCCTGAGGATGGAACGCATCCTGTCACGCCGGTCATGGTTGCCCGGAACGGCGTACACGGGAATGTTCAGCGTCGAAAAGGTCTCGTACAGCATCCGGTAGGCATGCTCGTCTCCGCTGTCGGCCAGATCACCGGTAATGACCATCATGTCCGGCTTCTGACTAAGCCCGAAAATATGCTTCGCCGCGGCTTCAAGACATTTCGGGGTATCTACTACCCGGAACGAGAGTCTGCCGTCGCCGCGAAGATGAAAATCTGAAATCTGAAGTATTCGCATATTATTCCTTGCAGCAGGGGGAATCCCTCCTGCGTCCGGGTCAGATAGGTTTCCCGTCCGTCACCCGGAAACGGACCGTGAAGCGGGCTGGGCCCGGCGCATGACATGCCATGACTTTCGGGCGGCCCCTCGTCTCTCGTCCTTCTGCAGCAGACCATCGTCTGACGCAGAAGGACCGGAAACTGTTGATCGAGGGATATATCGGCCGTCAGCAGATCACGGCCGGGAACTAGACATGCTCCACATCGTCTCCGAGACGACGGACGGCGGCGTTGTGCTTGCGCTGCACGATGAAGGCGGAAATGCCGCTGGTTGCCGCCGCAAGCATGGTGTACAGGCACACATAGATGGGATCGCCGTCGGCAATCTTGATGAGGTAAGTGCAGAGTCCGGGAACGATGCCTGCCACGAGGAAGCCGGGGAACTGATACACGATGGAGATGCCGGTATAGCGCACGTCGGCAGGGAAGAGATCGGAGAACAGGGCGGCCTCGGGGCCGAACACACCGGCGTAGAACACGCTGATGGGAACGATGATGGCAAGGCCGATCATGAACAGATTGCCCTCGCTCGCGCCCATGAGCCAGAAGGACGGGAAGATGGACAGGCCGCAGAGAATGCTGGCCACGCCGTACACGAGACCGCGGCCGTAACGGTCGGCCAGGCGACCGGCGATGAGGATGAAGGGACACATGACAAGGGCGGACACCATGACCATGGACAGCGCCTGCGTGCGCGGCACGTTCACATACTGCACAAGATAGGTGATGACGAACACGGCAAGCACGTTGAAGAACACGCCGTCGATCCAGCGGGCGCCGATGCCGAGAGCGATGTTTCCGGGATGCTCCCTGCACACCTTCACGATGGGCAGAGTCTTCTTGGACTTGTCCTCATGGGCCTTTTCCTGAGCCTTCTGGAAGTCGGGAGTCTCAAGAATGTGCATGCGGACGTACAGAGCGACGCAGACAAGAATGACGCTCACAAGGAAGGCCAGACGCCAGCCCCAGGCAAGGAACTGTTCATCGGAAAGGCCCCAGGAAAGCAGGGCGACCACGCCGGACGAGAGGCACAGACCCGTGGCCAGCCCCATCTGCGGGATGCTGGCATAGAAGGCACGCTCCTTCTTGCTGGCGTATTCATAGGTCATGAGCACGGCGCCGCCCCATTCACCGCCGAGACCGAGGCCCTGGCAGAGACGGAACGTCTGCAGAAGTATGGGGGCGGCAATGCCTATCTGCGCATAGGTGGGAACAAGACCGATGCCGATGGTGGCGATGCCCATGATGAGCATGGTGAGCACGAGCATGCTCTTGCGGCCCAGGCGGTCACCGAAATGGCCGAACACGAAGCCGCCGAAGGGACGGGCAAGATAGCCGATGGCAAAGGTGCTGTAGGCAAGAAGCGTGCCTATGAAAGGATCTTCCGTGGGGAAGTACAGCTTGTTGAAGACGATGCCCGCAACAACGCCGTACAGGAAAAAGTCATACCATTCAATGGTTGCTCCGAGAAGGCTGGCCAGGACCACCTTGCGGATTTCTTTTTTGCTGGGCGTGCTCATACGTAAAAAAGCTCCTGATGAAGGTTGAGGGAAAAACTTCCCGTGCCTTGAGGTAAACTTTATTAAAATTTTAATATTATCATTGTAGATTTTTATTAAAATTTTAATTAAATTTCCTTTCCGCCACGTTCGATATTTTCCCTTCTACGACTATCATAGCAATTAATCAAGGGGTTTTATAATTTTTTTGAAATTAAAAATTTAATTTTTTCAGTATATCATTCGCATGAATCATGATGTTGATATTAAAATTTTAATATCTGCGGTATCTGCCCTTCGTTTGACGAAAATCCGACCAGCCGTTAGCTTTTCCGTGGAGAGCCGACCATGACGACAAAAAAAAGAATCACCCTGGAAGACGTGAGCCGCGCAGCAGGAGTATCCCTGAGCACCGCCTCCATGATACTCAGCGGACGCCCCGACGTGTCCTTCTCCCCGGACACCGTGCAGAACGTCCGTCGCACGGCCGATGCTCTGGGATACCGCACGCCCGTGCGACGCAGGATCCGTCCTCTTTCCGCAAGGAAGCTCGTGCTCATCATCAGTCCCAATGTGGGCAACGCCTACTATGCCAACATGGTGCAGGCCATACAGCAGTCCGCCGAGCAGCACGGCGTGTCCACGCTCATCTTCACCACCTACAGGGACGCCGACAAGGAGAGGGAAATCCTCGACATGGCCATGGAAATGGGTGTTTCCGGCATGGTCTTCACCATGATGCCCCAAAGCGTGGACATTGTGGAAAAGGTCAATCGGAGCATTCCCATCGTCGTCATAGGCGACAGGAACACCAGTCTCAACGTCGACACCGTGGAGCTCGACAACTACAGCGCCGGCATGCTGGTCGGCCGTCACATGCTCGGTCTCGGACACAGGCACATCGCCTTCATTTCCACCACGCTCAACAGTGCCAATGCCATACGCATGCGCAGGCTCGACGGCATACGTGCCGTCTACTCCCAGGAAGCGGACACGTCCGTGCAACTCTTTACGCGGGAGATCACGCCGCTTGAAGAACTCAACGACATCGGCATCGAACATCGCACGGGCTACGAGCTCACGGTGGAGTGCCTGAAGCGCAACGACGGCATTTCCGGCATCGTGGCCGTCAACGACTTCGTGGCCTACGGCGTGCTCGACGCCCTGAAAGACCATGATCTGAAGGTTCCCGACGACTACAGCGTCTGCGGATTCGACAATCTTTCCGCCTCCCGGTTCTGGAGCATCGGTCTCACCTCCGTGGAACATCACATCGAAGAGAAGGGAAGAAACGCCTTCAACATCCTCTACGGACGCATGACCGGCGACAGCGCGCCGAACAACATCACCCGCATGGAATTTTCCCATCATCTTCTGGAAAACCGCTCCACGGCTCCTTTCCACCCGGCAGAGAAAAAAAACTGAAACACGCAGGCCGTCAGACACGTTCCCGG
>CAJJMX010000021.1 GCA_905192935.1 uncultured Mailhella sp.
CCTATGCGGGCGGCGGCGAACATGAGCGTCACCCAGTTGGGCACGTTGGTGGCCCACAGGGCAATTTTTTCTCCGGGCTGCACGCCCAGCGCCATCAGGCCCCGTCCCAGCCTGTCCACAGTGTCGGCAAACTCGCTCCAGGTCTGCCGGTAATCGTGACCCACGTAAACAAGGGCCTCACGATCAGGAAAACGTCCGACGGTTTCGTCCAGCATCTGGCCGAGGGTACGTTCCTGCAATCTGAATTCTGACATATTCCGTTCCTTTACATCAGTGCGCGGAAAAGCCGGGGCCATCGGCCGAAAGCCGGAAGGGCCGCAATGGGAGCAGACCTCGACAGGGAGGTTCCCCGGCGGGAACTGCCGTTTCCGCCTCTTCACAGGAAAATGGGGCGGAAAAACCTCTCTCGGCAGCATCCGAGGCGGTTATCTTATGGCATCATGCGGGCTTTCTCAAGGAGAAATGCACTCCTGCCCCCGTCGGAACACGCGGCGCTTTCCTTCAGAGAACTTGACGGCTATAGTCTCACGCGGAGGAAAGAATGACGGCAAGGCATATCTACATCGTGACCGGACAGGTGCAGGGCGTGGGCTTCAGACCCTTTATCTACAGAGAGGCCGCAGAACTGGGGCTCACGGGCTTTGTGGGCAACACTCCCGAGGGCGTCCGCATCGAGGTGCAGGGAGAAGAGACGGCGCTCGAGCTTTTTGCCGGCTTTCCCGGACGCGTGCCGCCCCTGGCCCGCATAGTCTCGCTGGAAAGGCACGAAGCCGCCCCCGTCGACGATGAGAAAGCCTTCGTCATCCATGCCAGTCATGCCGGAGCGCATCACGGGCACAGCGTGCTCGTGAGCCCGGACGTGGCGCCCTGCAACGACTGCCTTGCCGACATGGCCGATCCTGCCGACCGGCGCTTCGGCTATGCGTTCACGAACTGCACGAACTGCGGGCCGCGCTACACCATCACGCGCTCGATTCCCTACGACAGACCGGTGACGAGCATGGCCTGCTTTCCCATGTGCCCTCCCTGCGACAGGGAATATCACGACCCGGCCGACAGGCGCTTCCACGCCCAGCCCAACGCCTGCCCCGACTGCGGCCCGCTGCTCTGGCTGGAAGGCCGGAGCGCCGTTCTCGAAAAAGTGCTGGAGGAGGCTCCGCACCTTCGCGCCCTTCTGTCCTCCCGAAACAGACGGAGTCTCCTGCACGAAGAAAGAAGAAAACGCTACGGCCTCCCGGACGACGCCGTCATGGGCAATGCCGCCGTTCCCGTGCTTCTTGCCGCTCTTCGCCGAGGCTTCATCGCCGCCGTGCGCGGCCTCGGCGGATTTCATCTCGTATGCGACGCGCACAATGAAGACGCCGTGGCGGAACTTCGCAGGCGCAAGGCGCGCCCGCACAAGGCCCTCGCCGTCATGGTGGCGGGAATGGACGAAGCCCGGCGCCTGGCCTTCATCGGGAAGGACGCGGAAGAAAAACTTCTCTCCCCGCGGCGTCCCATCGTCATCTGTCCCCGGAGGACGGAACGTGCAGGCCTCGACACTCCTCTTCCCGCAATTCTCGCCCCGGACAGCGCGAGCATAGGCCTCATGCTGCCGTCGACGCCGCTCCATCACCTGCTCTTCCATCCGGAGTGGGCGGGCGGACGAAGGGAAGACGCCCTGTCCGCGCTGGTCATGACCTCGGGGAATCCTCACGGCGCGCCGCTGTGTCTCGGCAACCGGGAAGCGCTGGAGCGCCTTGACGGCATGGCCGACCTCTTCCTTCTTCATGACAGGGACATCCTTGTGCGTGTGGATGACTCCGTGCTCTTTCCCGCAGAGGACGAAGCCTCTCCCGCCCCGGCCGCTCCGGCGCTCATGGTCCGCCGGGCGCGCGGCTTCGTCCCCGAGCCCGTGCTTCTGCCGAAGCGTCCCTTTCTTTCTCCGGAAGACTCGGTGTTCGCCGCCGGAGCGGAGCTCAAGCACACCTTCTGCCTCACCCGCGGAGCCGAAGCCTTCCTGAGCCAGCATGAAGGCGACGTGAGCCGACCGGAGAATCTCGCCTTCTTTGAGGAAACGCTGCATCACCTGCTCGGCCTTCTGGAAGTGGAACCCTCTCTCGTGGTACGAGACCTGCACCCCGACTATCTTTCGAGCCGCCTTGCCGACGAGTTCGCCGGAAAACACCATATTCAGGAGATCACGCTCCAGCACCACGTCGCGCACGTGTGCGCCGTCATGGCGGAGAAGCGCGTCGTCTCTCCCGTGCTCGGTCTTGCCCTGGACGGCTCGGGTCTCGGCGACGACGGCACCGTATGGGGCGGAGAACTTCTGCTCGTGCAGCCAGGAGGCTGGCAGAGAACGGGCCGTTTTTCCCCCTTTTCCCTGCCCGGCGGAGAGGCCGCCATACGCTCGCCGTGGCGCACGGCGCATGCCCTGTGGCGCGGGACCGGCCTTCCCGGCACGCCTCCGTGGCTTGCCGGTTCGCCGGAACGGACAAAACTTGCTCCCATAGTAAACGAAATGCTCGCCCGCGACATACGCTGCGTGAAGACCTCCAGCTGCGGCCGCCTCTTCGACGCCGTTTCCGCTCTGGCCGGACTGTGCTTCGACATCACCTATGAAGGACAGGCCGCCATACGTCTGGAAGAGGCGCAGGACAGAAACGAGTCCGGGGCCTACACCCTGCCCGTCCGGGAAAAGGACGGGCTGCTGGAAGCCGACGTGACGGAACTTTTTGCCGAGGCCGCACGGGACAGGACAGAGCCTTCCCGCCTCGCCCGGCGCTTTCATCGCGGCCTTGCCGAAGGGCTTGCGCGCTGGGCGCGCATGGCGGCGGACGAGACCGGCGTCGCCGACGTGGTCCTTTGCGGCGGTGTGTTCAACAACCGTACCCTTCTGGCCGAACTTCCCGGAGAGCTCCGCAAGCTCGGTCTCAATCCTCTTCTGCCCTCCCGCATACCCTTCGGCGACGGCGGCATCTCCCTGGGGCAGGCCCTCTGGGGCGACTGGTTCCTCGGCGCGTAAGTGCCGTCCGGCAGAAAAAACGGAACAGCCCGGCCGACTGAAAAGCCGCCCCGGCTTTTCTCCGCTCTCATCCCTCGTTCGGAAACGTCCCTCCCGACGGCAGCCGGAGGCTCCTGACCATCCGGCAGACAGCGGCTGCCGGAACCGGTCCGGCGCCGGCATGCCTCACGAAACGCGCCGCACGTTCCGCCGCGGCAGCCCCTCCCCGTGCCGTCCGGCCCTGCGCCCCGACGGCGTTTTTCCGGCATCTTCCGCAAAGGCCCCGGATCCCCGCTGATGCCGTCCGTCCCGGAAAAGTCGTCCTCAGTGTGCCGAAGTCTTGTCCGGCAACGCTTCTTGACTATATGCGGATAAACGGATATATTACATCGACAAAACTTGATATTTGTTACATTTCACATTGTTATGAAAGCTCTCCGGTATCTCAAAGCCCTTTCCGACGAAACGCGCCTGCGTCTTGCGCTGGTGCTTTTTCACTATGAGCTGTCCGTCAACGAGCTGGTTTCGCTTCTCAACATGGGGCAGTCGCGCATATCGCGACACCTCAAGATACTCACGGAAGCGGGCCTGCTTCATTCGCGGCGGGACGGCCTGTGGGTCTTCTACTCTGCCGAGACGGAAGGTCCGGGGCACGATTTTCTGAGCAGCGTCGTCACGTTTGCGCAGGACGATGAAGCCTGCCGGGCCGATCTCGACATGGCCTCCCGCATCATCGAGGAGAGGGCGCTCAAGACGCGGCAGTTCTTCAACGAGATCGCCGACGACTGGGACGAAATGAACCGGGAAATACTCGGGGACTTTTCCCTGCCCGACGTTATTCTGCACGCCGTGCCGGAAAACTGCGGCGTCGCCGCCGATCTCGGCTGCGGAACGGGCGAGGTGCTGGAGCATCTGCGCGGTTCCTGCCGCAAGCTCATAGGCGTGGACGATTCTCCGCGCATGCTGGAGCTGGCCCGCCGCCGCTTCGGCGACAACATGAACGGCATTTCCCTGCGCATAGGTGAGCTCGACTACCTTCCCCTGCGCGACGGCGAGGCGGATTTCATCTGCATCAACCTCGTGCTGCACCATCTTTCCCGTCCTTCCACCTCACTGGGAGAAATCGCCCGGGTCCTGCATCCCGGCGGTCTCGTTCTGGTCACGGATTTCGACCAGCACAGTCAGGAATCCATGCGCACCATGTACGGCGACCGCTGGCTCGGCTTCTCGCTCGACGAACTTTCTTCCGCGCTGACGAAAACCGGACTCACCATCGTGGACTACCGTCGTCAGCCGGTGAAGAAGGACCTGGCTCTGCATCTCATTCTGGCCCGCAAGAGCACGAACACGGCCTCTGCCGGGCTCTGATCCCTTTTCAACCCTTTCATGGAGAAATCATGTCCGCCAAGAATCTCGACCTGTCCCTGGACTACAAAGTCGCCGACATCAGTCTTGCCGACTTCGGCAAGAAGGAAATCCAGCTTTCCGAACGCGAAATGCCCGGTCTCATGGAGCTCATCCGCCGCTACGGCGACAAGAAGCCTCTGAAGGGCCTGAAGATCAGCGGCTCTCTGCACATGACCATTCAGACGGCCATGCTCATCCGCACGCTCTATGAGCTCGGCGCGGACATCCGCTGGGCGTCCTGCAACATCTTCTCCACGCAGGATCATGCCGCCGCGGCCATCGCCGAACAGGGCATGGCCAAGGTGTTCGCCTGGAAGGGCGAATCGCTGGAAGATTACTGGTGGTGCACGGAAATGGCGCTCACCTGGCCCGACGGCTCCGGCCCCGACCTCATCGTGGACGACGGCGGCGACGCCACGCTGCTCATCCACAAGGGCGTGGAAGCGGAAAACGATCCTTCCGTGCTGAACCGTGAGCCTTCCTGCAAGGAAGAAGGCATCATCATGGAGCGCATCGCCCTCTCCCTCACCTACGATCCCTACCGCTGGCACCGCGTGGCCGCCGCCGTCCGCGGCGTGTCCGAAGAAACCACCACCGGCGTGCATCGCCTCTATCAGATGGAAAAGGAAGGCAAGCTGCTCTTCCCGGCCATCAACGTGAACGACTCCGTCACCAAGTCCAAGTTCGACAATCTCTACGGCTGCCGCGAATCCCTGGCCGACGGCATCAAGCGCGCCACGGACATCATGGTGGCCGGCAAGGTCGTGGTCATCTGCGGCTTCGGCGACGTGGGCAAGGGCTGCGCCGCCTCCATGCGCGGCTTCGGCGCCCGCGTGCTCGTCACGGAAATCGATCCCATCTGCGCGCTTCAGGCCGCCATGGAAGGCTATCAGGTGGTCACCATGGAAGACGCCCTGCCCTACGGCGACATCTACGTCACCTGCACCGGCAACTGCGACGTGATCACCGGCGAGCACATGATGGGCATGAAGGATGAAGCCATCGTTTGCAACATCGGCCACTTCGACAGCGAGATCCAGATGTCCTGGCTCGAATCCAATCCCGAATGCCGCAAGATGCAGATCAAGCCGCAGGTGGACAAGTGGTTCCTGCCTTCCGGCCGTTCCATCATCGTTCTTGCCGAAGGCCGTCTCGTGAACCTCGGCTGCGCCACGGGTCACGCAAGCTTCGTCATGTCCAATTCCTTCACCAACCAGGTGCTTGCCCAGATGGATCTTGCCGCCAACAAGCACGAGGCGCGCGTCTACACCCTGCCCAAGAAGCTCGATGAGGAAGTGGCACGTCTCCATCTCGCCCGCCTCGGCGCCAAGCTCTCCACGCTCACCCAGAAGCAGGCCGACTACATAGGCGTTCCCGTGGACGGTCCCTTCAAGAACGACATGTACCGCTACTGATCCTTTTCCTGCCTGACGGCAGGAGAGGCACATCGTCATGAAAAAGGCCTCCGCGTCTGCGGAGGCCTTTTTCGCGCTTTCGAAACACGCGCTAGAATTCCGTGTAGCTGCCGCCGGTAAAGGGCATCCTGAGCGAGGGAAGCGTGCGCTCGAGCAGCACGCCGTCCCGGTGCGGCGTATCATATCCGTAGGTGGCCTGGATGCCGAGATAGACGAAGTGCACGGCCCGATCCACGGCCACGGGAAGAGAATCGCCGAGAAGAAGACTGCCCGTGAGCACGCTCGCGAAGGCATCGCCCGTGCCGGGATAAAAGGCGTTCAGGTGCGGGACCTCCACCTGCCAGAACCGCCGCCCGTCGAAGGCCACGGTCGCCGTGGCATCCGGGGAGGACGCCGGCGCGCTGGTGATGACCACGGCGGAAGGTCCCATGGATGCAAGCGCGCGCAGCTCGTCGCGCAGCGCACCGCGACTTATGTCGGCCCGGTACGGCTCTCCCAGCAGAAAGGCCGCCTCCGTGAGATTGGGCGTGATGATGTCGGCCTCGCGCACGAGCCTGCGCATGGCCTCCACCATTTCCGGCGTCTGCGTGGGATCAAGCGTGCCGTTGTCGCCGAGCACGGGATCGACCACAGCTATGCCTCCCGGAGCGCGGAACTCCCGTATGCAGCGTCCGGCCAGAGCCGACTGGTCGGGACTGCCGAGAAATCCGGAATACACGGCGTCGAACTTCAGTCCCAGGCGCGCCCAATGATCCATCATGGGGCCCATCTGATCGGTAAGATCGAGGAAGGTGAAGTCGTCCACGCCTGAAGTCTGCGAGGAGAGCACGGCCGTGGGCAGCGGACAGACCTGTATGCCCATGGTGGCCAGAATGGGAATGGCCACGGTGAGAGATGCCCGGCCGAAGCCGGAAAGATCGTGTATGGCCGCAACGCGGAGAACGGGGACGCCCTGCATGTCTGCTCCTTCGCCGCAAAGGCGGCTGAACTTCTCGGCGGAGTCTAAGCGCAAATGCCTGATTTGTCATCCGCAGGAGGCCCGCAAGTCCCCGAAAAAGCTCAAAAGTCCCGAAAGGCACGTTTTTCCGGGAAAAACCTCTTTTTAATGCTTGCCCGGAAGCATGAGTCGGCATACACATAGACCTTGCCGCGCCCCTTCCGGGGGGAGGCTTCCTTTGCGCCCCGGCGCCTCCGACTTGACGGGAGCGTCAAGGCGCGCTATACCCGAATGTTCCAATCTCAGTAAGGAGACCGCGCGTCATGAAAAGAACGTATCAGCCCAGCAAGATCAGCAGAAAGCGTACTCACGGCTTCCGCGCCCGCATGAGCACTCCCAACGGTCGTGCCGTCATCAGCCGCCGTCGTGCCAAGGGCCGCAAGACCCTGTCCGCCTAAGCAAGCGGTGCGCTTCCCGGTCGCTTCCCTCGTGGAGTCTCCGGGCAGACCATGCAAATGTTTCGGGCGCGGCGTTTCGCCACGCCCACATTTTGCGTTTAAAATCTGTCAAAGCGCAGCATGGATTGCCTTTCCATGTCACTGACCTGGCCCAGAGAACGACGCATCACCCGCCGGGCGGAGTACACCGCCTGCTACAATGGCGGCAGGCGTCTGTTCACCAAATACTTTGTTGTGTTCGCCCGTAGTTCCGGCAGTGCCGGGACCGGGCGTCTCGGGCTTGCTGTCACAAAAAAATGCGGCAATGCCGTTGCCAGAAACCGCATCAAGCGGGTTCTTCGCTCCTTCTTCCGCCTGCATCAGAATGAAATGCCCGCCATGGACATCGTCGTCACGCCCAAGAAGCATCTGCGTGCCGACAAGTTCAGTCTCTGCCTTGCGGAAGCCGAACTTCTGCCCCTGCTTGCCGAGCTCTCCTCGGACACAGGTACGGCACCGGAAGCTTCCGCGCCCTCGGGAGATGCGGCATGACCCTCGCCCAGCGGCTTCTCATTCTGCCCATCCGGTTCTACAAGCGTTGCATCTCGCCGCTTTATCCTCCCTGCTGCCGCTTCTATCCCTCCTGTTCCACCTACGCCATCCAGGCCATAGAAATTCACGGTCCCGTCAAGGGGCTGTGGCTGGCCGTCAGGCGCATCCTGCGCTGCCATCCCGGCAATCCGGGTGGCTTCGATCCTGTGCCCCCCCTCTCAAACGATCATCCCTCTGCGCACGACGCAGACTCTCAGGAACGTCATGGATAACCGTCGCCTTATTATTGCCGTCGTCCTCTGCATCGCCCTTCTCATCGGCTGGCAGACCTTTTCCGAATACATGGGCTGGATGCCCGAACAGCCTCAGCCCGCGGTCACCGAAGAACAGGCCGCGCCCGAAGCTCCGGCTCCCGCTCCCGCCGCTCCCGTAGTTCCCGTGGCCAAGTTCGAGCCTTCCGAAGGCCGCGAAGTTCATGTGAACACTCCTCTCTACGAAGCCGTGTTCCATTCCGGCGGCGGCGTGCTCCAGTCGTTCAAGCTGAAGAACTACAACGCCTCCATCACGCCCAATTCTCCGCTGCTCAACATGATTTCCCCCGCCGCCGCCACGGTGGCTCCCATGGGCCTGCTCATCAACGGTCAGCCTTCGTGGAACATGGGGCAGTGGAGCTTCGACGGCTCCGACATCAATCTTGAAAGCGGCGACGCCACCCTCACCTTCACGGGCGAACTGAACGGCATCCGCATCAGCCGCGTCATCACCTTCCATGCCGACACCTATCTCATGGACGAAAAGGTGACGCTCACCTCCGCCGCCGGCAATCCCGCCGCCCGCGTCTCCTACAGCCTCGGCGCCACGGACATGAGCGGCAAGAGCAACTACGACTCCATGAGCATGGCCTGGGATCTCAAGGGCTCTCTCAAGCGCGACCACGATGTGGAAGACCTCACCAAGGAAGGCGTGATGAGCTCCGGCGAAATCTACTGGGCCGGTCTCATGACCAACTACTTCCTCTCCGCCGTGCTGCCCGAAATGGGACAGAACTCCGTGTTCAAGGGCCGCATCACCGAAAGCGGCGTATGGCGCGCCGCCGTGGAGCTGCAGGACATCAATCTGACCGCCGGTCAGCCCGCCGAGCTCAAGACCTCCTGGTGGATAGGCCCCAAGAGCCGCGATCTGCTCGACGCCGCGCCGAACTCCCTCAAGTCCTCCATCGACATGGGCATCTTCACCTTCCTTGCGGTGCCGCTGCTCAAGCTTCTCACCTTCTTTGAAGGCTTCCTCGGCAACTGGGGTCTTGCCATCATCCTGCTGACCATCCTCATCAAGATCGTGTTCTGGCCGCTCTCCCGCAAGAGCTTCAAGTCCATGGAGCAGATGAAGAGACTCCAGCCCATGATGAAGCAGCTGCAGGAGAAGTACAAGAACGACAAGGAAGCCCTCAGCCGTGAAATGATGCAGCTCTACAAGACCTACGGCGTCAACCCCATGGGCGGCTGCCTGCCCATCCTCATTCAGCTGCCCGTGTTCGTCGCGCTGTATCAGGCGCTTCTCAACTGCATCGAGCTGCGTCACGCCTCCTTCATCACCTACCTGCCCGGCACCGATCTGCTCTGGCTGGCCGACCTTTCCGTGAAGGACCCCTTCTACATCACGCCGCTCATCATGGGCGCCACCATGTTCCTGCAGCAGTGGCTGAGCCCCGCCATGGGCGACCCCCAGCAGCGCAAGATCATGATGATCATGCCCGTCGTGTTCACGGTCATGTTCATCAACTTCCCCGCCGGTCTCGTGCTGTACTGGCTGTGCAACAACATTCTGTCCATCATCCAGCAGTCCTGGACCCTGCACAGAACCAAGTAGCAGGGGAAAGACATGAGTGAATCCAAAGAGTTTCTAGGAAAAACACTGGATGCGGCCATCGCGGAGGCCTGCGCCTACGACGATGTGCCCAGAGAAAAGCTGGAAATAGACATCATCGAAGACGCAAAAACCGGGATCTTCGGCATCGTAGGCGCCAGAAAGGCGAAGATCCGAGCCCGTCTGGCCAAGCTTCCCGACTTCATGCACAACCCGCTTCAGCAGGAAAAGCCTGAACGCCAGGAAGGCCGGCGCCGCGGACGCGGCGAGCGCCGCCGCGAAAAGAACGAGACCCCGGAAACGTCGAAGGAAGAGGCCGGGGAACGCAAAGAAGGCTCCGGAGACAAGCGCCAGAATGACGAGAAGGTGCAGGAATCTTCTCCTCAGGAAAAGCGCGTGCTGCCCGCCATACGCACGGCAGGCGTTCCCGCTCTGAGCGCAGCTGCCGAGCCGTCGGCCAAAGAAGAACAGGCCGTCCCGGAAGCTCAGGAAGAGGCCGGAACTTCCGCCGAGGAGTCTCCCCGCTCCCGTCGTTCCCGTCAGAGCCGCTCCTCCCGCAAGGAGTCCGCACCGAAGACCGAAGAAGCCGACGCCCTTGAAAGCACGCTTCCGAGGATCCCTCTTGCGGAGCTCGACCAGGAAAGACTTGCGGGCACGACGAAGAACATCATCAGCAATCTTGTGGCCCCCATACTCGACGTGGATGCCGAAAACGTGGATCTCTCTCTGGAGATCGGCGACGACCGCGTACAGGTGTCCGTGAAGAGCGAGGACACCGGCCTTCTGATCGGCCGCGACGGCCAGAATCTCGCTGCCGTGCAGTATCTCGCGTCCCGCATGATCACGCGGGCCATGGGCTCTCAGGTTCGTCTGCAGGTGGATGCCGGAGACTATCACGTCCGGCAGGACTCCCGTCTGCAGGAACTTGCCCTGTCCCTTGCCGAAAAGGTGAAGGCCACGGGGAAGGTGCAGACCACGCGTCCTCTCAGCGCCTATCAGCGGAGAGTCATCCATCTGGCTCTTCAGGACGACCCCGACGTGCAGACGCGCAGTTCCGGCGACGGTCCGCTCAAGCACGTCGTCATCCTGCGCCGCAAAGACTGACTTGAACGCCCGGCAGACCGCGCCTCTGCCGGGCGATTTTTCTCTCCGGCGCAAAAGGAAGCATGTCCGGTCCCGTCGGACCGTGTCTTCTCTTCTTTCCTGCCGTCGCTCCCTTGCGTGACGACGCTTCCTGGTTTAGAACAGATGCCTCCCGGAATGTGCGGTTTCACGCATCACGCTTTTTGCGCGCATTGCGGAACGTCTTCTCTTTTTTCTGTATCCGGAGGCGGCTCCCCGCCCCAACCGTCTGAGCGTCATACTTTGCAGCAGCACGCTCAAAAAGGAGTTTCTGATGAACAAGCCCGGCATCGGCCTTGCTCCCGAAGGTGCACCCATTATCGGTCTGCTTACGGTCGTTTCTCTCTGCTCCGCCGTTCTGGACTGGTGGCCCGTCACCGTTCTTGCGCTCATTCTGCTGTGGTTCTCCGTCCACTTCTTCCGCGATCCCGAGCGCGTGGTCCCGCAGGAGGATAATATCGCCGTCAGCCCTGCCGACGGGCGCATCGTGCGCATGGAGCCGCGCACCGATCCCATGACGGGCGAAACCAGACTGTGCATTTCCATCTTCATGAACGTCTTCAGCGTGCACGTGAACAGAGTTCCCGTTTCCGGCACGGTCACCGGCATACGCTACCTGCCCGGCAAGTTTTTCAACGCCGCCCTCGACAAGGCCTCCACGGACAACGAGCAGTGCCTCTGGCTCATGCGCGATGAAAACGGCGACACATGGACATTCGTGCAGATCGCCGGTCTCATCGCCCGCCGCATCGTCCCCCACGCCGAACAGGGCGACACGCTGAAAAGAGGACAGCGTTTCGGCATGATACGTTTCGGTTCCCGCGTTGACGTCTATCTGCCCGCCGACTATACTTCCTCCGTTTCCATCGGCGAAAATGTCTTTGCCGGTCAGAGCGTTCTGGCCAAAAAGTCCGCTTCCGAAGAAGCGTAAAAGAGGCTCTCATGCGCGATCCCAACAAGCCCGTTCCCCGCGGCGTCTATATTCTGCCCAATCTCTTCACCACCGCCAGCCTCTTTGCCGGCTTTTTCAGCATCATTCTCGCCTTCAAGGATCAGTTCGACATGGCGGCCTGGGCCATACTCGTCGGCGCCGCCATGGACGGCCTCGACGGCAAGGTGGCCCGGCTCACCGGCACGGCCAGTCAGTTCGGCATCGAGTACGACTCTCTGGCCGACGACGTGACCTTCGGCGTGGCTCCCGGTCTTCTGGCCTATGCCTGGCAGCTGCACAACTTCGGCCGCCTCGGTCTGGCCGTGGCCTTCCTGTTCTGCGGCTGCGCGGCCCTGCGCCTCGCCCGCTTCAACGTAGGCGTATCCACCACGTCCAAGCGCTTCTTCGTCGGCCTGCCCAGCCCTGCCTGCGCCTGCGTCATGGCCACCTTCGTGCTGTTCATGCCCTACTACCCCGATTTCCTCATGCCCATTCTGCCCGGCCTCACGCTGATTCTCTCCGTCATCGTGCCGCTGCTCATGGTGAGCCGGGTGCGCTACTTCTCCTTCAAGGAATTCGGCTTCATCAAGGCCCATCCGTTCCAGACCATGGTCGCCACGCTCATCGTGCTCAGCATGGTGTTCTCGCTGCCGCGCCTGTTCTGCTTCCTCATTCTCATAGGCTACGTCATCTCCGGTCCGGCCTACACCTACATCCTGCGCCGCAGAGGACGCCAGCTCGATCCTGAAGCCGCCGACGCCGCAAAAGCCCGCAAGGATGAAAAAAACGAAGAACCGGTCATGGAATCCGCCACGGAAAAGCCCGCAGAATGACCCGGTCCTGCCCAAGACTCTGAAGGCCGCCGCCCGTAAGGGCGACGGCCTTTTTTCTGCCTGAAAAAATCCTTATGCCGCCATCCGTCCTTTGGATGCGCATATAAAAATCCGCTGTTCCGAAGCCCCGCAAAGAACCGGTCCGGCGTTTTCTCCGACGATTCATCGACTCCCGTTCCGTCCGCCTCTTCCGATCTTTCCGAGGTCCTCTCAACGGCAGCCCGGAGCGCCACGGAGCACTGCCAGCTGCAAAAAAAGCCGCTCCCTTTTATGCGGCGCGGCTTTTTCCTCCCGTAACAGACGAAAGTCTACCTGTAGTCCTCCAGCAGGAACATAGGCTTGATGGCCACCACCTCATCATATTCCGTCTGGCTGACCTTCACGCTGGAATTGAGAGAACGGAGCACGGCCTTCATGTCTTCGTAGGCTTCGGGTATCGTTTCGGACCGGCCTTCCCGAATGGAGCGTATCATGCGCGAAATCGTGGCGGGATGCGCATAGCGGGCAGGCAGGGGGAAGTCGGGATACGTCCCGATGTAGTCCGCCATATCGCCACGGGCCTTTTCCAGCGCGGCCGCTATGGCTCTGCTGTTGTTGCGGACCGTGGGCAGAACGTTGGCGCCGGCAAAGAAGAACAGCACGGCCAGCCCTATGAGCGTGACGTACATGCCGTAGTTTCCTTCGCCGGAAAACCATGTATACGCGCCGTAGGCGGATGCGGCAATCGCAAGACAGAAAATGGCAAGTGCCACCCACTTATGCACGGGATTGGTCAGCATATCGACGCGTCTGGCCTTGCTCGCCGCGGCAAGACGCGTCGACAGATCCGGCCGCTTTTCCAGAAAGGCTGCGGCATCGCGAAGTTTTGCAAGGCTTTCCTCCGCCGTCGAAGAAAGGTGACTGACATACCGCGCTTCTTCCGCGGCCCTGGCCTCGGCAAGCCTTTTTGCCGCAGCCTCGGACATGGTCCTGATATGGGGAAAACGGCGCTGGATTTCCGCTATCATCATATCGACATGGCTTTCATGCTTGAACGTGCACTGCACGCTCTCCGCCTTGTCGAACTCCACCACAAGGTAAGGAATGGAGCCGAAGATGCCCTTGCCGGTAAAGCCGCCCTTGCTCATGGCCACGCGCTTGTAGGCGCGCCGGATGTTGGACACGGGCACATAAAAACGGCGATCCATGAAAAGGCTGTTCAGATACAGGGCCTTGTGTCCCACTCCGCAGGGACCGAACACAAGGCAGGACTTTCTGTCGTCCTTCAGCTCCTTGTCGTCGAGTCCCAGGCTGCCCAGCCTGGCCGGTTTGAAATACAGCATCATGAGCTCTCCAGAAGGATGAATGTTGCGCTCGTGCATTCAGCACCGCAAAACAGACATACGAAAAAGGGGGCCGCCCGTAAAGGCGACCCCCACATACTTCGACGAAGAGGATACCGGAGCGCCTCAGCTCTCCTCGCCGTCTTTTTCGGAAAAGACGGCGGATCCTTGCGTCATGCCGCTTCAGGGAAACGAAGCGGCGTCTGCATTACGCGCGACGACTGCGGGTCGCGCGCAGGAACATGCTGAGGAACAGCGCGGCCACGACCACGCCGATCACATAGGAAACGGCGACAGGCAGCTTCACCACGAGACCGAGGCACTCGGGAGCCATGCAGAAGTAGGTGCTCGACACGGCGCTCATGAAGGTGGCGGGCACGGCGGTGATCCAGAAGTTCTTCTTGTTGAGGAAGAGGTACATGGAGGCGGCCCACAGCACGATCATGGC
>CAJJMX010000022.1 GCA_905192935.1 uncultured Mailhella sp.
ATCGTGGAGCCTTCCAATCTCAACCGGCAGCATTATTTTCCCGCCCACCTGGGACGCGTCAAGGTGGAGGCTCTCAAAGAACAGCTTCTCTGCCTGAATCCCGACATGAAGGTGGACGCCCGCAGACTGTGGCTGGACAGGGACAACATTCCCCCGCTGCTCGACGAGGCAGAGCTCTGGATCGAGGCGCTGGACAAGGCCGATACCAAGGCGCTCTTCGCCTCGGCGGCGATGGCGGCAAAAAAGACCGTCATCTGCGGCTCGGGCATGGGCGGATTCGGCGGATACGCCATGAAACGCCGTCTCATGGGGAGCCTCATCGTGGTGGGCGACATGAAGACCGACGTCGCCGACAGGCCGCCTCTCGCTCCCCGCGTCATGCAGTGCGCCGCCATGCAGGCCGATGCGGCTCTGGAATGGCTGCTCACCGGAACCATTAAAGATTTGCTTTAAGGATTTGCCATGGCACGCATACTTCCCGGAGAAACCGATCTCTATGCCCTCACCGATTCCCGACTGGCCCTTGGGCGCAGCGTGGAGGAACAGGCGCGCGCCCTGCTTCATGCGGGCGTGAAGATACTCCAGTACCGCGAAAAGCACGCCCACGCCGGGGTGATGCTCGAAGAGTGCCGGATACTCCGTCGCCTCACCAGAGAGGCCGGAGCCTGCTTCATCATCGACGACCATGTGGACATCGCCATGCTTGTGGATGCGGACGGCGTGCATGTGGGACAGGACGATCTCCCCGTGCCCGAGGTCCGGCGTCTTCTCGGCCCCGACAAGATCATAGGTCTGTCCACGCACAGCCCCGAACAGGCAAAGGCCGCCGAGGCCGTCGGCGCCGACTACATAGGCGTCGGTCCCATTTTTGCCACGCAGACCAAGGAAGACGTCTGCGCTCCCGTGGGCCTTTCCTATCTGGAATGGGTCGTCGAAAACTGCCGTCTTCCCTTCGTGGCCATCGGAGGCATCAAGGAACACAATATCGCCGAGGTGACCGGACGCGGAGCGAAATGCTGCGCTCTCGTTTCCGAACTTGTGGGTGCGCCCGACATCGAGGCCAGGGTGCGCGCCGTGCGCGCGGCCATGCACAAGGCGCACTGAGACCTTCCGCCGCAGAAAAGAACGGCTTCCCCCGGTCCTGGAAAGCCACGGGCCGGAGCCGACCATCTCCGGGAAGAATGCCGCGTTCCGCGACCTGCCGACCGCACTTCTCCCAGATCGCGGACTTCAGAGGCCGACAGGATGCAGCGCACGAAAGAGAATCTTACGCCTTTCCGTCCGTCATCGTATCCGAGTCCGGCACGGGCATGATGCGCGGTTCCTTCCATTCCGGATACCTGGCCAGCAGCACGGGAAAAAGTTCGTTTCTGTCCGTCACGCCTTCAGGCACGTCGGAGGCGGCCACAAAATAGGCTATCCTGTCCTTCGAGCCTTCCATGACGCTGCGGCTGGTCACGAAAACATAGCCTGCGCCGAGCGCAAAGGCCTCGGCCTCGGCATAGGTCTCAAAGGGATGGACGTTGCCCGCCGCATCATAAAATTCAAACTTCGCCATATGTTCTCTCCGAAAAACATCCCCGGCCCGAAAAGAGCCGGTCATGCCCGAAGCTTACGTGCTGCACAAAAGACGTCAAGAAAAAACGGCGTCAGGAGCGCTTCACCGGTCCTTCGCCGCGGCCATGCGCAGTTCTCTTCGTCTCTGTTCCTCAGCTCCGTGCTCACGAGGAGCGGAAGCAAAAATTCTCATCCGGCCTCAGGCCCAAATCGTCTCACGACTTGTCAGACACCGGGGAAAGAACTATAGGAAGGGGACGTACATCACCCGGCGAACCCTCCGCCGGAACAAAAAGGAAGTCTTACTATGAGCGATTGCGATCACAAGTGCGGCAGCTGCGGTCAGGACTGCGCGGAACGCACTGAACCGGTCGACATGAAGGTGAAGCTCCACAAGTTCTCCACCGTAAAGAAAGTCATCGGTGTCGTGAGCGGCAAGGGCGGCGTGGGCAAGTCCCTCGTCACGGGTCTGCTCGCCTCCAAGATGCAGAGTCGCGGTTCTCATGCCGCCGTGCTTGACGCCGACATCACCGGCCCCTCCATTCCCCGGCTGTTCGGAGTCACGCAGCGCATGTCCGGCACCCAGCTCGGTCTGAATCCCGTCCGCTCCGCCACCGGCGTGGACATTGCCTCCATGAACCTCCTTCTGGAACACGACACCGACCCCGTCGTCTGGCGCGGTCCCGTGATCGCCAACGTGGTCACGCAGTTCTGGTCCGAGGTCATCTGGAACAACGTGGACTACATGTTCGTCGACATGCCTCCGGGAACCGGCGACGTTCCGCTGACGGTCTATCAGTCCCTGCCCATCGACGGCATCGTCATCGTCACCTCGCCGCAGGAACTCGTGTCCATGATCGTGGAAAAGGCCGTGAACATGGCCCGTCTCGACGGCCTGAACATTCCGGTCATAGGGCTTGTGGAAAACATGTCCTACTTTGAGTGCCCGAACTGCGGCAAGCGTCATTTCATCTTCGGCGAAAGCCATCTGGAAGAAATCGCCAGGCAGTACGACATCAAGCACATCGCCCGTCTGCCCATCGATCCGGCCATCGCCCGCGCCTGCGACCAGGGCGCCATTGAAGCCGTCAAGAGCCCCTGGCTCGACGACATGGCCGATGCCATCAGCAGCCTTTAGCCAAGAGGACTGAGCGCAGCTCTCGAGCGCATGCCTGATCCCGTCGCCTTTCGACGGCAAGTCATGCATCCCTTATGCCTGCGGAATCAGCCCGGATATCAGAAGCGGCCGCCTCCTTTCGGGAGACGGCCGCTTTTTTTGCAGGATCTGCTCTTCTCTACCAGCGGGAAAGGATCTGA
Organism: uncultured Mailhella sp.; assembly: GCA_905192935.1. Taxonomy (GTDB): domain Bacteria; phylum Desulfobacterota; class Desulfovibrionia; order Desulfovibrionales; family Desulfovibrionaceae; genus Mailhella. The sequence goes on from CAJJMX010000022.1 coordinate 2,875, forward strand.
TAGGCCGCCGTAGCCACGATCATGGCTATGCAGGTATTGAACACAAAGCTGAACAGCGCCCATTTTGCGGATCCCGTCTCCGTGCGGATGGTGACAAGACTCACGAAACAGGGAGCATAGAGCAGGACGAACAGCAGGAAGGATACCACGGAAGGAATGGTCCAGCTCTTGTCCTTGGCAATGAACTGGGCAAGAGAGCCTGAGGCGTCCTCGTTTGCGTCGTACATGGAATAGGCCGTGCCGAGCGTGGTCACGATGACTTCCTTGGCGGCCAGTCCGCCGAGCAGGGAGACGTTGGCTTCCCAGCCGAAGCCCGCATAGCGGGTCACCGGTTCCATGGCGGCGCCGATGCGTCCGGCCACGGTGTGACGCAGCGTTTCTTCGTTGAAGCGTCCCACTTCCGTGTGTATGGCCGCCTCCAGAGAACGATGCAGCTCGGAATCGGGCTGCGCCGCATCAAGCTGCTGCTGAAGTGCGGCCAGCGTGGTTTCATGGGCCTGCACCTTGTCTTCGGGAAGTCCGGGGTAGGCCATGGCCGCCCACACTACGATGGATATGGCAAGAATGACGGTTCCGGCCTTTTTCAGATACTCCCAGGTACGCTCACCGGCATGGATGACCATGCCCTGAAGCGTGGGCATGCGGTAGGGAGGCAGTTCCATGACGAAAGGCGTCGCCGGTCCCTTGATGAAGGAAGAACGCAGAAAGCGTGCGGCCAGCATGGCCACGACCCAGCCCGTCAGCGTAAGCCCGAACATGACAAGAGCCTCGTTGCCCGGGAAGAACACGCCGGAAAACACGATGAACACGGGCAATTTTGCGCCGCAGGCCATGAAGGGAACCGTAAGCAGCGTGGCCAGCTTTTCCCGGGGACTTCTCAGCGTGCGCGCGGCCATGATGCCCGGAACGGCACAGCCGCCGGCTATGCCTCCGCCGAGGATGTACGGAACCACGGATGCGCCGTGCAGACCGAAGATGCGGAAGATCCTGTCCAGCATATAGGCCATGCGCGCCATATAACCGGAGTCTTCCAGGATGGCTATCTGCATGAAGATGAGCAGAATGAGCGGCACGAAGCACATGACGCCGCCCACGCCGTCGATGATGCCGGAAGTTATCATGGACTTCAGCACGCCGTCGGCCATGTTGGTATCCACAAGATTCCGCAGCCAGGCAAAGAGAGATTCCACCCACTGCATGGGGATCTCGCCGAGCGTGAAGGTGATGCGGTACATGAGGTACATGATGGCGAGCATGATGAGCGGTCCCATGAACTGATGGGTCAGGATATGGTCCGCTCTGTCGGACAGGTCCATGCGCTGGGCGATGTCGTCGCGCCTCGTCAGAACGCCGCGCAGAAGCGAGCTTATGTACCCGTAGCGATAATCGGCGATGATGGCTTCGGCACTCGTTCCGAGCGTGGCCTTCAGATGTGCCTCCACCTCGTCGATGTGCTCCTTCACATGCGCCATGACTTCGGGCTTGTCGTGACTGAGCTCGGAAAGAATCTCTTCATCATTTTCCAGAAGCTTCAGGGCCAGCCAGCGGGTGGGATAGGGAGCGCAGCCCACGCCTTCCTCGTCAAGGGACTCCGTGAGGTGCTTGAGCACGGGGTCGAGGTCCGGACCGTAGGAGATGTGCAGAGGATGCCAGGGCTGGCCCTCGAACTTGCGGCTGAAGGCCAGCGTTTCACGCAGGTATTCCTGAAGACCTTCGCCGGTTCGGGCCACGGTTTCCACCACGGGCACCCCGAGACGGGCAGAAAGCTCGGCCACGTCGATGCTCATGCCCATGGCGCGGGCCTCGTCCATCATGTTGAGGCCGATGGACACGGGCACGCCCATTTCCATGAGCTGCACGGCCAGATACAGATTGCGTTCAAGCGCTCCGGCGTTGAGCAGAGCCATGACGGCCAGAGGCTTTTCCGTGCCTATGACGCGGCGGGCCACCCGCTCTTCCTGCGTATAGGCCGTAAGGGAATACGCCCCGGGCAGATCGATGATGCGTATGGCTTCCCCGTCGCAGTGGGCTATGCCCTCCTTCTGCTCCACGGTGATGCCGGGATAGTTGCCCACATGCTGGCGTGCGCCGGTGAGGGCATTGAACGACGTTGTTTTTCCGGAATTCGGATTTCCGGCGAGCGCGAGGGTGGGCAGTTCGCTGCGCGGCCGCCCGTCGTCGGAATGATGAAAATAAGACATCAGTCCACCTTCTCCACCAGAATGAAATCAGCTTCGTTGTTGCGCAGGCTGAGGGTAAAGCCCGGCAGGCGGAGGGCTACGGGATCGCGCAGCGGCGCGCGGCCTATGACTTCCACTTCGGCTCCGGGCACCAGTCCCATGTCGCGGATGCGGCGGCCCAGTTCTCCATCGGCCCTTACGGAAGCTATGCGCGCCTTGGTGCCTACGGGAAGAGAACGAAGAGGTATGCTCATAAAGACATCCTTAATGCTGAGGGTTGTTCTCCTCGCATCGGAAGCTTCAGAGCAAAGGACCATCCAGGAAGTTTTCCGCCCGATTTCTCAGACATGCTGTCGTAAAACGACCTCGGCCTGAAGATCCCGATACGAAATGCGGTTTCAATAAGCTATGCTCACGTCGCCCGCTTGTCAAATCATGTGAAGCCTCTCTTGCCCGTGCTGTCAAGGTATGGCATAGTCAGCAGGTCTTTTTTCCCGTGCCCGGCGCGGGGGACGTTCCTTCCACCTTTCTTCTTCTCCGGTCCGGCCATGCTTCCACTGCTCGACGTTCAGCACCTTACCGTCTCCTTCGGCTCCACACCCGTCGTACGCGATGTCAGCTTTCAGCTTTTTCCGGGACGCACGCTCTGTCTGGTGGGCGAATCTGGCTCCGGCAAGAGCATGACGGCCTTCTCCATCATGCGGCTTCTGCCCTCCCCGGGACGCGTCTCTTCCGGAGCCATCCTCTTTGACGGCGAGGATCTTCTGAAGCTGGATGAAAAGTCCATGCGCTCAAGACGCGGACGGGACATCTCCATGATCTTCCAGGAGCCCATGACGTCCCTCAATCCCGTGCTGCGCATAGGAAGGCAGATCGCGGAACCCCTCGAAATCCATGAGGGACTGCACGGACGCGCTGCCGAAGAGAAAACCGTGGAACTTCTGGAACTTGTGGGCATACCCGACGCCCGCCGCAGACTGAACGACTATCCGCATCAGTTTTCCGGCGGCATGCGGCAGCGGGTCATGATCGCCATGGCCCTGGCCTGCTCTCCCCGGCTGCTTCTGGCCGACGAGCCCACCACGGCACTCGACATCACCATTCAGGGACAGATCCTGCGCCTGCTCGGCAGACTGGCCCGGGAACGGAACATGGGCGTGCTGCTCATCACCCACGACCTCGGCGTGGTGGCGGAAGCCGCAAACGACGTCGCCGTCATGTATGCCGGAGAACTCATGGAACAGGCCCCCGTCACCGAATTCTTTGAAAGGCCCCTGCATCCCTACTCGAAGGGACTCATGGCCTGTGCGCCACTTCTGGGCAATCACTCAAGCGAAAGGCTGCCCTCCATACCGGGCATGGTCCCGCTTCCCTCCGAACTGCCCGAGGGCTGCTCCTTCCGGCCCCGCTGTCCCCTGGCCTCGGAAAAATGCCGGCAGGCCCCGCCGCTTGTCCATGCGGGAGAATCCCGCCTGGTCCGCTGCTGGAAGGCTTCCGCATAAAAATTCTCAGAGGCGGAAAAAAACGCTTGCCAAAGCCCGGCAAATTTACTAAGAACATTCCTGCGCCGAAGTGGTGAAATTGGTAGACACGCTAGGTTCAGGGTCTAGTTCCCGTTCGGGAGTAAGAGTTCGAGTCTCTTCTTCGGCACCATATTTCAGGAAGCGGAACGTTTCAACAGACGTTCCGCTTCTTCCGTTTAACGGCATGACCAGAAAAACCTACCGCCGAAAGGACGGACTCCTCCAAAGGAGTCTCCTTTGCTCCGGGCTTTTTCATCCTGTGAATCTCCCAAAAAAGACCGCTGTCGTCAGCTCATGCCCTTGTGCTCCTGTCGGCATCTTCTGATGCTTTCCGGGGGCTTCCTTTCCTGTCCTTCAGGCGATACCGGGCTTGTTCGGCAGGATCAGGCAAGAAATCGAAAGAATAGTATCTACCGCTCTTCTGGTCTGCGCCCTACATTGCCGTCATGGCCGGGCCCCTCCGGTCACGGCAACTTGCGAAAAACGTCCGGGAACGCTATGTCCCTTGCAAGAGGAATCATCATGAATCACGGCATTCTTTTCGACCACGCCCGCGCCTCCCGCATCGGCCTTCCCGAGGCCGTGTTCTGCGAGGGGAAGCCCGTTGCCGCCGTCCGGGAACTTCTGGAGTCCTTCGGCAGGGGATCGGGGTGTCCCATCCTGTTCACGAGGCTGGTCCCGGAAATATTCGGGCAGATGCCGGCCGACGTGCAGGAACAGTACGACTATCACCCCCTTTCCCGCACGGCCTTCGGCGATACTCTGCCCGCCCGCAGCAAAGGCAGGGTCGCCATCGTGTCCGCCGGAACGTCCGACGGTTCCGTCGCCTGGGAAGCGGCCCGTACCCTGCAGTATCTCGGCATAGAGCACGCCGTGTTCGAGGACTGCGGCGTGGCAGGACTGTGGCGCATCGCGGAACGGCTGGATGAGATCAACCGATTTCAGGCCGTCATCGTCGTGGCGGGACTGGACGCGGCACTCGCCAGCGTCATGGGCGGACTCACGCCGCTGCCCGTGTTCGGCGTCCCCACCTCCGTAGGCTACGGCGTGGCCAGAGGCGGTCATGCGGCGCTCTCCAGCATGCTTTCGAGCTGCGCCCCCGGCATCGCCGTCATGAACATCGACAACGGCTACGGCGCGGCCTGCGCCGCAGCGCGCGTGGTAAACAATCTATGAGCAGCGAACATCACGAACATCATCACGAGCACGAGCATCATCACCACGAAAAGGAGCTCTCGTCGGGCCCCGTGCTGACCATACGTGCCCACTCCGGCCTTTCCGGCGACATCTTCCTCGCCGGTCTTCTCTGCATGACCCAGACGACGCCGCAGCAGATAAAAGACATCCTTTCATCCATCATGCCCGAGCTTGCGGGCAGCGTGCAGCTCGTCCGCAAGGAAGTGAACCACATCGGCGGCTGGCACGCGGAAGTCACTCTGCCCCATCAGCACGAGCACCGCACGCTTGCAGACATCCTTGCGCTCATCGAGTCCTGCGGCATGAGTGAAAACGGCAAGGCTCTTGCCTCCCGCGCCTTCACGCTGCTCGCTTCGGCGGAAGCGGCCGTGCACGGCCGCCCTGCCGAAGAAGTACATTTCCATGAAGTCGGTGCGCTGGACAGCATCCTCGACATCTGCATGAGCTGTGAGCTTTTTGAGCGTCTCTCGCCCTCCCTGTTCGTGGTGAGCCCGCTGCCCGTGGCCGACGGCTTCGTGCACTGCGCCCACGGCATCCTGCCCGTGCCCGCCCCGGCGGTGCTCGAACTCATGGAAGGCGTGCCCGTGCGTCCCTTCCCCGGCGAAGGAGAGACCGTCACGCCCACAGGCATGGCCCTTTTGAAGGCGCTCGGGGCAAAGTTCGGTCCCTGGCCCGCCATGAGGGTGGAAAGAAAAGCCATCATCTACGGCAGCCGCGTGTTCGACAATGCGCCGAATGGAGCCATTTTCGCCTGCGGCAGTCCGGAAGAGGCATAAGGAAACTTCCGGAGTCACCATGAAAGACAACGCCCTTTCCAGACTTCAGGACATACTTTCCGGTCTTGCCGTCGCGGGCCGCTTTGCCCTCGCCTACTCCGGGGGACTCGACAGTCGTTTTCTTGCCCATGTCGCGCATCTTGGGGGCTTCTCCCCGCTGCTGCTGCACGTCACCGGCCCGCACGTGCCGCCGGAAGAAAGTCTGTTCGCGCAGTCCTGGGCGGAAAATATCCCGCTTGAGTTCAGGAACATTCCCGTGGACACGCTCTCGCTTCCCTCCGTGGCCTGCGGCGCGAGGGACCGCTGCTACGAATGCAAGAAGGCCATGTTCACGAGACTCATGCAGGAGAGCTCTCTGCCTCTCTGCGACGGCACCAACGCCTCCGACGCTCTCGCCTATCGGCCCGGACTTCGTGCCGTGCGGGAACTCGGCGTCACGTCTCCCCTCGCCCTTGCCGGACTGACCAAAAAGGAGATACACTCTCTGGCTGAAAAGACCGGCATGTCGCTTGCCTGGCAGAAACCGCGTCCCTGTCTTCTCACCCGCCTCCCCTATGGGGAGCGTCCGTCAAAAGAGCTCCTTACCGCCATCGCCGCCGGAGAAAACGCCGTACGGGAAGTGCTTGCACGGGGCGGCATGCCGCAGGCCGACTTCCGTCTGCGCCTCGTGACCAGGGACAGGCTTGAAGTCCACATGCTCGCATCCGACATGGCGCACATGACCGCAGAACTGGGAGAGGCGCTCATCAGAGGCGCTCATGAGGCCATGCCGGGCCTTCCCCGCCCTGTTCTTGCGGCGCAGGAAACGCTTTCCGGCTTTTTCGACAAACCTTCCGCATAACTCTTACCACAGCCATACCCGCACCAGGAGGATCTTCCATGGCAGCATCGAAAGTTTACTTCACCGACATGCGCTGCAAAGTGGGCGTCAGCCTGCTTGACAAGCTCGACAAGCTCATCCGCGCCGCCGGCATCGAAACCATCGACTTTGAAAACAAGTTCGTGGCCATCAAGATGCACTTCGGCGAACCCGGCAACCTCTCCTTCCTTCGCCCCAACTTCGCCCGTACCGTGGTCGAGCGCGTGAAGGCTCTCGGAGGCCGTCCCTTCCTGACCGACTGCAACACTCTGTACGTCGGCCGCCGCAAGCACGCGCTCGAACACCTCGACGCCGCCAATGAAAACGGTTTCTCTCCGCTCAGCACCGGCTGTCAGATCATCATTGCCGACGGTCTCAAGGGTACCGACGATGTGGAAGTGCCGCTGGAAGGCTGCACGGAATTCAAGAGCGCCCGCATCGGCCGCGCCATCATGGACGCCGACATCTTCATTTCCCTCACGCACTTCAAGGGCCATGAAATGACGGGCTTCGGCGGCACCATCAAGAACATCGGCATGGGCTGCGGAAGCCGTGCCGGCAAAATGGCCATGCACTGCCTCGGCAAGCCCACGGTCGACCACGAAAAGTGCCGCGGCTGCCGCACCTGCTCCCGCTTCTGCGCGCAGTCGGCCATTTCCTACGGAGAAGACCACAAGGCTACCATCAATCACGATCTCTGCGTGGGCTGCGGCCGCTGCATAGCCACCTGCAACTTCGACGCCATCTCCAGCAAGAACGACGCCGACAGCGGTATCCTCAACCGCCGCATGGCCGAATACACCAAGGCCGTGGTGCAGGGACGCCCCTGCTTCCACATCAGCATCGTCAATCAGGTCTCGCCCTGCTGCGACTGCCATGGTGAAAACGACGCCGCCGTGGTGCCGGACATCGGCATGTTCGCCAGCTTCGACCCCGTGGCCCTGGACAAGGCCTGCATCGACGCCGTCAACTCCGCACCCGTCATCGCTTCCAGCGTGCTCGGACAGTGCGATCACGGTGCGCATGACCACTTCACCAGCATCCACCCCACCACGGACTGGCGCAGCCAGATCCGGCATGCTGAAGAAATCGGCCTCGGCACCGCCGAATATGAGCTGATCACCCTGTAGCGGCCACGCTCAGGACATGTCTTCAAGGGGTCGCGTCAGCGGCCCCTTTTTTTGCCTTCAAGTTCCGTACCGGCCGCAATACACCGTACCCTTCCCACAAGGGCAGGACCGGAACCGCAGACGGCTTTCCGGCGTCCTCATGCAGGCGCAGGCTCACCCCGCACATCTGCCCCGTCATGTGCCGCACCGACCATTTCCTTCTGGAGCACTTCAAGAAACACCTCGGCAGCTCGGGAAAACACCTGATATTTCTTCCAGGCCACGGCAATGCCCACTTCCAGACGAGGCTCCAGCGGACGGAAGCAGAGCGGTCCGTCCCCGCAGCGGATGCTGCCGTCAAGGCAGAGCGCGTAGCCCAGACCATGTTCCACCATCAGAGAGGCGTTGTAGAGAAGATTGTAGGTCGCCACCACATGCAACCTGTCAAAGCTCTCTCCCAGCCATCCGGAAAACTCATTGGTCACCAGCGTCTGTCGGGAGCATATCAGGGGCACATCGCGCAGATCCTCGGGATGTATGGCCGTCTTTTCGGCAAGAGGAGAATCCGAGCGCATGAGCACGCCCCAGCGATCCGTCACGGGAAGCCGTATGTACTCGTAGCGGGAAAGGTCGGCAGGCTCTATGAATACGCCGAAGTCCACAAGTCCCTTGTCCAGCCTTTCCATGGCATCCTCGGCATTGCCGCTGAAAAGATGAAAGGATACATGAGGATGCGCCTGGATCATTCTCCGAGCGGCTTCGGCAATGACACGCATGCTCTGCGTCTCACCGCCGCCGATGCGCACATCTCCGCTCACATCCTCGCTGGTCGAGCGAAACTCCTCGGCCGTGCGGTCGGCCAGAGACACTATTTCCTGCGCCCGTCTGCGGAGGAACTTGCCCTCCTCCGTCAGCGTCATCCGTCTTCCCCCGCGCAGAAAAAGCCTGCTGCCGAGCTCATCCTCAAGTTCCATGAGCTGCCGTGAGAGCGTAGGCTGCGTGATGTGCAGAAGTTCCGCCGCCCTCGATATGTTCTCTTCGGCCGCCACGGCCAGAAAATAGCGCAGTACTCTCAGTTCCATATCTTTTCTCCTGATCCTCATGTCGCCGGAACGGCCTGCGGCGTAACGCCCCAAACGCCGTTCTCACCGGCCGCCCCTGATGACATCCCTCCGGCCCTCTTCTCCTTTCCGTGCGGGCCTGTCCGTTCCAGCATCCTCTCAGGCTCCGGTATCGGTCCCGCCTGCCGTCACGAAGCTGCATCCGGCGAGCTCCGTTTCCGGATATTTTCAACACCGCCGTTGAGCTTCATCGAGTATTCCCTTCCTATCTTAATGATACTTTTCATGCCTGTAAAGCATTGCTTATGATTTTATATAAGCATTTGCTATGGAACAGCATTTTTTCTATACCGGACACGTCACCCTTCAGCCGCCTGCCCGGCAGGCATTTGCGGAGCAATCATGAATCCTCTTTTCCGACTCCTCGGTCCCGCCCTTCTTTCTGTCGTCCTTGTCCTTCCCGCCATGGGCAGAGAGTCCTCCTTCCCCGTTCCCGATACCGCAAGTCCGAAGTTGCAGGCCATGATCGCCGCAGGGCTTCCCGCAGGCTGGGACACGCCTCCCCGCACCGTGGAGGAGTGGAAAAGCTGGATTTCCTCTGTGGCCGAACAGCAGAAAAAAGGACTGCCCGCTCTGCGAGAGAAGCTGGGCGTGAGCATGAGACATACCGTCATGGCAGGCGTGCCCGTGTTCATATTCGAGCCCAAGAACTTCACGGACGACGGACGAGTCCTGCTCAACCTTCACGGAGGGGGCTACGTTCTCGGTCCGGGGGAAGCGGGCACGCAGGAAGCCGTGCTCATGGCCGGAATCGGAGGGTTCAGAGTGGTCTATGCGGATTACCGCATGGCTCCCGATTTTCCGTATCCTGCGGCCGTCGACGATGCCGTGGCCGTTTACCGGGAAATATTGAAAACGACGCCTGCACGGAGCATCGGCGTCTTCGGAACCTCCACGGGCGGGGCCATGACGCTCATTCTGGGACTCAGGGCCCGGGCCGAAGGTCTGCCGCTTCCCGGCGCCCTGGCCGCAGGAACACCCTGGGCGCAGATGAACAAGAAAGGCGATACCTACTTCACCAATGAAGGCGTGGACAACGTTCTCGTAAGCTACGACGGCTGGCTCGCCGGAGCGGCGAAGCTCTACGCCGGGAACCATGACATGGAAGATCCGTTTCTGTCCCCGGTCAACGGCGACGTCCACGGATTCCCGCCCACGCTTCTCACCTCCGGAACGAGGGATCTCTTTCTCAGCAACACGGTGCGCATGCATCTCAAGCTCAGAGACGCGGGCGTGCCTGCCGATCTCATCGTGTTTGAAGGACTGTCCCACGCCCAGTACCACATGGACGAGGACATGCCGGAAGCACGCTTCCATTTTGAAGAACTCGGCCGCTTTTTCCGAAAGCATCTTTCCGGGAAGCCATAGACTGAAGCAGCTTCCGCACAAAAGCCGATACTCTTTTTCCCGGCGCGTTCCCCCGCCCAGAACCAGAGGCCGTCAAAAGCCGCTCTTTCCCTGCACCGTGCGGCACGTCCTCTTCTGCGCTCCGTACGACAGCCGTCCAAACAGCGGCCATGCATCACCATCAAACCCTCCGAGGACTTCCCCATGGAAGCTGCCGCCTGTCAATCCCATCTTTCCCGGGCCCGCTGGTCCGCCGTGTTCTCCCTGTTCATGGGCGTCACCTGTCTCATTTCCGCAGAATTCATTCCCGTCAGCCTTCTCACGCCCATAGCCCGGGGACTGTCCATTTCCGAAGGCATGACCGGGCAGACCGTCACCTCCGTCGGCGCGCTTGCCATGCTGACCAGTCTGCTGCTCGCCCCTCTCACCCGCCATACGGACAGACGCCGTATCCTTCTCATCCTTTCCGCTCTGCTCATCGTGTCCAACATCGTCGTTGCCACGGCACCAAACTATGGCATGCTTCTTCTCGGACGCGGACTGCTCGGCATATGCGTAGGCGGATTCTGGTCCATGGCCTCCGCCGTCACCATCCAGCTCGTGCCTCCCAAGGATATTGCCCGGGCCCTCAGCATCCTTTATTCCGGCGTATCCGTGGCCACCATCATTTCTCTGCCCCTTGCCAGTTTTCTGGAAGAGCTTTTCGGCTGGCGCAACGTTTTTCTGCTTTCCGTCATTCCCGGACTTGTGTCCTTCCTATGGCAGTATCTGACCCTTCCCGCCATTTTACCCCGTCCGGGAAACGACTTTCACGGCATGATCTCCCTGCTCAAGGTGCGCTGGGTGCTTGCCGGCGTCGCAGCCACCATCTTCGCCTACGGAGGCTATCACTCCCTCTTCACCTATCTTCGTCCCTATCTGGAGCACGGACTCGCTCTGAGCCCTTCCTCGCTGTCGATCATGCTCCTGGCCTACGGAGCAACCAATACGCTCGGAACCTTTGCCGCAGGCGTTCTTCTGAACCGGAACTTCAAGCTCACCATGGCGGGCATGCATATCGCCCTGACCCTT
>CAJJMX010000023.1 GCA_905192935.1 uncultured Mailhella sp.
TTTCAATGTGGACGGGAGCCTGAACAACTCCGTCTTATCGAAAAGGTGTTTTTTTTAGGTATAACCGTTTTGTGTTCCACCCGCTTAGCGGGTGGGTTTCTGTTTCGGTCGCTTCCGCTCCCTCAACTGCCTAAAGGCCATACAGAAAACCGGCCTCCGGGGGAGGAGGCCGGTCGTCTGAGAAGGCGGGAGAAACGCCGGACCCGCCTGGAGCAGTTCCCGCCTTTTCGGCAGCGCGCCTGCCCCGGCGCGCGGGCGGGACGCTGGACGCCCCGCCCGGACAGGAGAGAATTACTCTGCGGCGAACTTTTCGCGCTGGACTCTCAGGGCTTCGGCCTGCTCTTCCCAGCTTGCGAATCCTGCCTGCTGCAGGGCATCGAACACCGTGGCGTCCCAGTCCCAGGAGGCGTAGGTCACGGGCTTGTGGAAGGTCCGGCGGAACTCCGCAAGCTTATGACGCGCATCATGCTCGAAGGGCGTGCTGAAGCAGGCGGCAAGCTCCTTGTGCAGACGTCCCACTTCCTCGTCGTACCAGGCGCGGATGTCGGAAGATTCCGTCAGCTTCGCGGCGTCGGCGTAGCCGTGCTTTTCCAGCAGGTCACGCAGTTTGGCCGCATGCTGACGATGGAGCCACTGGCCGAGACCGGAACTCGGGATGTTCTCCGCCTCCACGGCGGCGAAGTCGGCCTTGGTGCGCATGTAGGTATCGGGGACCACGGAGGCGGAAACGATGCCCGCAATGGCCACCATGCCGCGAAGAATGGCGCTGTTGGCCACGCCCTGACCGCAGAAGCCCACCTTCTTGCAGAACTTCTGACCGGTGAAGATGGTGGTCAGGATGGCCCAGATGACCGCCGGGTCTTCCTCGTCGTAGATGTGCGTAAGTTCCGCGTTGTCGCGGTCCGTGGCAAGCACCATCTGGGTCATGTCGTTGGAGCCGATGGAGAAGCCGTCGAACTCGCTGATGAACTGACGCGCCAGAATGGCGTTGGACGGCAGTTCCGACATGAGCAGGATCTTGAGTCCGTCCTCGCCGCTCTTCAGGCCATGCACGTCGGCCAGATAGGAACGCATGGAGCGGGCCTGTTCCAGCGTGCGCACGAAGGGCAGCATGAGCATGAGGTTCGTGCCGCCGTAGAGCGTGCGGGCGCGCTTGAAGGCTTCGATTTCCCAGTCGTGGATATCGCGGGAAACGCCGCGGTAACCGAGCATGGGGTTGTCTTCGTTGTGCTCGAACAGACAGCCGCCGAGCAGATTGCGGTATTCGTTGCTCTTGAAGTCCGTGGTGCGGTACACGATGTCCTTGCCGTAGAAAGCCATGGCAAAGAGCGCCAGATTGCGGCCGAGAGTACGGATATAGTGATCGCGGCCGCTCACATGGCCGTTGCTCACGATGAGCTGCTCAATCTTTTCAGGGATGCTGCGTACTTCCTCGATTTCCTTGCCGAGATGGGTACGGGCGGCCACGCTGCGGCGTATGGCGCCGATGCGCATGAGCACTTCCTGCACGAGAGGCTTCTTGGATGCCGCGGACATGGCGGCCTTCACCTCTTCCTCGGTCACGGTGGAACCGGGCTCATCCGCGCCCATCACCACGCGGATGTGGGTACGCAGATCGTCGGAGGTCTGAAGGATTTCCTGATTCATCTCGGCGCGCTGCATGTACTCGGCCATGAGGGCTTCGGCACGGGGCACGCTGGAGGTATTGGCGTAAAGCGAAGCCATGTCCATAAGCTGGACCACATAGGGCTTGAGCTGCACCTCGGCAAAGGGCGCGAGGACCTGGCCCACGGTTATCTGCTCGGAAACGCGACGGCTCACCTGATCCTCAAGTTCCGCGAGGCGACGTTCCACAAAGCCTTCCAGCGTGCCGTTGTCGTAGGCTTCCAGCGCGGCGGGATGCGCGCCGATGTTGCCCAGCATGAACTCCGCGCGCAGCAGGCCCACTTCAAAGTCGGGCACGTTGCGCAGACGGGAAAGGAACAGCGCCTGATTCACGTCGGCAAGCACGATGCCCACATGGGTGCGCGTGGCGGGCAGCTTGGAAATGTCCAGTTCGCCGCCCACTTCGCACAGGGGCAAGAGACCGCGATACACAAGGCCGCGCGTGCCGTCCACGGTCACGGGCATGCCGTCCATGGCGCGCATGGCCAGCGGATTCTGCACGCCGATGACGGCCGCGATGCCGAGCTCGCGGGAACTGATGGCCGCATGGCTGGTGTCGCCGCCCACATTGGCGATGATGGCGGAAGCCACGCGCATGCCGGGCACCATGTCGGGGTCGGTACGCTCGGCGGCCAGGATGTCGCCGGGATGGATGCGATTCAGTTCCAGAGCGGAACGCAGGAAGCGCACCGTGCCCTGACCGGCGCCGCGGGACGCTCCGTTGCCGGAAAGAAGCACCTCGCCCTTGGCTGCGGCTTCGGGCAGCACTTCCTTGCGACGCATGAAAATGGTGTAGGGATGTTCGTCGAGTTCGGCATTCCAGCGGGTCTCGGGACGGGCCTGCACGAACCAGAGACGCTTCTTGTCATCGATGCAGAACTCGGTGTCCATGATGATGCCGCCGTAGGCCCTGCTGATGGCGCGCACGCCCTGAGCGACTTCAATGGGCTGGTTCTCGCCGAGAGCCCACTGGTTCACCTCGTCCGCGGGCACGGGCTCGATGTGCGTGCCGTCGTCGCCCTCATTGTACACCATGCGCACGGTCTTGCGGCCCATGAAGCGCAGTACCACGTCGGTGCCGTCGTCGCGCTGGAAGACGTAAAACTTGTCGGGAGTGACCATGCCGCCCACGATGGACTCGCCGAGGCCGTAGCTCGAGTCGATGCTGACGAGGTCATTGCGGGTGGTGCCGCGGCAGCCTGTGGCGGTATCGGCGGAAAAGGCGGTACCGGCCACCACGGGACGAATCATGCGCATGATGCACACGGAAAGTGCGGTGTTCTCAATGGCCCATTCCTTGCGGGCGCTTTCCGCTATGGAAGGATCGCCTTCCTTTTCGGCATGGGCCACGGCGTCGAGAATGGCCTCGCGCCGGTAGGTCATGGAACGCAGATTGTAGGCGGAGGCGCAGTCCCAGAGATAGGCTTCAGCCACGGCGTCCTCGCCGGTGATGTTCAGGAAGGTGTCCTGAAGGCCGGCAAAGGCCTTCTTCCGGGAGTCCTCGCCCGCGGCGGAAGAACGCACGGCCACGGGGAATTCTCCTTCCCCGGCCTCTTCGCACATGTCGCGGTAGGCGCGGCGCACGGCCTCATCCACCTCGGCGGGCAGAGTTATGGACAAAATGGCGGCCTGCACCAGCATGGAACGGCGACGAAGCTGGTCGATGTTCTCCTGCGATTCCGCAAAGCCGTGCACGACCTGATTGATGAAGTCGCGCAGACAGGTGCTGGCGCTCTTTCCTGCGCCGCGTTCACGGATCTCCGCGGCGGCACGGCGCACGAAATTTCCGAAAAATCCGTGATCGGAAGCCACGGCAGGGGAAGCCCAGTCCACTTCCGCCATGGCCGTATCCACCACGTCGTACACGAGAGAGGCATTCACGCGGCTCTCGTCGAGAACAACGTGGAAGGCCGTGGCGGGAATGGCGCGGAACTGCGGCGTGCGTATGCCTTCCACGCGGCTGATGAGCGCCGTGTTGTAGTTCTTGCCGCCCACCAGCATTTCCGCAGATTCGCCCATGCGGACGATGTCCGCACCGGTCATGATAAAACGGGAGCCAGTTTCATTCATGGTATCCATGCTCATAAGGGCCTCGTAGTCATATGTTCCAGGGTATCTCCCTGCGTTCCATTCTCAAATCGCCGCGGCCGCTACGCTTCCAGATGGGAAGCCACGAGACGGATCAGACGGCCGAGCTGATGGGTAAAGCCGGATTCATTGTCATACCAGACCACGATCTTGAGCATGGTCTTGTTCATGACGGTGGTGAAGGAAGCGTCGATGGTACCGCCGTGGGTGTCGCCCACGTAGTCTATGGAAACAAGAGGTTCGTCGCAGTAGCCGAGAGCCTCGTACAGCCAGGTCTCGGAGGCGTACTTGAGGGCGGCGTTGACTTCCTGCGCGGTGACTTCCGTCTTGAGCTCGCAGGTGAAGTCCACAAGAGAGACGTCGGGAGTGGGCACGCGCAGCGCACCGCCGTTGAGAAGTCCCTTGAGTTCGGGAATGACCAGTCCCACGGCCGCCGCCGCGCCCGTGGTGGTGGGAATGATGGAGAGCCCCGCCGCACGGCCTCGACGCAGATCCTTCTGGGTGCCGTCGAGAAGGCGCTGGCTCATGGTATAGGAATGGATGGTGGTCATGAGTCCGTGCAGGATGCCGAACTCGTTGTGCAGAACCTTGACGGCGGGAGCAAGACAGTTGGTGGTGCAGGAGGCGGCGGAAATGACATCATGCTTCGCCGGGTCGTAAATGTCCTGATTCACGCCCATGACGATGGTGGCATCGGCATCGTTGCAGGGGGCGGAAATGATGACCTTCTTTGCGCCGCAGTTCATGTGAAGGGCCAGAAGATCACGCTTCCTCAGCGTGCCGGAGGTGTCCACCACGATGTCCACACCGTAGTCGCCCCACTTCCATTCTCCCTTGTCGCAGCGGGTGATGATGATTTCACGGCCGTCGAGACGGATGCCGTTTTCCGTGGACTCCACCTTGCCGGGGAATCGGCCGTGCACGGAGTCATACTTGAGCAGATACGCCATTTCCTCGTTGCTCGCGCGGTGACCGTTGATGACGACCACTTCGCACTGGGGAAAAAGGTGCATGACACGAAGCAGATATCTGCCGATGCGCCCAAAGCCGTTGATGCCTATCCTGATCATGAGGGAATCCTTTTTTTGACGACCATAAGGCGATCCCGCGTCTCCCCGACGTTCAGGGCTACCTTCGCGACGCCTTGCTGATGGACGAACATTACAGCAGACCCGTGACCGCAGCGCGGCAGAATCATGGCAGTTGCGTGACAGCCGTCTTACGAGAACCCTCTTAAAAACAGCATCGACCCGGGACGGAAAGGAAAATCCCGGGTCGATCCTATCCGGCCTCCTGCGGGTGTGGAGCCGGTGTCACCGCCATGCCCGTTGCCACAAAAAGCACGGCGGCCATTCTGTTCTCTGAGGTTTGGCTGTTCCCTCATGAGAAAGCAGCGTAATAACTCACAGTGTCTGCCTGAGGGCAGTTATGTGTCAATTGTGTGACAGTCTTCTCTTTTTTATAAAAATATGTCATTCTGCCGAAAGTTGCAGGCTCCGAAGTTTTATTTGATGTGACATTGAGGAAATCATGAGCGAAAGCCTCATTCTTGTTGTGGATGACGAACAGGACATCCGGGATCTGCTGGTCTTCAACCTGAAACGCGAAGGCTATGCCACGCTGGAAGCGGCAGACGGCTGCACGGCTCTGGAACTGGCCCGAAGCCGCAAACCGGCGCTCATTCTTCTGGACGTCATGCTGCCCCGCATGGACGGGCTTGCCGTGTGCCGTGAACTCGGCAAGGACAGAAGCACGGAACACATCCCCATCATCATGCTCACGGCCCGCGGCGACGACGTGGACCGCATCGTGGGCTTCGAACTCGGCGCCGACGACTATGTGGTCAAGCCCTTCAACACCCGCGAGCTTCTTCTGCGGGTGAAGGCCATGCTGCGCCGCCGCGCCATCCAGGAAGACGACGATCCTCTGCTGCGCTGTCACGGCGTCTGCCTCGATCCTCAGGCCCACAAGGTCACCGTGAACGACAAGCCCGTGGAACTTACGGCCATACAGTTCTGCCTGCTGCAGGATCTCATGAAGAACCCCGGCTGCGTGCGTTCCCGCGAGGAGCTGCTGAGCTCCGTGTGGGACTATCAGTTCGACGGATACGACAGAACCGTGGACACCCATATAAAACGCCTGCGCGCCCGCCTCGGTGAAGCCGCCGACATCATAGAAACCGTGCGCGGCATAGGTTATCGCTGCAAGGGATAACGCATGAAAGCCCCTTCCATAGTCCCGAACAGGGAATCGTGCTTCACGGATCTTACGGCAGCCTCGTCAGACAACGCTCCCAAGAAGGCGGACAAGACACAGCCCCCGCATCAGGCATCCTTCGACGACATTCTCGACAGCCTCGACGAGGGCGTGCTCATTCTGGACAAGCAGGGCGTCGTGCTCAAGGCCAATCCTTCCTTCTGCAGCCTGTTCACCACAAGCGCCGTGGGCATGCCGGCCTCGGCCGTGGTGCCCGGTTCCACCTTCCGGGAAATGCTCGACGCCTTCCTGCACGACTTTCTTCCCGATCGTCACTCCTCCCCGGCCTTCCGCATCACGCTCGAAAAGGACATCATCCTGAGCGTGCGCATCACCCCGCTCAAGAACCACGACTCCCTCTTCACCGCAGAATCCTCGCCCTATGCCGTGGTGGTTTTCCACAACATCAGCGATCTTGTGCGCATGAGCAGAAGACGCCGCGAATTCATGGGCGAAGTGGCGCACGAACTGCGCACTCCCCTCACCACCATCATAGGCTTCGCCGAAACCATACTCGACCTGCCGCCCCATCATACGGAAGACCGGCAGAAGTTCACGAGCACCATACTGCGCAATGCCAGACACATGGCCCTTCTCGTGGAGGACATGCTCAAGCTTTCCAAGCTCGAAAGCGGCGCCGTTCCCCTTCAGCTCACCTGCGTGCGTGCAGCCTTCGTTCTGGAAGACGCCCTCGATTCCTGCTCTCCCCATCTTGAAGCCAAAAATCTCACCGTCGACATCCACATCGACAGGAGCATGAACATCCGGGCCGACGCCCACTACATCACGCAGGTCTTCCGAAACCTTCTGGAAAACGCCTGCCGCTACGCGCCCGAGGGCAGCGTCATCACCATTACCGGCGAACCCTCTCCCTTTGAGTCCATGGCCGTGTTCACCGTGTCCGACCAGGGACCCGGCATCCCGGCCGCGGACTGCGAACGCATTTTCGAGCGCTTCTACCGTGTGGAAAAGGAAAGGGTATCCCCCTCATCCACAGGACTCGGACTCGCCATATGCAAGCATATCGTGGAGCGACACGGCGGCATGATACGCGCCGAAAAGGGCCCCGGAGGCATGTTCCTCTTCACCGTGCCCCTCGCCCAGTAGGCGGGAAATGCCTTCCCACGGGAAATGCCGCCTGCGGTGTTGACATCGCCCATGAAAACCAATACAAAGAATGTCCGAAGCGCCAGCTTAGCTCAGTTGGTAGAGCAACTGATTCGTAATCAGTAGGTCTGGAGTTCAAGTCTCCAAGCTGGCTCCAGTGAAATCAAGCCCTTACGGTAAAACGTGGGGGCTTTTTCATTCTGAGTGACATTGTTCTTTCCCTCTTCAAAAATATCACCGCACACACGCACGCTTATTTATTTTCAATATTATTTACTCAAAGTCCGTTAAAAAATACTGTTTCCCTCCATACCAAACCGGTACCGGCCGCAGCCTCCCCAGCCTTGGAAATATTTGTCGACCGGTTCAATGCTGCAACAATATTTTCTTTTATACAGGCGACACAAGACAGTGCGCAATGCTCAGCCGTTCTCATGATAAAACAGCGACAACGATAAATCCATATGACTCAGTCTGTCCTGAAGCATTTCCAAAAATATTTTAGCAGGCCTCGTCATTTCTCTCGTATGCCGGGATAAAATCCCATAATGGAGCCTGGGAAGATAGCTATCAAGACAGAACACATCTATCTTGTCGCGATAGTGACAAAAAGAAAGCAGAGAAAACAAGTCAATAATAACGCATCCGAAACCATTTGCGGCATAATCCATAGCTACCTGAAGATTTCTGCAATATATATTTGAAAAATTTTTAAATAAATACATGACATCATCTGATATAAAGCGCAAAGAAGGAACACCATCCTTCTGATGAATAGGCATGATCAAAGGAATATGTTCCAATTCCTTCCGGGTAGGAACGGATGAAATCTCAAAGTTCCTTTCTTTAGATGCAACCAGCACATGAGATGAGTCAAAAAGCGGATTAAAAAGACATACTGACGGAGGTTTCTGTACTCCGATAAGAGAAAAATCATTTTTCCCCATCTTTATGTCACAAATAATCTGCTCCGGTTCTCCCGGAAGCAGCTGCACCCGTACATTTGGATGTGCCTCCGTATACTCTTTTAAAGCATCTCTAAAAATCGCAGCCTGAAATGTCGGCCTCGTTCCGGAAATCTGAATGATCCCCCGCAGGCATCCGTCCATACAGGCCAAATCGTCACACATGGCATCAAGAAGATCAAAAATCGCAATACATCTTGTTAAAAGAGCCTCACCTGCTGCCGTCAAGATCATCTGCTTATTCACTCTGGAAAAAAGAGCATTTCCCAACGCCCGTTCAAGTGAACGTATCTGATATGTGATAGAGCTTTGGTTTCTATGCATATATGCAGCAGCCTTGGAAACGCTTCCAAGAGTTGCAACATAATAAAAGCCTCTCAACCACTGCAAAAAATCACCATTCAGTTCTTTAATCATAAATATATCCTTTTAAATTAAATTAATCCCAGGAAAGATAATTGATTTATCAACCACCTGGGATTAATTTATGATATATTTTACACAATTATAAAATGATAACTACAAACAGCATTATAAAAAACTGTCTTCATACAACCGAGTGCCATACCTCCAGGTGAGTATTTGCCAGACGAAAAGGCATCACACAAGCATGGTAATGGGAAATTCCATGCTGATGGATCCCGTGGGGCAGGCAGTCCGACAACAGCCGCAATGCCAGCACTCTTCCGGATATCTGACGAAAGGCTCCTCTCTGTCATCCTTTTCCAGAATATATCCGGGACAACGCTCAAGACAAGATCCGCAGTGAATGCAGTGGCCGCAGTGCATGCACCGGCTCGCTTCCGCCTCCGCGTTCTCGGCATCAAAACCTGCCTGTATTTCAGCAAAGGCCGTTTCCGGTCCGTCACGCTTTTCAGGCACTCGGCGAGGAGCCTTTTCATGATAACCGGGATTTCCTATCTCCTTGAATTCCACAACATGCACTTCTCGTGTCCGAGCCGTCGAATTCTCCATCAAAACCTTAAAGTTTTCATCTATCCGTATGCTCATGGAGTCGGCACAGTCAGTCAGAGCCTTATGAATTTCCATGGCGGCCTTTCTTCCGCTGCTTACGGCGTCAGCCACAAAGGAAGGGCCTGTCACGACATCACCTGCAGCAAAAATCTTGTCGCAGGAAGTGCGGTAATGCTCATCAACGAGAATTCGCCCTCTCCTGTCGACGGCCAGATTCAACGTTTCCAAAAATGACAGCTCAGTGCTGAGTCCGCTTGCACAAATAACGACATCTGCGGGCAACGTTTCCCCTTCGCCGTCATACTTTTCCGCACAAAGGTTGCCACACTCGTCAAAAGAGAATGAACGGAGCTTGGCGGCCTTTACATAGTTGCTGCCGATCTGCTCGGATATATGAGAATGAACAAGTCGTATCCCTTCCATAACAGCCTGTTTCATCTCTTCCTCAGGAGCACGGACATTCTCCAGAGACTCGGGAAAAACAAGACTTACTTTCGACGCTCCCAGTCTTTTTGCTGTAAACGCACAGTCAAAAGCCACACCTCCGCCACCGAGAATGACAACCTGTTTTCCGTCAAGTCTCTCTCTGATCAGATTGCTTTCCTGAAGAAACGCCACTGCCGGACGGGCAAGCTCTGCACCGGGACATGCCAGTCTGCGCTCCTTCCAGCTGCCGACGGCAATGACACAGGCGTCGCAGCCTTCAAGCACGGCGTCCAGGGAAATATCCCTGCCCACTGCCATATTAGTGAATGCTTTTACTCCCAGCGCCAGAATGCGTCCGGTTTCCCTGTCCACCACATGCTTGGGCAGACGAAAATCGGGAACGGCCAGGCGGGGAACCCCTCCGAGAACAGGGGAAGATTCAAAGACGGTCACTTCATGACCAAGCAGTGCTGCAAACCAGGCACAGCTCATTCCCGCCGGCCCCGAGCCGATCACGGATATCCTTCTGCCCGTGGCAGGTGCAGGGGTCGGCGTAAGGGTATGCCCCGCATCGGATGCAAAGCGTTCCAATGCCTGAATGGAGAGCGCCTCATCGTAATGCTGACGATTGCAGGCCTTTTCGCACGGATGCGGACAAATGCGGCCGGTCACTCCCGGAAAGGGATTGCGGCTCAAAAGAGTCATCAGCGCTTCCACGTGATGTCCGGCAGCCACCTGACTTTCCATAAGCTGAATATGGTTTCCGGCAGGACAATGCGCTTCGCAGGGGGAAGTTCTGTGCTGTCTGTACGAATCGTTTCCATGAATGAGGGGAAGCAGATGTTCTTTGCTGAATCTTGGCGGCATAATGCATATCCTTGTAATTACATCCAGTAAAGGAAGGGATTCTCTCCTCTTTTTTCGATGGCCAGCACCGTAAGAGAAGGATCGGGATCAGGATAATCCGAGCGCAGGCAAAGCGTCTTGGACGAGGTTTCTCTCCTTTCAATGCTTGCCATGGTGAACAGACGACACACCTGAAGAAGATTCTGCGCCTCATGAACACGCATGAGTTCGTGCATGTTGGCGGCATACAGGTCGTCAACTTTCGAAGCAAGGCGATCCAGACTTTCAAGCCCCTGTTTCATGCCGACTTCATTGCGCACATATCCCATATAATAGCGCATGATCTGACGTATGGCCTTTTCAAACAGCGCTGCACTGGTTTCCCCTCCGCTCTCCAGCGGAAGCATCACCCTGGTCTGCTCCTCATCAATTTCTTCCCGACCAGGAAAGTCCGGCATAACTTTGGTGTCGGCCTGTCTTGCCGCGTTCTTCGCCGCCGCATATCCGCCGCACATGGCGCCGGAAAATGCATGGAAACCTGTTCCCACAAAAAGACCCGGCACTGTGCTTTCAAAGTTCTTGTCTCTGAACACCATACCTTCCAAACGAATTTCGCTGACCTCCACTTCCATCATCTTGGTCTTGAAATCCAGCCCTCTCTGGGCCGAATAGTCCGGCCAGGTTCCCTTGTCCCCGGGCATGAGATCAAACTCAAGGTTGTTACGGACATCATCAGGAAGATGCCTCATATCCATATAGAAAGGCGGACCGTTTCCCTTCAGGGACTCTTCCACAAGTCCCCGCGCAAAAAGATGCCGGGGAGCCTGTTCCGTCATGGGATGATACTTCGTCATGAAGCGCTCCCCGAGACTGTTCAGCGCATGCGCGCCGGAGCCGGTAATACCGTTCATCCCCGGACAGCCGAAGCTCTTCGGCTCCACGGAAGCGGTCTGCTTCGTGTCGAAATTAACGAGTCTGGCACCCGCTTCATAGGCAAGGATATAATGGGCTCCTACGTTGAACGGCATGGAAATGCTGTTGAAAGGATTCAAAGTCGAATTGGTGAAGGCCCTCTGCACCCTCGGCCCCATGGCCAGAACACCGGTTTTGGCCCGAAGGACATGGAACGAACCGTCCAGGACATGATAGCCCATAGCACCGACAAAACGGCCGTCCCGCACCAGAAGACGCGTCAACATGACATGATCAAGCACATCAACGCCGATCTGCCGGATGCGTCTGGCAATTTTCGGCTTCATGAACTGTCCCTCGTGAATCAGTATCCACCAGTGCCCCGGCTGGCCGAACCCCTGAGACCGCTTGAAGGTACCATCCTCATTTTTCTGAAATTCCACACCGACGTCCGTCAAAAACTCAATAAGGTGCGGCATGGCCTCTCCCCAGGCTCTCACCGTCTCAGGAGGCACACCGTTTCCGGGCTTGCAGAAAAAGTTGACCATGTCGTCAACGCTGTCATAGGGATCGGAGCTGTTGAGCACTCCCATGAAATGATCATTCCCGGCGCCTATGCTTCCGCAGCTTTCCAGTTTGCCCTTATCCACAAGAAGGACATTTTTTCCCTCTTCGCGTGCAGCCAGTGCCGCTCCGCATCCGCTGGCCCCTGCTCCCATGACGAGCACGTCCGCGTCATGAAATACGACATCTCTGTTCATTATTCCCTTCCATGTAAAAAATAATTAATGATGACTAAATATGGCTGTTCCACACACAAAAAACGATATTTTATAATTATTGATAGTTATATCCACAAAAACTGAATACCAATTTTTCTCATTGAGAAAGCTCTTCCTCTGTCTTGCCAACTCCCTTCCTGAAGTAAATCATTGCCGTTACTCCAAACACATAGGCGAGACTGACGGCGTAAGCTATGGTTGTTTCCTTGAACATCGCCCAGAGCAGCACTATGGCACCGACAACGGCTGCCGCCGATTCCCATCGCTGCAGAGGCTTGAAAAGATAGGCGCTGAGTCCTCCGGCTCCGAGCACAAGCATCAGTACTCCCACCAGGAAAAAGAACAGCGTATACCACGGACTGGAAGACGTCTGTCCGAGCATGATTTCAGGAGAGCTGACCAGCAAAAACGGCAGGAAAAAGCCTACGCCGCCGATTTTTGCCGCCTCTACGGCCGTTTTCATATACTTGCTTTCAGCAAGCGCTGCGGCGGGAATGGCCGTTGCCGCCACGGGAGGCGTGATTCCCGAAAACACGGCGAAGAAAAACACAAACATATGAGCGGAAAAAGGTTCCACCCCAAGCTTCACCAGTGTGGGCAGACCGACCATGGCCACCATAAGGTATGCCGCAATGGTGGGAACCCCCATCCCCAGAATGATGCACACGACTGCCGTTATGAGCAGGGCAACGATCATGCTGTCTCCGCTGAGCATGGCTATGATTCCGGGAAGCCTCATTCCCAGTCCCGTTTTGGTCATGGTGGTGATGACCGGGCCTAGCACTGCACAGGTTACGGCGATTTTCGCACCGGTCACAGCGCTTTCACGGATAGCCGGTATGAATATTTCCAGCAGGGAAGACAGTCGATTCTGCCTCCAGATGTTCCATATGCCGCAGACGACCAGCAGCAGGATGGCCCAGAAGATGGTGAACATGGGGGAATATCCCATGAACAGCATGGCAATGATCAGAGCCAGCGGTCCAAGGAAAAGCGGAGCTTCCCTCATGAGTTCCATGGCACTGTAGCACTCCATGGAAAAATTCGAGCCCAGCCCAAGCCTCTTGGCCTGAAACTGCACGTAAAGACCCACACCGAGAAAATACAGCAGGGCAGGCAGCAGTGCGGCCTGAAGTACCTCTACATAAGGAACATGCGCCATCTCCGCGAGAACAAAGGCCGTGACACCCATGACTGGCGGCATGATCTGACCTCCGGTGGAAGCTGCGGCTTCAATGGCTCCGGCCATGTACGGAGGGTAACCGGCTCTTTTCATCAGGGGAATGGTATACGTTCCCGTGGCGACGACATTGGCCATGGCACTTCCCGTGACCGAGCCCATGAGCGCACTTGACACTACCGACGAAATGGCAGGTCCACCGGCCAGCTTGCAGCCGGCCATCATGCCTATTTTATTGAAAAAGCTTGAAGCACCTGTGGCTCCGAGAAAAGAGCCGAACAAAACGAACAGGAAAATATAATTGGCACTGACTCCAAGTGTTGAACCGTATATGCCGCCCTCGAAACTCATGACATACGCATTGATGAGTTCCTGATAGCTGATGTTCGGAGCCCGCAGAGGTCCAGGCAGAGCATAGCCGAACAAGGCGTAGGCGATAAAAAGAAGCGCAACCAGAGGAAAAGTTATTCCAAAGCCCCTTCGGCAGGCCTCAACGGTCAGTCCTATGATCAATGTACCTACTATAAGATCCTGCGTATTCAGAGCGAAAATCGGTGACCGTAAAAGTTCAAGTTCGTCATATTCAACAAAAATATAGCCCGTAG
>CAJJMX010000024.1 GCA_905192935.1 uncultured Mailhella sp.
GGCGAAGGTACCAGTGATAGCAGGGGCCGAACACAGGCGTGGACACGGGAGCAAATTCCAGTATGCAGGCTCTGCCTCCGGGCACGAGCAGGCGATGCATTTCACGCAGCGCCTCCATGCGGGGACGGACGTTGCGTATGCCGAAGGCGATGGTCACGGCATCGGCACAGCCGTCGGGCAGAGGCATGTGACGGGCATCGGCCACCATGGTGGTCACGCGGGAGCGTTCCGACGCACGCATCTTGTGTTCTTCGCCGTAGCGTAGCATGGGTTCGCAGATGTCCGTGGCGTAGACGTGCAGCCCGGGATAGCGGCGGATGAGCGCAAGGGTGACGTCGAGCGTGCCCGCCGCCATGTCGATGACCGTATTCGTGGGGCCGGGCACGACGGAGCTCACGAGATTGTGACGCCACCAGCAGTCGAGAAAAAGGCTGAACACGCGGTTCTGCAGATCATACCACGGCGTCATGCGGCCGAACATTTCAGACACGTTGCGGGTATGCTCATCGCCGGGAGCCTCGGCGGAAGCGGCATCTGCGGGGGCGGTCTTTTGGGTTTCCGGGGCCTTGTCCGCACCGTTTCCGCCTTCAGCGTGCTGAACGGCGTCGGTCTGTTCCTGCGGTGTCTGCTCCTTGTGGAGGCCGTCGTCTCCGGGAGTGTTCTGGCTCATTCTGCGTCTCCTTCCTGTTCGAGCTTTTCCCGGCCCTTCAGGGCCGTGTCCATGACCACGCGGTAGATGGAAGGAAATATTTCCTCGAAATTGCTGGGAGAAAGGCGCTGCGATTCAATGAACTTCACAGCGATTTCCTTGCTGACCTGCATGATTTCACGTTCCAGTTTTTCCATTATCTGCTCCTGCGGCATGGCCGCAAGCTGAAGGCAAAAAAAACCCGCCTGTGGGGAATGGCCCCGGCCACCGCGGCTGGGAACCGGGCGGGTCAAAAAGACGGGAAGGGGGCCCCCCAGCCTTTTTATGTTGACATGAATCCGTCATGCGGTCGTGCCGGAAGCCGCGGGCTTCTTCCGACCGCATGACGGATGAAGATTTCATGCTGCGGCGTTGTCGGCAGACTGTTCAGGACCTTTCCGCCGCGTGCCGCCGCCTCATCAGAACATATCCTTCAGAAGGTCCTCTCCCTGCTGCGCCTGCTCGGCGGCCTGCTCGGCAAGTTCGGGATCGACGTCTCCGTCAAGGGCGTCGATGCCGTATCCGGTGCCGGGTTCCGTGCCTTCGATGAAGGGCATGCTCATGCCTCCGGCGTCGGCGAACACGATGCCGTCGGGCTTGGGGAAGTCATCCGGGGGGTAGGCCGTCAGCGCTTCCTTGGCGTAATAGAGGTAGGCCGGAAGGGCTGCTCCCGAGCCGGTTTCCCCGCGTCCCATGGGCTGGAGCTGATCGTAGCCTATGTAGGTGGCGGTGACGAGATAGGGCGTGATGCCGATGAACCATGCGTCGTTCTCGTCGTTGGTGGTACCGGTCTTGCCGCCTATGGGGCGTCCGAGAGCGCGAGCCTTGCCGCCGGTGCCGAAGTTGACCACGCCTTCAAGCAGCTTGGACATGACGTAGGCATTCTGCGGCGTGATGGCCTGCACGGACTCGGGCTGGCTTTCGTAGATGGTATTGCCCCACGGACCCTGAATGCTGGTGATGAAGCGCGGGGAGCTTACCTTGCCGCCGTTGGCAAAGGCCGTGTACGCCTGAGCCAGATTGAGCGGAGAGACCGCCACGGCGCCGAGGCTGATGGAAAGCGTGGCGGGAAAATCCGGGGTGAGGCGCAGAGCCTTGGCCCGGGCAATGATGTGCTCCACCCCCATCTGCTGCGCCACGCGGACGGTGCAGAGATTGCGGGAGCGGGCAAGAGCCCGGTACAGCGGCATGGGACCGTCGAACTTGCCGTCGTCGTTGCCGGGGCGCCAGGCCTTCTTGGTCCATTTGTCGATGAGTATGATGGGAGCGTCGAGCAGCATGGACGCCGGAGTGAAACCGTTGTCCAGGGCTGCCGAGTACACGATGGGCTTGAACGAGGATCCCGGCTGGCGCTGGGCCTGCGTGACGCGGTTGAACTGCGAGCCGGAACTGCCGAAGGCGTAGCCGCCCACCATGGCCACCACGTCGCCGCTCTCCGGCTCGATGGACACCATGGCGCCCTGCACGTCGGGATACTGCTGCAGTCGCAGGGCGATCACCGGTTCGCTGATGCGCGAGGAGGTAGTCTGCCCGGTCTTCGGGGCGTCCGCTGCGGTTTTGGCGTTTTTCTTCGAGGTCTGCTTTGGAGCCGAGGCCGCAGCGTGATCTCGGGAAACCCAGATGACGTCGCCGGCCTTGACCACTTTTGTGGCGTCCCGCTGGACCACGGCCGTGACGGAACCCGCCACGCGCTTGTTGGGCTTGCGCGCCCAGTTCATGGTGCGCACGTTCACATAGCCGCGCTGCGTTTCGGAGAGCAGCACGTCGGCTCCAGACTTGCTTACGCCTGTCACGAGGGCGAGAGCCCAGCCGTCGTCGTCGAGATCGGAGAGCTGGAAGTTCTTTTTCTTCAGGAAATCCTTGTACTCCGACGGTTCGAGATGCTTCACCGGACCGAGCCAGCCGTGACGCTTGGCAGCGTCTTCCAGACCGTGGCGCAGACCTTCGTTGGCGGCCTTCTGCTGCAGGGGATCCATGGCGGTATGCACGGTGAGGCCGAGCTCGTATACCGCGTCTTCGCCGTAGATGCCGAAGTCATAGCCGTTCTTTTTGCAGTTCTCTTCCGAGAACATGTCCACGAGCAGACGACGCACCTCTTCAAGATACCACGCGCCGTCCGGATTGGAGGAGGGCATGGCCTTGTATTCAAGCTTCTGATTGATGGCTTCGTCGTATTCGGCGTCGCTTATCCATCCGAGGTCACGCAGGCGGCGCAGCACATGGTGCTGACGGTTCTGGGCAGCTTCGGGATTGCGGTAGGGATTGTAGGCCGAAGGCGACTGGCCGAGACCTGCAATGAGTGCGGCTTCGGCTATGGTGAGGGCCCTGGCGTTCTTGGCGAAATACACGCGGGCCGCGGCTTCCACGCCGTAGGCGTTGTTGCCGAGGAATATCTGGTTGATGTAGAGGGTGAGGATTTCATCCTTGCTGAGCTGCTTTTCCAGACGGTAGGCAAGAATGGCTTCCTTGATCTTGCGCTCGTAGCTCTTTTCCGGGGTGAGCATGAGACGCTTGACCACCTGCTGCGTGATGGTGCTGCCGCCCTGCCTTGTGGAGCCGTGCTGGAAGTTGGCTATGGCCGCACGGATGATGGCCTTGATGTCCACGCCGGGATGATTGTAGAACTGGTCGTCCTCAACGGCCAGAAAGGCCTGAGGAACGACTTTCGGCAGCTGATCGAGCGTGACGAGAAAGCGCCGCTCGTGATAGAGCTGGCCGATGAGACTGCCGTCGCGCGCAAGGACGGTGGTCACGAGAGGCGGCCGGTAGTCGGCGATCTTGCTGAAGCTCGGAAGATCGTCGGCCGCCCACTGATAGATCATGTAGCCGCCTGCCGCAGCGCCGAGAGCGCCGAGCAGCACGAGCGTTCCGAAAATGTAGAGCACGGTGCCGAAGAATCCGCGCTTTTTGCGGCGTTTTCTGCGGCCTCCCCGGGGATCGGTGTCCAGCGACAGAAGTTCGCTGTCCGAATCGTCTTCCATGACCGGTTCGGATGACTTCTTTCGTCTGCCGCGGGCGGGCGTGCCTAAGTCGAGCCTGTCGAGTCCGTTATCGTTGTTCCAGTCGTTGTTGCTCATGGCAATAGGGAAAACCGTATATCGGGTTGGGGCGCGCCGTCTCCGGAGCGCCGTGACGTGAGCCTTGTCTACGCCTGACCGAGGAGACGGGCGAGCGCCTCGTTGACCATGGCGGGATTGGCCTTGCCGCGCATCTCCCGCATGACCTGTCCCACGAAGAAGCTGATGAGCTTGGTCTTGCCGCCCCTGTAGGCTTCCACTTCGGCGGGATGAGCGGCGAGCACCTTTTCCACGGCGTCGTCGATGGCGCCGGTGTCGGAAACCTGCACGAGTCCGCGGGACTTGACGAGCGCTGCGGGCATGATCTCGCCCTTCATGAGCTCGGGGAAGATGTCCGCTGCGATTTTGGCGGAAATGGTGCCGTTGCCGATGATGGCGACAAGCTCTGACAGAGCTTCGGGAGACATTCTGATGTCGGCGGTGTTGATGCCGCTTTGATTGATTTCACGCATCATCATGCCGAGCATGATGTTGGCCACTTTCTTGGGCTGGGAGCAGAGCGCGCAGGTCTTCTCAAAGAGAACGGCCAGGTGCGGATCGGCACAGAGCTGTTCGGCGTCCTGTTCGGGAAGCTGGAAATCGCCCATGTAGCGGGCCATGCGGGCTTCGGGAAGCTCCGGCTGCGTGGCCGCCCATTCGGCCAGCTCCTCGTCGGTGATGACCACGGGCAGAAGGTCGGGATCGGGGAAATAGCGGTAGTCCTGAGCATCCTCCTTGCTGCGCATGGGGGCGGTCAGATTGCGGTTCGCGTCGTAAAGGCGGGTCTCCTGGATGACCTTCTCGCCGTCGTCGAGCAGGTCGGACTGTCTTGCTATTTCAAATTCAATGGCGCGCTGCACGTTGCGGAAGGAATTGAGGTTCTTCAGCTCCGTGCGGGTGCCGAGCTTCGTTTCTCCGCGGGGACGTATGGATACGTTGGCGTCGCAGCGGAAGCAGCCTTCTTCCATGTTGCCGTTGCTGATGCCGAGGCTTATCACCATGGCGTGCAGCTTCTTGAGATAGGCCACGGCTTCTTCCGCGCTGCGAAGATCCGGTTCGCTCACGATTTCGATGAGCGGCGTACCGGCGCGGTTCAGATCCACATAGCTGAAGTTTTCGCCCTGCGGATGGATGTTCTTGCCCGCGTCGTCCTCCATGTGGATGCGCGTGATGCCGATGCGGCGCTTTTCGCCGTTGACCGTGATGTCTATCCAGCCGTGCTCGCAGAGAGGACGCTCGAACTGCGATATCTGATAGTCCTTGGGCATGTCGGGATAGAAGTAGTTCTTGCGGGCGAACTGGGAGCGCTGGTTGATGGTCGCGTGAATGGCAAGCGCCATGCGCGAGGCGTATTCCACGGCCTTGCGGTTGAGTACGGGCAGAACGCCGGGCATGCCGGCGCACACTTCGCAGACATTGGTGTTGGGCTCGTCGCCGAAGGAATTGGGGCAGGAACAGAAAAGCTTGCTGGCCGTGGCCAGGTGCACATGCACTTCCAGGCCGATGACAGCCTCATATGCAGACATGGGATACTCCCTGATGATAGCGGGTAAACAAAGCCTCCTGAGCGGAGGAATCTGTACTCCTATCATTAAAAACCGCGAGGCTCAAGAGAAAGCCCCGCGTCCGTGCGGAGCGCGGCAGCAGGAGAATCCGGTCAGGAAGGTCGACTTCAGGTACGGGCAGGACAGGACCTGCGCAAGGACCATCTTGCCGGAGCTCCGGACTTTTGTCGTGCCTGTCAGACGTTTTCCCTTCTGCCGGGTCCCGAGGTGACTATTCCTCTGTCGATGAGACGGCGCAGATACCAGCTCGTGTCGCTCACCAGCATGCAGAGCTGATCGGGAACACCTTGGATTTCCAGAATATCTCCGAATTCCAGAGGCAGATTTTCCTGCCCGTCCACGGAGAGCAGGACCTGATCGCCCTGGCGGCAGGCTTCCAGACGTATGCGCGAGGCGGCGGGCAGAGCTATGGGCGGAAAACCGCCGGCGAAGGGGCAGATGGGCGTGACGAGCTGGGCATTCATGGAAGGCATGGTGAGAGGGCCGCCCGCAGAGGCCGTGTAGGCCGTGGAGCCGAGCGGCGTCGACACGATGACGCCGTCGCAGCGAAGCGTGCTGAAATGCACTTCGTCTATGGTCAGACTGAGGGATACGGCACGGGCCACGACGCCGTGAGCGGTGACCACGTCGTTGATGGCCACGCCTTCGCTCCGGGGATGAAGTCCGTTTCCTTCCCGTCGCAGGATGCGCCAGCGCAGCGTGAGGTGGCGTTCAAGCTCCCATCGGCCCTGCAGCATTTTTGCAAGCGGCTCTTCCCAGCCTTCGGCGGGCAGGGAGGCCAGAAAGCCCACGCGCCCGAAATTCATGCCTGCAAGCGGCGTGCGGATGCCTGCCAGACGACGCGCCACGCCTACCATGGTGCCGTCGCCTCCGAGCACGAGCACGGCATCGCTGGCCGCGGCTTCGGAGCGCATGGTGATGGCGTCGGCGCCTGCGGAAAGCAGTATGCCGTCCACACGGCGGACCTGAAGCCATTCGAGAAGGCGGCGACCGGCGTGTTCCGGCTGAGGGTTGTCTTTGTGGAGAATGAGAAGACGAGAGATGGGATGCATGAAATGTCCTTGATGGGGCGAGCACCGTAAGGCGGAAGGCGGGACAGAAACGTGCACCGGCAGGAAGAGAGTCCGGGCATGGGTGTCTTGTACTCTAAAGAACAATCCCGTGCAACGAAAAAATGAAACGAGAGCCGAATGTTATACCTTCCGCTCCCGGCCGGGAAGAGCGCTTTGTCTTTTTGGCCCTCCCTGCCGGAAGAAACGGGCCGGAAGACCATGAAAAGAAAAGTGCCCCTTGCCGAAGCGAAAGACGGAGTTATTTTCTCTGAACAGGGCACGAGAGTCGTCCTGTCTTCGCCGATCATGCAAGGCGACGAACCATTGTCAGCCCCCGAGCTTTGGGGTAAGGTTCCTTGTTCGGAAACTCGCGGCTGCCGCCGCTTATGCCAAGCATCATGGAGCATCATGAAAACAGCTCTTGAAATCATACAGGAACACGCCGAGGAGGGCGCAAGACTGCGTCGTCTCTTCCTCGCGGATGCCGCTCCCGTTCTTGACGCCGCTGCCCGCAGCATGGCCCGCTGTCTGGCCGGAGGGGGCAAGATCCTCGTCTGCGGCAACGGCGGAAGCGCCGCCGACGCCCAGCACATGACCGGCGAGCTCCTGGGTCGCTTCCTTATGGAGAGACCTTCTCTCCCCGCCGTGGCCCTTACGGTGGACACCTCCACGCTGACGGCCGTGGGCAACGACTACGGCTATGAGGAGGTCTTTTCCCGTCAGGTTTCCGGGCTCGGTCGTCCCGGTGACGTGCTGGTGGCCTTTTCCACCTCCGGAGGAAGCGCCAACGTCATCCGGGCCATAGAGGCCGCCAGGACGGCGGGCATGGTGGTCATAGGACTGACCGGAAAGGGCGGCGGACGCATGGCGTCCATGTGCGACTATCTGCTCGACGTGCCTCACGGACACACGCCGCTCATTCAGGAAATGCACGAGGCGTGCATGCATCTTCTGTGTCAGCTCGTCGATCACTATCTTTTTGAAAATGTCCGGGCCCTCAGTGATGAGGACCCGAAAGGAGCCTGATATCATGCCTATTTATGAATACCGCTGCAAGGCCTGCAACCACACGTTTGAAGATCTGGTCTTCGGCGATGAAACGCCGTCCTGCCCCAAGTGTCATTCCACGGACACGGAAAAGATGATCTCGCGCTGCTCCTGCCGCCTTGCGGACGGAACGCCCGATTCCTTTGATCTGCCGTCCGCTCCCGCCTCGGGCGGCGGCTGCGCCGGCTGCTCCGGCGGCAACTGCGCAAGCTGCGGCCACTAACAGACCGGGGAGCCTTTCACAGGCACTTTTGCTGAAGTCCCTTGTCCCGGAAGTATCCCATGGGCGTGGCCTGCGAAGGTCGCGCTCATGATTTTTCTTTTCTGATGCCCTTGCCGCATGGAAAAGTCGGGACAGGCGGCCCGTTCTGCCGCTTTCGTCGGCGCCTGTCCCGGGATGCTCCCGCATCAGAAACTCATGGCTTCCCATCGTGGGCGTTCAACGCCGGGGCCCCTTTGGTGCGGTCACATAAGTCGTCCGTGCATGTTCCGGGCAAGGTCCCCGGGCACGGCGTCCTGGAACCGTCGTTCACCATGCCGTTTCCCGACAGGGCTCCTGCGCCTCTCAGGGCGACGGAAAGCTCCGGCGAATCCTTTATGCCGCCGGTTCCGGCAACTCTGGAGTTAATTATGAAGAAGATCATCATTGCCACACGCGGAAGCAAGCTGGCGCTGTGGCAGGCGGAACATATCAGGGAACGCCTTCAGGCTCATCATGAGGGCCTCGAGGTCGAGCTGCTCGTGCTCAAGACCAAGGGCGACGTCATCCTCGACGTGCCGCTGGCCAAGGTGGGCGGCAAGGGACTGTTCGTCAAGGAAATCGAGGAGGCTCTGCTTTCCGGGGCCGCGGACATTGCCGTGCACAGCATGAAGGACGTGCCCATGGTGCTGCCCGAAGGCCTGGTGCTCGGCGCCGTTCCGGAACGGGAAATATGCACCGACCTTTTCCTTTCTGAGAAATACGCCTCGCTTTCCGAGCTTCCTGCCGGAGCGGTGCTGGGAACAAGCTCTCTCCGCAGGCAGGCGCAGGTCTTGGCCCTGCGTCCCGACATCCGCGTGGCCATGCTGCGCGGCAACGTGGAGACACGTCTGCGCAAGATGAAGGAAGGGCAGTACGACGCCATCATTCTTGCCCGTGCAGGCGTGAAGCGGCTGGGACTTTCCGCCACATGGCAGGAAGATCTTGTCCCGCCCGCCGTGCTGCCCGCCGTGGGGCAGGGGGCTCTCGGCGTGGAAATGCGCGGGGACAGGGAAGATCTGCACCGGCTTCTCGCCTTTCTGGAGCATCGCCCCACGCGTCTGTGCGTTTCTGCCGAGCGCGCATTTCTGCGTCGTCTCGACGGCGGCTGTCAGGTGCCCATCGCGGCGCACGCCGTGCTCCGCGGCGAGGAGATGGAGCTGAACGCTCTTGTGGCCGGAGTGGACGGCAAAACCGTGATACGCGGCTCCATGACGTCGGCCGCCACGATGGATGAGGCGGAACGCATGGGGTGCGCTCTTGCCGAAGATATGCTCGGCAGAGGTGCGGACCGCATCCTTGCCGAACTTTATGAGGGAGAAGAGGAAAAGGCATGAGTCCCGCGCTCCACACCGTTGCGCCGCTGCCTGCGGAAAAGCTTCACCCGTCCTGGCCTGCGGATCGTATTCCGTGGGATGACAGCAGGGCCATTCCCCGCGGAGGACGCCGTCGTCCGGCCCAGCCCCGCGCGCTTGCCGCCCTGGAACTGGCCGTGCACATACGCAATTCCGGGTACAACGTCTATCTGGCCGGTTCTCCCGATCTCGGCCGCACCTACATGCTGTGCGACTTTCTTGAGCCCCTGGCCCGCAGGGAAGCCACGCCGCCGGACGTCATCTACGTCAACAACTTCAAGGACGAAGACCGACCGGTGCTCATTCAGCTTCCGGCCGGTCAGGGCAGTCAGCTGCGCGACGCGCTGGCGGACGCCCTGCGTCAGCTGCGCGAGGAGCTTCCCGCAAGACTGGATTCCGACGCCTTCCTGCGCAAGCGCCGTGCCGGACGCGAGGAGTTCCGCGAAAAGCGCTCGGGCATGGTGAAGGAGCTTGAGCGCATGGCCGAGGAAAAGGGCTTTGCCCTTGAGGCCGAGGAACAGGGGGCGCTTTCTCTTTTTCCCATGAAGGAAGGAAGGCGTCTGAGCGACGAGGAGGTTTCGCTTCTGGAAGCTCCGGAGAGGCGGGAGTTCAAGCGTCGTGCCGATCAGCTTCTGCAGAGCATGGCTCCTTTTGTCCGCAAGATGGGAGAGCTGGAAAAGAGCTTTCAGAAGAAGGAGCAGCAGCTTGAACGCGAGGCTGCGGAATATCTTCTGACCCGTCTGGTGGAGCCCGTGGCCGCCCGGGCCTGCCGCGCGTGCGGGTGCGAAGAAAAGACCGATGAGCTGCGGACGTTCTTCGACGATCTTCGCGCCGACGTGCTGGACCATCTGGATCTTTTCCTCCCCAAGGACGGACCGGCCGCACCTTCCCACGGAGAAGGAGCAGCCTCGCCGGAGCCGGATCTGTACCGCTACAGCGTCAACGTTCTGGTGGACAACGACGGAATGCACGGCGCACCCGTGGTGGTGGAGGATCATCCCACCTACGCCAATCTTCTGGGCTGCATGGAAAGGGAATCGGAAATGGGCGCGCTGGTCACGGATTTCACGCTCATCAAGGCCGGCTCCCTGCATCGCGCCAACGGCGGATATCTCATCCTGCACATCAATGATCTTCTGGCCAGCGGACAGGCCTGGGAAGGTCTCATGCGCGCGCTTCGTTCCGGCGTGGCCCGCATCGAGGACCCGGATTTCAACGACACTTCCCGCGTAAAGGGCATAGAGCCCGAGCCCATGCCTCTGAACCTCAAGGTGGTGCTCGTGGGCGAGGACGAGCTTTACGAAATGCTCCTTGAGCGTGACGAGCGTTTTGCCAAGCAGTTCAAGATCAAGGCGCAGATGGCCTCGGAAACCGACCGCACGGCCCCGGCCGTCCGCGCATGGCTCTGTCAGCTCGCCCGCATCATGGACGAGGCGGATCTTCTGCCCTTCAGCCGTGAGGCTCTGGCCGGTCTTGTGGATCACGGTTCGGAACTGTGCGAGGATCACCGCAAGCTTTCCCTGCGCTTTCCCCTCATGCGCGAGACGCTTATCGAGGCTTCGGCCACGGCGGCCATGGCCGGAAAGACCATGGTGGACAAGGCCAGTCTTGATGAGGCTCTGCGCGCAAGAAGACATCGCTCCGACATGGTCGAGGAGCTCTTCATGGAGGAATACGACCGGGACGTCATCAAGCTGCGTACCTCGGGGGCCGAAGTGGGCTGCGTCAACGGCCTTGCCGTCACCACGAGCGGTGATTATGAATTCGGCCTGCCCCATCAGATATCCTGCACCGTGGGCGTGGGGCACGGCGGCATCATCGACCTTGAACGTGAGGCGGAGCTCGGCGGCCCCATCCACACCAAGGCCATGATGATCCTGAAAAGCTATCTTGCCTCGCAGTTCGCGCACAACAAGCCTCTGGTGCTTTCCGGCAGCCTCTGCTTCGAGCAGAGCTACAG
The DNA here is from genome assembly GCA_905192935.1 of uncultured Mailhella sp. Classification (GTDB taxonomy): domain Bacteria; phylum Desulfobacterota; class Desulfovibrionia; order Desulfovibrionales; family Desulfovibrionaceae; genus Mailhella. Next base: position 10,962 of record CAJJMX010000024.1, read on the forward strand.
CGGCATCGAGGGCGATTCCGCTTCGGGTGCGGAACTTGCGGCGCTGCTTTCCGCCATTTCCGAAGTCCCCATACGGCTCTCTCTGGCCTTTACCGGTGCTGTGAGCCAGTCCGGCCAGATCATGGCCGTGGGCGGCGTGACCCGCAAGATCGAGGGCTTTTTTGAACTGTGTTCCCGCAGAGGTCTCACGGGAGATCAGGGCGTCATCCTGCCGCGCGACAACGTGGAGCATCTCATGCTGGATGAAAAGGTGGTCAGTGCCGTGCGCGACGGAAAGTTTTTCATCTATCCCGTGACGCATATCTCCGAGGCCATGGAACTTCTGACCGGCATGCCCGCGGGACGCCGCCGCAAGGACGGCTCCTTCCCCAGGGATACGCTGTTTTATAAGGTCGATGAACGTCTGAGCGAATTCGGCTGGCTGGCCGAGCACAGCTTCAAGACGAGAAGGCGCAAGGCTCGAAGCTGACAGGCGTCATGCTTCACACTCAACATGCCCCGTGATCCGCTGCGGTTCGCTCTGGAGCATGGGAATGAGCGACGGATTCATCCTGAGAGCCGGCGGCATCCGACATGCCCGGACAGACATCATGAAAACAATGTCCGCACGATCTTCTTTCATGGAAGAGAGTGCGGACGTTTTTTTATGGAATCCGTGAAGATTCAAAGGCGTGCCGCCATGGCGAGGAAAAGGGAGGACCTGCGGTCGGAGCGTCGGAATCCGCCGGAGGAGAGCGGATGCCTCAGGCTTCCTTCGGCTCTCTGAGGAAGCAGGCGCATACCGCGCCGATGACGGCAAGAGGCGTGAGCAGATGCATGGCCAGAGCAAGAGAGCCCCAGGCATCGGCGGCCCAGCCGAGAACGGGGGCGAACATGCCGCCCACGCTGACGGCCACGCCGAGCGTGATGCCGGAGGCAAAGCCCATATTTTTGGAGAGATAGCGCTGTCCCAGCACGACCATGGAACTGAACGGGGCGAACAGGGCAATGGCCAGCGGCGCAAGCAGAATCCCGGCCAGCCACGGAGTCGTCACCAGAGGAAAGATCGCGAGAATGGGCAGGGAAAGGAAGGACGCCCAGCGTATGACGCGGCGAAATCCCCAGCGGTCGGCGGCGGCTCCACCGGTAAGGTTGCTGGCTACGCCGAACACGGAAAAGAGCACGAGCATAAGATTGCCCGTGGATGCGGAGGCATGAAACACCCCCTGCCAGTAGAGCGGCAGATAGGTGGTGAAGGCCACGGTCAGGCCCATGCGGGTAAGAAGACAGCCGGACAGTATGCCGAAGGCTCTCCAGTCGTTGGAAGCACCGGTGCTGCCGCTTCGTGCCTTGGGCGTTCTGGCTGCCATGTCCCAGGCGGAAACCCGCCAGAAAAGCACCGACGCCATGATGATGCCGAGCAGGCAGAAGGCGGCGGTGCCGTGCAGTCCGAACCCTCCGAAGGTGAAGCTGCCCACGGGCACTCCGCCCACGGCCAGCATGACGATGACCGGTCCCATGAGCATGCCGCCGTTGCCGCCCACGGAAAAAATGCTGAGTCCCACGCCCTTGTGGTCCCCGGAAACGATGTTGGCGTAGCGGGCCGCTTCGGGATGAAAGACCGCCGCGCCTATGCCGCCGATGACCAGCGAAAGGAACATGGCGTATTCATTGGAAAGAAAGCCCGTGGCGCCTATGCCCATGGCGGCCATGAGGATGCCGAGCGGAATGAACCAGCCGCGGGCTATCCTGTCTGCCAGAAGACCGAGCCCCGGCTGCACCAGGGACGCGACGGCGGAATAGGCGAAGGCCAGAAATCCGCAGGTCTGATAGTCGAAGCCGTGCGCCGCCGCCAGGTAGGGCAGCAGAGCGGGCAGGGCATGGGAATTGAGGTCGCAGGACAGATGGCCGAGAGACAGGAGCAGGATTTTTCTGTAGTTCATGGCAATGCAGGGAAACAGGGTGATGAACATGCGCAGCGGCATGAGGTGCAGCGAGACATGCTAGTCCACGGCGTTTCTCATGGCAAGATGCAGGGGCCCCGCTTTTTCCGACCGGGCATGCGGAAGCGGGAGGCACAGGAGTCCGCAGGAGCATAATTCGTCATTTTTCAGGAGCGTGCCGTGCTTTTTGTCGGCGGAGCCGTCCGGTTCAGGATGAATGAGGGAAGAACTGTCGGCCCGGATCGATGAAGGCTCTTTGAGGTGGGGCTGAAAATACAAAAAAGACCGTCCGCGTTTTGATGCGGACGGTCGAAGATCGCTTTCCACCGTTTCTGGCGGCGGACGGCGGTGCTACTTGAAGAGCTTGAGTCCTTCCTTCAGCAGGTTCTTTGCCTTGTCTTCGGCCTTTTCGCCGTTCTTGAGCAGAACGGAGCCCATGTGTTTCGTCTGTTCAGCCGTAGCTTCGGCCAGCTTGCGGGATACTTCCGTGGCCACGATGAGAGCGGTTCTTGCGAAGGTGGTGCCGGATTCCTTGCGGCCGATGTCGGTCAGACGGATTTCCGGAAGCGGAACATGGACGGTGAACTTGAGAAGAGGCACAAGGAGCGTGGCCTTCGCGTTGCGTATGACAAGCTCGTCGATGATGACCTTCTTTTTGGAGGCATTGTCCTCACTCTTGTCTGATGCTGCGGAAGCGACGGATTCCTTGTGTTCATTTCTGTCGGCATAGTTCCTGATGTTTTTCAGGAGAACGTCGAAGTTGCTGGTGTCCTTGCCGAGCTCGTAGACCAGCTCCGGCCCGTCGACGGTCACGTTCCGCACGATGACAACATCCTTGAACACCGTACCG
>CAJJMX010000025.1 GCA_905192935.1 uncultured Mailhella sp.
ATAAAGCGTGCCTTTCGGAGCATGAGAGGATACAAGCAGCCGAAGAAGCAGGGCTCATGTTGGAGTTTGCCGCGCATCGGCGCGGTCGGGACAGGTCCCGGTCTGGAGCGTTGCCGTATTTTTGACGAAAGTCCTGCCGTACATTGAACAATAAGCTCGATAAGGAGTAGTACCATGGAAGAACAGGTTCTCAAAGCCATGAAGGAAGCGGGCAAGCCCGTCCGTCCCGGCGACATCGCCAAGTTGCTCGGCGTGGATTCCAAGGAAGTGTCCAAGGCCTGCGCGGAACTCAAGAAGGCGGGCAAGATTTATTCTCCCAAGCGCTGCTATTACGAACCCGTGGCGGAATAACCGTATTTTTTCCGTAAGAAGGAACCGGCCTTGCGCCGGTTTTTTTATGCCCGTGAAGCGCCGCGGGGACGAGGGCTCGCTGAGGCGCGGGGCGGAGTCGTGAAGGCGAAGGAGCGCGCACCCGGGACTGCGGCCTTCCTGCTGTTCTTGTAAGTTTTCTTTATGGGAGAATGAGTTTCTGTGTATTCTTCAGTGCGGTGAAGTAAAAATACGACTCGGTGTTTTCTGCAGGCATGTGCAGAGAAAAGTTTGACTCTTGTGCTGTTGACTTAACAGGTAAAATCCTTTTAGAGAAAATTTTTGGTGCGGCTTTTTCCTGCTTTTTTGAGCCGCTTTCCGATCCTTGAGACTGAAAAGGAGCCTCACATGATAAGAAAATGGACTGCCTGCGCGGCCGCCTTTGCTCTGGGCGGCCTGCTTTCGTTTTGCAGCCCGGCCTTTGCGGCCGATGCCGGAAAGGAGCCGATCCGGCTTTCCTTCCTCGGCGGCTATCTTGAAAAGCACCCCACGACGACGGAAGTGTTCGAGCCCTTTATGCAGGCTGCCGAAAAGAAGTTCGACGGCAAATTGACGTTCAAGTACTTCACCTCCAATTCTCTGTATTCCGAAACGGAAGCCTATTCGGCCGTGTCCGACGGGCGTGCGGACATCGGACAGATCCGTCCTGCGCTTTTTCCCGGCAAGATGCAGCTGCTCGGCGTGGTGGCCCTGCCGGGCATGTGCCCGAATTCGCTCGTGGGAAGCCTCGTGGCCGAGGATCTCATTCAGAAGTTCCCCGAAGTTCGTGCCGAACTTCCCCGCAACACGGTGCATCTTACGGCCTGGGCGTCCGATGCGTATCAGATCCATTCCCTCATGCCCATCCGTACCCGTGAGGATCTGAAGGGCAGGAAAATCGCCGTCTGGGACAGACTGACCAAGAAGATCGCCGAAGATCTCGGAGCGCATCCCATTCTCATGAGCTCCACGGATACCTTCATCTCGCTGTCTCACGGCATGGTGGACGGCGTGCTCTGTCCCATGGCGCCTCTGCGTTCCTACAAGCTCACCGATGAGGCAAAGTATCATCTCATTCTCGGCATCGGCGTGAACACCTTTGTCGAGGCAATCAACAAGAAAAGCTGGGATTCTCTGACCCCCGACATGCAGAAATGGATTTCGTCGCAGGGCGGCATGAAGATGTCCGAGGCCATAGGCCTGTCGCTGATGCACGGCGCCATCACGGACGCGGAGTGGATGAAGTCCCAGGGACACGAGTTCATCGTTCTGAGCGATGAGGAGCGCAGCGCGTTCCTCGAACCTCTGGATGTGTTTGCCGACGAATGGAAAAAAGAGGTCGGCAAGAAGCTCGGCTCCGCCGTCGTGGACAAGGTGTACAAATACGCCCGTGAACGCAGCGCCTACTATACCAGGGAATTTCACGCCGGTAAGTACGGCGACTTCAAGATATAGCTGAACAGTGTCCGGCCGGAGAGGTCAGGCCTGTTTTCGGAAAGGCGGCGCACATGCGCCGCCTTTTTTCATGGTTGAAGAATGATGGCCTGCTGATGGCTTTCGTCTTCATCATGGGCGGAACAAGGATAAGGGGCAGACATGAGTGCCGGACGGAAGAGGCAGTTTCGTCCGCGACCGGAACGGATACGGGAGTTTGTCCGGGAAACCGGGATTTTTTGTCGATATCCGGCCGCGGCGGGGTGGGGGAGAAACGGATCCTGGCGGGAGTGAAAAGCTGATGATGCGGAATTATTGTCATTTTTTGAACAAACGTCCTTCCGGAGGGAATTTTTTCGCAGGACGGATACTTCCGTTACAGGAATGTGTCGCAAGGGCGAGCCGTTGACGGCGAAAGGGCTCAGGAAAAAAAAGATAAATAAAAAAACAAATCATTTTTGACAGATAATGAATATGGCAAAAATTTCACCATTGACTTAAGAGTAATATTTAATTTATCAAAACTCTAATGAATGAAAGCTGTCCGGCTTACCTCCGCACGCTTTTTCGTCGGATGTGAAAAGATGGGCAAAAAATGAGGAGTTTCAGCATGTTGAAGAAGTTTGGTCTGCTGGCTGCTGCTCTTGCACTGGGTGGCGCAATGGTGTTTTCCGGCACGGCGGAAGCCGCCAAGGGTTTCAAGCATCTGTCTTTCATGGGCAGCTATCTTGAAAAGCATCCCACCGTTGTGAATTACTGGGAACCCTACTTCAAGGCGACGGAAGAAAAATTCGGCGGCAAGCTGTCATTCGACTATTTCGCCACCAACTCCCTGTACCCTGAATCCGAGGCTCCTCAGGCCATCACCGACGGCCGCGTGGACTTCGGCGTGCTGCGTCCTTCCGTGTATCCCGGCAACTACAACCTCATGAACGTGGTGGCCATTCCCGGTCTGTGCCCCAACGCCATCGTGGGTTCTCTGGTTCTTGAGGACCTCATCCGCAAGTTCCCCGAAGTGCAGGCCGAACTGCCTGCCAACAGTGTGCACTTCACTTCCTGGGCCTCCGCCGCCTATCAGCTGCATACCCTGAAGCCCATCAAGACCATGGAAGAGCTGAAGGGCTCCAAGATCATCGTTTGGGACGCCGTCGCCCTTGAGCTCGTCAAGGCTCTCGGCGCCAACCCCATCCGCATGAGCTCCCCCGACACCTATCTTGCCCTGTCCAAGGGCATGGGCGACGGCGTCATCTGCCCGCTCGCTCCTCTCAAGTCCTACAAGATCACCGAAGCCACCAAGTACCATCTGATGCTCAACATCATGGTGCAGGCCTTCACCATGGAAGCCAACAAGGATCTGTGGGACTCCATGCCCGACGACATGAAGGCCTATCTTAACGAGACCGGCGGCATGAACATGGCCCTCGGCGTCGGCAAGTCCCTTGAAGACGGCGCCAAGGAAGACACCTCCTGGATGGAAAAGCAGGGTCACACCTTCTTCTATCTGACCGATGAAGAGCGCGCTCCCTTCCTCGCTCCGCTCGGCGGATTCGTTGACGACTGGAAGGCTTCCTGCAAGGGAGCCAAGCCGGAAGTCATCGAAGCCGTGTACAAGTATGCCCAGGAACGCGCCAAGTTCTACACTGAAGAAATGAGAGCCGGAAAGTACGGCGATTATAAGATGTAATTCTGCGGGGGAGGGGGCTTTGCGGCTCCCTCCCGTCGCCTATATGCCGTGACATTGTTTCAGGCTATTTTTCCCGTGTGCGGACCGCGAGGGGTGCGGTCCGCGAAAAGCCGAGGTTCCCATGGCAGAACAAGTTTCTCTTTCTCCCGCTTTTCAGAGCGCATATGACTTTCTCGAAAAATGCACGACCAAGGTCAGCTGGCTGAGCTATGTGGCCATGGCCATCCTGCCCGTGCTCATCACCGTGGACGTCTGCTGCCGCATGTTCGGATTCAGCGTGCCCGGCTCCCTGGAACTGCAGGAAAATCTTCTGGCTCTGACTACGTTTTCCTTCATGGCCATCCTGCAGCTGCACGACCGCCACATGATGATCGACTTCATCTACGACCGCATGTCCACGGGAGTGAAGCGCTGGTGCGACATGACCGTCGCCTCCTTGGTGCTGGGCATCATGGTGCTGCTCACCACCGAGAGCTACGACGCCTTTTTGAGCAAGTTCGGCACCCAGTCCATGGAACTGTACGTTCCTCTGGAGTTCTATTACTGGATGCCCGTCGTGGGTCTCGGCATCACCTCCATCGTCGCACTGTTCCAGTTCCTGCGCGAATCCGTGAAGTGCCTCTCCGGCAGACATTACATTCCCTTCGTTCTCGGCATCGTCTTTGCCTTCGCCCTGGCCTATCTGCCCTTCTGGTATCGCGAAAGCCCCTATGAAATTTCCAACCTCATCCTCGGCCTCATAGCCTTCGGCCTGCTGTTCCTCTTCCTGTTCATCCGCATGCCCATCGCCTGGGCCATGAGCATCATCGGCGCCATGGGAATGGTGGCCGTGTCCCGCAACGTCGTGGCGGCCCTTGCCGCCGTGGGCACCACGCCTTACGCCGCTTCCGCCAACTACAACCTTGTGGCCCTGCCGCTCTTCGTGCTCATGGGCTGCATGATCCTTTACTCCGGCATTTCCGTCGACCTGTTCAACTCCGCCAACAAGTGGATAGGCCACATGCCCGGCGGCATGGGGATGGCCGGCGTCGCCGGCTGCACCGGCTTTGCGGCCGTGTGCGGCGACTCCCTGTCCACCGCCGTGACCATGGGCTCCGTTTCCCTGCCGGAAATGATGCGCCTCAAGTATTCTCCCTCGCTCGCCACGGGCGCTCTTGCCGCAGGCGGTACGCTGGGCATCCTTATTCCTCCGAGTTCAGGCTTCATCATCTACGGCATCGTCACGGAAGTTTCCATCGGCCGCCTGTTCATGGCCGGTCTCGTTCCCGGCGTCATGCTGGCCCTCATGTTCATGGCCTACATCTACTACATGGCCGTGCGTCATCCTGAACTCGCTCCCCGCGGTCCCAAGTACACGCTGGCCGAGAAGATTCAGTCCTCCATGGGCCTCGTGCCGATTCTCGCCCTGTTCGTCCTGGTGCTCGGCAGCATCGTGGCCGGCATATGCTCCCCCAACGAAGGCGGCGGCATCGGCGCCATGGGCGCCTTCCTCTACGCTCTCGTCCGCCGCAAGGTGACCAAGCAGAATCTGCTGGCCTCCCTGCATGAAACCGGTGAGCTCACCGCCCGCATCATGGGCATCATGGTCGGCGTGGCCGTGCTCGGCTACTTCTTCGCCGCCACCCGTCTGCCCTTCCTGCTCGCCGACTTCATCGTGTCCCTGCCGTTCAACCGCTACTGGGTATTCGCCATCATTGTGGTCATCTACGTGATCCTCGGCTGCATGATGAACGTCATCCCCATGCTCATGCTCACCCTGCCTTCCATCTTCCCCACCGTCGTGGCCCTGGGCTTTGACCCCGTGTGGTTCGGCGTGGTATCCGTCATGATCATGGAAATGGGTCAGATCACTCCGCCTGTCGGCGTGGTGGTGTTCGCTCTGGCCGGTGTGGCCAAGGGCATTCCCATCGAGACCATATTCAAGGGCATCATCCCCTTCGTGGGCCTCATGATCCTTGCGGTCGTCCTCATCACGTTCTTCCCGGACATCGCACTCTGGCTGCCCTACAAGCTCATGGGTCCCGAAGTCCTGTAACATTTCTCCAGGGTTCCCGGGGCATGCTCCGGGAACTTACCCTCAACTCTTATGAAGGAGTTTTACCATGGGTCATCCTACAGTTTATCCTACCGGCGTAACGCTCTACAATCCTGAAAAGGCGTATAACGGCTATACGATCATGACCGTCAAGGGACAGGGTGCCATGCTCATCGACATGAACGGCCAGGAAATCAAGCTCTGGAAGGGCGTGCACGGCTTCCCGAACAAGATCTTCCCCGGCGGTTATCTGCTCGGCAGCCGCGGCATCCGCAATCCCAAGTACGGTCTGCAGGATCAGGTCGACCTCATTCAGGTGGACTGGGACGGCAATGTCGTGTGGGAATTCAACCAGGCTGAATTCATCGAGGATCCGGGTGAAAAGCCCCAGTGGATGGCCCGTCAGCATCATGACTTCCAGCGTGAAGGCAGCACCACCGGCTACTACGCTCCCGGTCATGAACCCCAGTCCCTGTCCGGCAACACCCTCGTGCTCTGCCACCGCGACGCGCACTGCGAGTACATCTCCGACAAGCCTCTGCTTGACGACGTCGTGTACGAAGTGAACTGGGACGGCGAAATCATCTGGGAATGGCAGGCCACCGACCATGTGCAGGAAATGGGCTTCTCCGAAGCCGCCCGCAACGCCATGGCCCGCAACCCCAACTACCGCGGCGGTTCCCTCATCGACAGCGCTCCCGGTCTCGGCGACTGGATGCACATCAACTCCATGTCCACCCTCGGACCCAACAAGTGGTATGATGCCGGTGATGAACGCTTCCATCCCGACAACATCATCATGGACGGTCGCGAAACCAACATCATCTTCATCATCAGCAAGGAAACCGGCAAGATCGTCTGGAAGGTCGGTCCCGACTACAGCATCGGCCATCCCGAACATTCCCTCGGCTGGATCATCGGTCAGCATCATGCGCACATGATTCCTGACGGACTTCCCGGCGCGGGCAACATCCTCGTGTTCGACAACGGCGGCTGGGCCGGTTACGACAATCCCAACCCCGGCGCGCCCATCGGCGTCAAGGCCGCTCAGCGCGACTACACCCGTATCCTGGAATTCGATCCCATCACCCTCAAGATCGTGTGGCAGTACACGCCTCATGAAGCCGGCTTCGTGGTTCCGCTGGACGCCAGCCGCTTCTACAGCCCCTTCATCAGCTCTGCGCAGCGTCTGCCCAACGGCAACACCCTCATCACCGAGGGTTCCGACGGCCGCCTCCTCGAAGTGACCGCCGACCATGAGATCGTGTGGGAATTCATCAACCCCTACCATGACGGCCGCAACATGAACATGGTGTATCGCGCCTACCGTGTGCCCTACGAATGGGTACCTCAGGCCGAACATACTCCTGAAGTGGCCATCGCCCGCGCCGACTGCGCCACCTTCCGTATGCCCGGCGCCGCCGCTTTCGGCAGCCGCAGCAGCGAAGTGGAAGTGGAAGGCACCCTCGGCTACGTGGCCAATGCCGGTGACTGCATTGCCGCTACCGACGACTAAGTGAAGACGCGGGACCGGTCCTGCACAGGAATGAAGACGCGCCCGGAAGACCGGGCGCGTCTTCTGCGTTAAAAAGAGTTTTTTGGGCAGTCCCATCCGGGAGACATGCGGCACGATATCGTTGCCGGCCGCGGAAACCGGTCCGGGAAAAGGCGGGCAGAAGGGCACGCGTCTTTCCGGTCGTGCCCCGGACGGGATTTCTGATCCGATGTCGGTGGAGGGCGTACCGTCCGTCTTTCACCTTATGGATCACCGGTCTTCGGCTGTGGGAAGCCGGGGCCGGTAGGGGAGATATGCCGGAATTTTTCCGTCTCGTTGCCGCAGGACGGCATACAGGGAAGCCGTCCTGCATCAGCGGAGACCTTGCGGCAGGACTTCTTCAGGCCGACGTCGGACCCGGATATTTGTGTTTCTTCTCCTTTTGCCGGTGGGGAAGAACGAGACCTCTCATGCAGGTCTCAGGCTTCTGCGGCAGATGCCGGGAACCCGGCGGCAGGGCAGGAGAAGGAACGGCTTTTTTCAGAGCCTTTCTGCCGCTTCTCTCAGCTGCTGCGCCGTCGTCAGCGTGTAGTTGCGGCCTGTGGCCGTGAGCATGCTTTCGGCCATGACTTCGAGAGCTTCGGCCTTGAGGAGCAGAAACTCCTTTTTGTCGGGATCAATGGCCAGCAGATGGTCGGCAAGCCGGGCGGCCCAGGGAGCGTCTCCCTGTTCCAGCGCCGCTTTTGCCTTGCGCTGGAGCGCTCCTTTGCCTCCGGCCATGGCCAGGATGTGCAGCGCCTCTTCTCTGGGAGTAAAGGCGCTGCAAAGATGCAGAGGATTGCCGTCGAACCAGCCCAGGTACTGGTTGAAGATGTTGCGTACGGTCCAGGCAACATTGCCGTAGTATTCCTGAAGATAGTCAAGGCTGGCGAGGTGTTCGGGCAGTCTGACCTCTTCGGCAAGCTGGTCCGGCGTCATTCCCGCATTTATGCCGTCGATGGAGGCATGCAGAACGTATTCGAGAGCTTCGCGGTAGTTGCCGAGAACGGTGTGGACGTGATCTTTGCCGAAGAACGGATCCGTATGCCCCGGGGCCAGCACTTCTGGTTCAAGAGCATCCATGAGACTGAGGCTCTGGCACCATGACGCAATGTCGCGGCTGCCCGTTCCCCGGACGGGGTAGACGTTGGGGAAGGAACGGTACAGATCATCGCCGCAGAAGAGCACCTTTTCGTCGGGGAACCAGACGGAAAGGGCATCCTCGGTTTCACCGGGCGTTGCGAAAAGCCACAGTTCAATGCCCGCAACGTGGATCACGGTGCTGTCGCCGCTGAAAAAATGATCGGGAGGAACGGCTCCCGTTCTGCCGCTGAATATGGCTCCGCCTGCGCGGGGATAGCGTACTGGCGCAATGCCGTTGCAGATGCGCCGCTCCGGCGGCAGCTGAAATCCTCCCTGTCTTGCTCCGCGGGCCTTGAAGACAGGCATGAGACCTGAACGTTCAAAGGGCGCGGCTTCGGCGCCGAAATTGCTGCGGGCCCATATCGCAGGCTTGTCTCCTTCCTCGAAGAACACCGCTGAGCCTCCCGTGTGGTCTCCGTGTCCGTGGGTGTAGATGATGGCTTTAATGGGAAGGGTCTCGCGCGGTGCGATTTTTCTGAATTTTTCCAGTGTGCTGCGGGCGCAGTCCTGTATCATGCCGGTATCGATGATAATGATGCCGTCCTTGCCGACTATCATGCCGACGTTGGACACGTCTTCGGCCACACTGAGCCAGGCATGCCCGCTGAGCTTGACGATATGCGCCGTGAGTTCGTCGCGTCTTTTTTCAAGAGCAAGGGTGGCGGGAGATTTGTGCATGTGGGGCCTCCGTGGAGTGTGGTGAGTTTTATTTGATGTCAAACTAATAAAATAACTAGTTCGATATCAAATAAAAGTCAAGGCTGTTTCCGGCAAGAAAGGGGAAATATTCCGGAGAGCCCCGTGGATGTTGTGTATTTCTGAGGAGATGCAGCGAAAGCTGGCGTACGGGCAGGCCGGTGAGTATCCGGCACGGGGCCACCACCTTGAACTCGGAATGAGAGGGAAGGAAAAGGACGGTAAGAAGAAAAGGCGTCACTGTCGCTTCTGCTGTACGACCGCACTGTCCTGTTTTATTCGGACGGCCTTTCGGAAGAGGTGCGTCTGTCCGGTGTGCGAGCGCAGGGAGGGCGGAAGCAGAAGCATGAAAAAGGCCCGGACGGGAAGATCCGGGCCTGGAAAAGACGGCATGCACTTGTGCTATATCTGCGTGACGATGGGCACCACGATGGGGTCGCGTCCGAGAACGTCGCGGAAGAAGCGGCGCAGACTGGAGCGTATGCGGTCGGAAAGCTTGGTGATGTCGTTGGGATTGGTGGACTCGAGCTGGTCGAGTACAAGGCACTTGGCGTCTTCGAGCAGATGGCTGTACTGCTGCTCGAAAACAAAGCCGCGGGAAATCATTTCCGGGCCGTGCAGCACCTCGCCGGTTTCTTCGGCAATGACGAGCACCACGGCGACCAGTCCTTCGCCTCCGAGGATGCGGCGTTCCTTGAGCACCATGCGGCCTACGTCGCCCACGCCCTTGCCGTCCACCATGACGGACTCCACGGACACGGGGTCTTCCATGCGTATGGAGTCGTCAAGGAAGGTGACGGGCTGACCGTCCTCGATGATCTTGATGTGATCGTGGGTCACGCCGCAATCTTCGGCCAGCCGGGCGTGAAGGGCCAGATGCCGGTACTCGCCGTGTACGGGAATGAAGTACTCCGGCTGCACGGCTCCGATGATTTCCTTAAGCTCGGAGCGGCAGGCATGGCCCGTGGCGTGCACGGTTCTGTCGGGATTGTGATACACTTCGGCCCCGAGCCGGTAAATCTGATTGAGCACCTTGGAAATGGCTCTGGCGTTGCCGGGAATCACACGGGAGGACATGATGACCGTGTCTCCCTCATGCAGGGAGAGCTGACGGTGTTCTCCGCGCGCGATGCGGGCGAGGGCGGAAAGGGCTTCGCCCTGCGTGCCCGTGGCGAGCACGACGGTCTGCCCGGGATCGAGTTCGGGAAAGCCCGCGGCTTCGCTGTAAAGATTGTCGGGCTGTTCCAGAAGTCCGAGCTCCACGGCCTTTTCGATGTTCGTGGACAGGCTGCGTCCGCTCACGAGCACGGAACGGCCGTATTTTCTGGCCAGTTCCAGCACGGTGCGTATGCGGCGGATGTGACTGGAGAAGAGGGCGATGATGATGCGCCCCTTCACTTCGGAAAAAATGGCGTCGAGATCGTCGTGTACCTGCCGCTCCGGCAGGGAGTGTCCGGGATTTTCCACATTGGTGGAGTCGGCCAGAAGAAGACGTATGCCCTTATGTTCGCCTTCGGCGGCAAAGCGGGAAAAATCGGCGATGGGATCGCAGGCTTCTTCATTGTCGAGAGGCGTGGAGTCGAGCTTGATGTCGCCGGTGTGCAGTATCTTGCCTACGGGCGTTTCCACGGCCAGGGCATAGCACTGGGGAATGGAGTGGCAGACGGGAATGAAATGGAAGGTGAGATTGCCCAGCGTGACCGAGCTGCGGGCGGGCATGGCCACAAGTTCCACCCTGTCGAGCAGGCCGTGTTCCTCAAGCTTGTGCTCCACAAGGGCGATGGTGAAGGGGGAACCGTATATGCGTATGCCGCGCAGGCTCTTGTACTGAAGCAGCAGCCAGGGCAGGGCGCCTATGTGATCTTCATGGCCGTGGGTGAGCACGATGCCCAGCACCTTTTCGCCCTCGGCAAAAACGGATTCCAGCCTGGGAATGACGACGTCGACGCCGAGCAGGGCGTCGTCGGGAAACATCAGGCCGCAGTCTATCAGCACAACCCCTTGATCGGTCTGCCATTTCTGGCAGTTCATGCCGATTTCGCCGAGCCCTCCCAGCGGGGTTATGGTCAGATAAGATTCAGACATATTCGGGAGATTCCTTTAATTCTTTTGAGTACACGGCATCGTACCTCAGACGGCCTTTCTGCACAAGCTCTTGTGCCTAAGCGGCGGATATGTATAATGCGCCAAACACTACCCGGAGCCTGCCGTGAATTTCTTCGCTGTTTTGGCCATAGCGATTGCCCTGGCCATGGACGCTTTTGCCGTATCGGTATCCGCTGCGGCGTCGCTGCCTGCCGTCACCTGGAGACACTATTTTCGTTTTTCCTTCCATTTCGGACTGTTTCAGTTTCTCATGCCCGTCATAGGCTGGGCGCTCGGTCTTTCCGTGCGCAGCTACATCGAGGCATGGGATCACTGGGTAGCCTTTGCTCTGCTTTCCCTCGTGGGGCTGAATATGCTGCGTGAGGCGTTTTTCGGCGAGGAAGAGCAGGCACACGCTTCCGGCGATCCGTCCCGCGGCGTGCAGCTCATCATGCTGGCCGTGGCCACCAGCATAGACGCCATGGCCGTAGGTCTGTCCTTCGCCATGATAGGCGTTTCGGTATGGTGGCCCGCCGTGGTCATCGGCATCGTGTGCGCCGTCGTTACTGCCGCCGGCGTGAAGCTCGGGCGTATCATCGGCGGCTCGGATATCCTCGGCAACAAGGTGTCCGTGCTCGGAGGGCTGGTACTCATCGGTATAGGCGTAAAAATTCTGTATGAACACGGGGTGTTGTAAAGCCATTCAGCCATGATGCCGGGGCCATCCCTTGACCGGGAATAAAATCGGATACATATAAAGAAAAACACTTGCGGAGGCCCCCATGATTTCCCCTGTTCGCACAGAACTGACGGTGACGGACAACGTGCCTTTCGGCCAGCCTGTGGCCGGTCCTTCAGGCATCTACCGTTTCTACGCGCTCACGCTGGAACGTCCGGCGTGGAAAAGCTGGCATCCCGGCCAGTTCATCATGCTGCGACCAGTACAGGATGACGACGGAACGACCTGGGCCCGTCCTCTTTCCATCTGCCGGGTGACTTCGCAGAGTCTCGTGCTTTTCTTCCGTGTCGTCGGTCCCGGTACCGACAGAATGTCCAGGCTCAAGAGCGGCGACAAGGTCATCGTCTGGGGACCTCTCGGCACCAGCTTTGAAATGAGGCCCGACACGCCTACACTGCTACTTGCCCGGGGCGTGGGCATGGCTCCCTTTGCCGGCTATGCCGACCTGCATCCGGCTCCGGCCAGTCTCTTCATGCTGTTCGGACACGCTTTGCCGAGCAACAATTATCCCACCGATGCCATGGCTGCGCGCATGGAGCTGGAAAACATGCGCGACCGCACGCCCGAGGAGCTCGAGCACTTCAACAGCGTGGTTCGTGAAAAAATGCGGGAATACAAGGAACACGGCGGCCTGTGTCTTGCCTGCGGCCCCATGCCTTTTCTGAAACGTGTGTGGGAGACCGCCATCGAGCTTGATCTGCCCACGCAGCTTTCCCTGGAAGAACGCATGGCCTGCGGTACGGGAGCCTGTCTCGGCTGTACCGTCGTCACCTCGAAGCACTGGGCCGATCCCGTGAGGGCCGGACTTCCCGTGCAGACCTGCACCAGCGGCCCCGTGTTCTGGGCCTCGGACATCGACCTGCATGCCGTTCAGGCGGAAGAAAGGAGTCTGTGATGGATTTGCGTGTATCTCTCGTCGACGGACTTCTGGAACTGAAGAATCCCGTGCTCAGCGCTTCCGGCACCTTCGGCAGCGGTCTTGAGTATCGTCCCTACGGGGACATCGAGCAGCTTGGCGGCATCATCACCAACGGTCTTACGCTGCGTCCGTGCGCGGGCGCGCCCATGCCCCGCATTGCGGAGACGCCGGGAGGCATGCTGAGCGCCGTGGGAACGCAGAACGACGGCGCGGAGCATTTCGTCAACGTGCTTCTGCCCGAACTTCCGTGGCAGGAGGTGCCCATCATTCCCAATATCAACGCCTCCAATGTGGACGAGTTTGCCGAACTTGCCGCAATGCTGGCTGCTGAGCGCGGAGTCGCCGCCATGGAAGTGAATCTGTCCTGCCGCAACGATCACCGCGGAGGACAGCGTTTCTGCCAGAATCCCGTGACGGCCGCGCGCGCCGTGAACGCCGTGAAGCGCGCCGCGGGCACGAAGCCCGTCATAGCCAAGCTTTCTCCGCAGATCATGGACATCGTGGAGGTGGCCAAGGCCGTGGAGGCCGCCGGAGCGGACATCATTTCCTGCATGGGCACCATTGAAGGCATGGCCGTGGACGTCGTTTCCCGCAGGCCCATGCTCGGAAGCGTCGTCGGCGGTCTTTCCGGTCCCGCCGTCAAGCCCCTGGCCCTGCGCTGCGTATGGGAGATCGCCCGCGTGGTTCAGGTGCCCGTCATCGGCGTGGGAGGCGTGCGCTCGGCGCGCGATGTGCTGGAATTCATGCTGGCGGGCGCTCATGCCGTGGCCGTGGGAACGGCCAATTTCAGCGACCCCGGGACCATTTTCCGCATCATCCGCGAGCTGCCCGCGCTGTGCGAGGAGCTCGGCATCGACGATCTGGCCTCGTTCCGCGGTTCTCTGAAGGCGTAGTCCGCCGGACGGCGCTGGGAAAAGGCGGCAGAGCTGCGCTCTGCCGTGTCCCTGTCGCATGCGGGGCGGGATGTTCAGGTTCGTGAGCGCGGGGAACGGACGTTGTCCGGACAGCGCGTCGTCAGCAAAAAAATAAAAGGCTCTGTCACAACAAATGGTTGATTTTGACGAGAAATAGCGTATAATAATA
>CAJJMX010000026.1 GCA_905192935.1 uncultured Mailhella sp.
ACTTGCGGAACCTCTTTATTTCTTGAAAAAAAAACGCATCGGCTTTGACAAAGTGCGAAAAACGGGGTAGCTAAAAAAAATGATTCTACTCCCAATAATTCAGGAGCGCAGAACTTTGGGGGCTTAGAATACAATGGTAGAGTGGCCCCTTTTTACAGCTTCGGTTGGAGGTTCTCGGAATGATCAATATCGACATAACCCTCCTGATTCAGTTGGTGAATTTTTTGATCGCCCTTGCGATCATAAATTACCTCATCGTTCGCCCGGTTCGCGGCATCATTGCCCGCCGTCGTGCGCAGAACGATGAACTGAGAGGCGCCGCCGGTTCTCTGGAAGGAGAGGCAGGCCTCAAGATGGAAGGTTACAACGCCCGCATCGAAAAGGCCCGTGCGGAAGTGGCGGCTGTGCGCAAGAGCATGAAGGCCGCTGCGGAAGAAACCGCCCAGGCCCGCATCAACGAGGCGGGCGACGAGGCCCGCGCCATCCATCGAGCCGCCGCCGAGCGTGTCCGCGCGGAGAGCGCGGAAGCCAGGCGCGAACTCGACGGCAGAGTGGGGGATTTCGTTCAGGTTGCCCTCAAGGCCATGCTTGGCTAGCATCATCGCAGCAAGGAGAACGGCGTGCAAAGAATCTATGGTATAGTGACGGCCTGCGCTCTGGTCCTGATTTCCTGCCAGATCGCATCCGCGAGCGACGGGCACTCCCTGCCTTCGGGGGACTTTCGGCTGGGCGTGATCAACGCCGCCATCTTCGTCGGCATCATCTGGTACGCGGCGGGCAAGCTCATCAAAAAATTCTTCACGGGTCGCCGTGAGGAGATCGTTCAGGAAATGGACGATCTGGCCAAACGCAAGCAGGAGGCCGAGGCCCGGCTTGCCGAGGTCGAACGTCAGATCGCCGACGTGGAAGCGGAATGCGCAAAGCTTCTGGATGAAGGCCGCGCGCAGGCGGAACGCATCAGGGACGCCATCGTGTCCGAGGCCGAGAAGCAGGCTGCCCACATAGTGGAGCAGGCGAAGAAGGGCGCGGAGCAGGAAGGCAAGGCTGAGCTTGAAGCCATCCGCGAACGTATGGCGGAAACCATTGTCGCGGAGGTGGAAAAGAGCCTTCTCGACAGGCTGGATGCCACGACGCATCAGAAACTGATCGACAAATCGTTGACCAAGGTGGTGCTGCAGTGATCGGCAATGTCGTGTCCCGGCGCTATGCCTCGGCGCTCTTTTCCCTTGGGAAAGAGGCGGGCATGGCGGAATTGGAACGCTATGGAGCGTCTCTGAGTGCTCTGGGCGAGGCAGTGGAAAAGACCCCCCGGCTGGCCGAGGCTTTCCGCAATCCCGTCCTCTCCACGGAAGAGAAGAAGAAAGTGGTGCTGTCCCTGCTGGATGTGGCGGGCGGCGGCGCCGTGGAACAACGTTTTTGTGCGCTGCTGGCCGACAAGGGCCGGCTGCCGCTCATTCCCGCCATTGCGGCGGATTTTTCGGTCATGCTCGACGAGGCCCGCGGCATTTCCCGCGGGGTCGTAATCACGGCCGTGGAGCTGGACGACGCGCATAAGGACAGAATCAAGAACAAGTTGGAATCGCAGACAGAGCGCAAGCTTGAGCTTGAATATGTCATCGACCCTTCCATCATCGGGGGCATAGTCTTCCGTGTGGGAGACAAGGTGTACGACGCAAGCCTGCGCGCGCAGCTCGACAACCTCAGGGAATCCATCAAGAGGGGTGAGTAGGCCATGCACATCAAGGCTGAAGAGATCGGAAAGATCATCGAGGAGCAGATCCGCAACTACGACCAGCATGTGGAAATGAGCGAGACCGGCACCGTCATGTATGTGGGCGACGGCATCGCCCGCGTGTATGGTGTGCGGAATGCCATGTCCATGGAGCTGCTGGAGTTCCCCGGCGGACTCATGGGCATGGTGCTCAACCTCGAAGAAGACAATGTCGGCGTTGCCCTGCTCGGCGACGACACCGGCATCAAGGAAGGCGACCCGGTCAAGCGTACCGGCCGCATTTTCTCGGTGCCCGTCGGTCCCGCCGTGGCCGGACGCGTGCTGAATCCTCTGGGCCAGCCCATCGACGGACTGGGACCCGTGGAAAGCACGGAAATCCGTCCCGTGGAGCTCAAGGCTCCCGGCATCATGCAGCGCAAGAGCGTTCACGAACCCATGGTCACGGGCATCAAGGCCATCGACGCCATCACGCCCATCGGCCGCGGCCAGCGTGAACTCATCATCGGCGACCGCCAGGTGGGCAAGACCGCCATCTGCGTGGACGCCATCCTTGCCCAGAAGGGCACCGGCGTGCACTGCTTCTACGTGGCCATAGGCCAGAAGAAGTCCACCGTGGCTCTGGTGGCGGAAACTCTGCGTCAGCACGGCGCCATGGAATACACCACCATCGTGTCCGCCTCCGCTTCGGAATCCGCGCCTCTGCAGTACATCGCTCCGTATTCCGGCTGCACCATGGCCGAATACTACCGCGACAACGGCGAACACGCTCTCATCATTTACGACGACCTTTCCAAGCAGGCTGTGGCCTACCGCCAGATGTCCCTGCTGCTCCGTCGTCCTCCGGGACGTGAAGCCTTCCCCGGCGACGTGTTCTACCTGCACTCCCGTCTGCTCGAACGCGCGGCCAAGCTCAGCGACGAGCTGGGCGCCGGTTCTCTGACGGCTCTGCCCGTCATTGAAACGCAGGCAGGCGACGTTTCCGCCTACATCCCCACCAACGTCATTTCCATCACCGATGGTCAGGTGTTCCTGGAAACCAACCTGTTCAACGCCGGCATCCGTCCCGCCATCAACGTGGGCATCTCCGTGTCCCGCGTGGGCGGCGCCGCTCAGATCAAGGCCATGAAGCAGGTTGCAGGCTCTCTGCGCCTCGACCTCGCCCACTACCGCGAAATGGCCGCCTTCGCCCAGTTCGGTTCCGATCTGGACAAGGACACCAAGGCCATTCTCGATCGCGGTGCCCGCATGACGGAGCTTCTCAAGCAGCCTCAGTATCATCCCATGCCCACGGAAGAGCAGGTGGCTTCCATCTTTGCCGCTTCCCGCGGATTTTTGGATGACATCGAGGTGAAGGACGTGCTGCCCTTCGAAGGCGGCATGCTGGAAATGCTTCGTACCGAAAAGCCCGATATCCTCGCCGATATCCGCGATCGCAAGAAGCTGGACGACGATCTGGAAGGGCGTCTTTCCGCGGCCATCAAAGAGTTCAAGGTATCCTTCAAGGCGCGGGGGTAACTCATGCCTTCGTTGAAAGATGTAAAACTCCAGATAGCTGGCGTCGGCAAGACAAAGCAGATCACGAGGGCCATGGGAATGGTCGCCTCGGCGAAGCTGCGCGGCGCCCAGAACCGCATTGAGCGTTTCCGCCCCTACGCGGAAAAGTTCGGCGAGATGCTGGGCGACCTTGCCGCCAGAACGGAAGAAGCGGCCCATCCGCTGCTTCAGGTCCACAAGGAGGTCAAGTCGGCGGTCATAGTGCTGCTCTCCTCCGACCGTGGCCTGTGCGGGGGCTTCAACGTCAATCTGATATCGACCGCTCTCGATCTGGCTCGTGCCAGAACCGACGAGGGGCTGACCGTCCGGTTCATATGCGTGGGCCGGAAAGGCCGCGACGCGGTGCGCAAGACCTCCTACGAGATCATCGAATCGTACGGAGACGCCATGGGTTCCTTCGACTTCCGCCTGGCGGCCCGTCTGGGCGGAAAGGTGTCGCAGCTTTATGAAAGCGGCGAAGCCGATGAAGTCTACCTCGTGTACAGCGAGTTCGCCGGCATGACGCGCCAGATTCCCACGAAGATGGAGCTTCTGCCCGTGACCTCTGCCGCGAAGGAAGAAGACGACGGCAAGCCGGCGGCGGAATGCCTGTATGAACCCGAAGTCGGGGTTCTTCTTGCGGAACTTCTGCCCCGGTACGTGAACGTTCAGATCTATCGCGGACTTCTCGACAACTCCGCCAGTGAAAACGCAGCGCGCATGGCCGCCATGGACAACGCCACGCGCAACTGCGACGAACTGACCAATTCTCTGACGCTTCTTTACAACAAGACCCGTCAGGCTGCCATCACCAACGAACTTATCGACATCGTTGGCGGCGCAAATGCGCAGCAAAGCCAGTAGGAGCATTAGGGCATGACAGCAAACAAAGGCCATATTGTGCAGGTCATCGGCGCTGTTGTGGACGTGGCTTTCCCCGAGGGACAGCTGCCGAACATCCTCAACGCGCTTGAGATCAATAATATCAACAACCCCAACGCTACGGACCTCGTCTGCGAAGTCGCCCAGCATCTGGGCAACAACGTGGTGCGCACCATCGCCATGGACAGCACCGACGGTCTGGTCCGCGGCATGGAAGTGGTCGATACCGGCAAGCCCATCATGACCCCTGTGGGCAAGGCTGCCATCGGCCGCATCCTGAACGTGGTCGGTCGTCCCGTGGACGGTCTCGGTCCCATCGAAACGGACAAGTACTTCCCCATCCACCGTCCTGCCCCGGCGTTCACCGAACTGAACACCAAGGTGGAACTGCTGGAAACCGGCATCAAGGTCGTGGACCTGCTCATTCCCTTCCCCAAGGGCGGCAAGATCGGTCTGTTCGGCGGCGCCGGTGTGGGCAAGACCGTTATCCTCATGGAGATGATCAACAACATCGCCAAGCAGCACGGCGGCAACTCCGTGTTTGCCGGTGTCGGTGAACGTACCCGTGAAGGCAACGACCTCTACGGCGAACTCAAGGAAGCCGGGGTTCTGGAGCGCGCCGTGCTTGTTTACGGCCAGATGAACGAGCCCCCGGGAGCCCGTGCCCGCGTGGCCCTCACCGCTCTTGCCTGCGCCGAGTACTTCCGTGACGAAGAGCATCAGGACGTGCTGCTCTTCATCGACAACATCTTCCGCTTCACGCAGGCCGGTTCCGAAGTGTCCGCACTTCTCGGCCGCATGCCTTCGGCCGTGGGCTATCAGCCCACCCTCGGCACCGACCTCGGCGGTCTGCAGGAACGCATCACCTCCACCTCCGCAGGTTCCATCACCTCCGTGCAGGCCGTGTACGTTCCCGCCGACGACCTGACCGACCCGGCTCCCGCCACCACCTTCGCGCACCTCGACGGTACGCTGGTGCTCAACCGTTCCATTGCCGAACTCGGTATTTACCCGGCCGTGGACCCGCTTGACTCCACCTCGCGCATCCTCGATCCCAACGTGGTCGGCACGGAACATTATTCCGTGGCCCGCCGTGTTCAGCAGGTGCTGCAGAAGTACAAGGACCTCCAGGACATCATCGCCATTCTCGGCATGGATGAACTGTCCGACGAGGACAAGATGACCGTGGCCCGTGCCCGCCGCATCCAGCGCTTCCTGTCTCAGCCTTTCCATGTGGCGGAAGTGTTCTCCGGCATTCCCGGCGTGTACGTGAAACTGGAAGACACCATCAAGGGCTTCAAGGGTCTGCTCGACGGTGAATACGACTATCTCTCCGAGACCGACGTGTTCAACGTGGGCAGCATCGACATGGCCATCGAAAAGTACAACAAGCGTCAGCAGGCATAAGAGGAGACCGCCATGGAAGGTCTTCGTCTCGATATCGTCACTCCCGACAAGGTCGTGCTTCAGGCCGACGTTGAGTATGTGGGCGCAAGCGGCGTGGACGGCCAGTTCGGCCTTCTGCCCTCTCATGCGGCCATGCTCTCCGCGCTGAAGATAGGCGATCTCTACTATCGTCAGGGCGGTGCTACGAAATGGGTCTTCGTATCCGGCGGATTCGCCCAGATCGCGGACAACAAGGTGACCATTCTGGCGGAATCCGCCGAACTGGCCGCCGACATCGACGTGGATCGGGCCGAACAGGCCAAGGCCCGCGCCGAAAAGCGTCTGGCCGACCCCAAGCCTGATACGGATGTGCACAGAGCCGAGCTTGCGCTTGCCCGTGCCATTTCCCGTATCCGTGTCGCCAGACGCTGAACCGGACGTCTGCCGGAGCGTCTCTAGCTCCGTGCGGAAAATTCGGGTCGGCTGTTTCCCGGGCAAGGGAGATTGCCGCAGGACCTGATATCCCGGCTTCATGCTGACAGAAATAACCGAAAGGGATGTCCCGAAAGGGGCATCCCTTTTGCTGTCTTCAGGGAATGACGGATTTCCGATGGAGGCGGTGAAGCAGGGCAGATTTTGGGGGATGAAACATCCTGAAGGGGAGAAGAAAGGAGTCTTCCGGTTTCGGCGTGGCGGAAGAGAGGCCGAAGTTTCCTGCGGGCGGATTTCCGGGATATTCTTGCGGTGGGGCATGGCGGGAGCGTCCGACGTGGCGTTTGCCGTGACAAGAATTTTTCGGAAAGCCGCTGTGTTGAGCGGCTGGCGGCGGTTTCCTTAAAGAAGGGGAAGGCAAAGAAGGGAAGGCTCCTCGAGTGTTCTGAAAAGGATGCGGGGCAGGCGTCGGCCTTTCCTGAACCCTGTGCATCGTCTGGAAAACGGCAGGAACATGGGTGCTGCTTTTGGGACAGACGGAGCATGTGTCGAGGGCGGATAAGTCTGCGGGCAGCGGTACGGCTCTCTTGAATCAGTCGTGAAGAGCGTCCGGGGAAGGGGCTTTCGGCATGCTTGAACGTCGCCTGCTCCCGGAGCTCTTGCGGCGGGGCATGGCGGACAGCAGGCTTTTTTGACCTTCGAAATATCGTTGTCCGTTTTTCCGGGAGGCGGGGGGATCCGGTTCTCCGCCGGGAAGGAGGCAAGAAATCTTCCGGCTTCGTTCTCGGCTGCGTGGAAGCGGCACAGGGAGAAAATGATGGTTTCCGAGACCTCTTCGGCAGCAAGGAGCGCTTTTCAGGTCCCGGGTACAGAGGCAGGTTTCGGAAGCCGAGGGGAAGAAATCGGAGGAAAAGCTGAGCCGTGCATGAAAACATGGCCTTGCTTCAGAAGACGGCCTATATTAACTTCGTGAAAAAAAGGATGCCGCCAGACCTGTCCGGTATGGTGCGCCGGGCCGAGGCGTCATCTTCAAGGGGGGATTCA
The DNA here is from genome assembly GCA_905192935.1 of uncultured Mailhella sp. Taxonomy (GTDB): domain Bacteria; phylum Desulfobacterota; class Desulfovibrionia; order Desulfovibrionales; family Desulfovibrionaceae; genus Mailhella. The sequence continues at coordinate 7,010 of CAJJMX010000026.1, forward strand.
TGCGCAGAGTTTTCGTTCTTCTGGCGTTTGCAGGCAGCATGTTGTTTGCTTCCGCAGCCATGGCCGCTCCGGCCGTGGTGTCCGTGGACATGCAGAAGGTCCTTACGCAGTCCGAACCGGGCAGGCAGGCGGCGGCCCATCTTGAAGAGGTCCGCAAGGTGCTCCAGAAGGGCTTTGACGAGCTGAAGGAGGCTCATAAGAACGCGCCGGAGGAAGAGAGAAACAAAATTTATGCCGACGGACTCGCCCGTCTGAACCGGCAGATGGCCCTGGAGCAGCAGAGTGCTCTGAGCGCGGTCAACGATGTGGTGGTGGAAGAAATAGAAAAGTGGCGTCAGAAGAACGGGGTGTCTCTGGTCATTTCCCGGGCGGCGGTCATTACCGGCGACTTTGTGAAGGCCGACTACACCAATACCATTCTTTCTGCCGTGAACAAGCGACAGGTCAAGTTTGCCGATCTGCCCGTGGTGAAGGTCACTTCGCCCAAAAAGTAGGGAGCGGAATCGTCTGAAGGGTCGAAGCCCTGCGGACAATTTTTGAGGAATGTCATGTTTTCGCGGCACCTGCCCGGCCGCAGAAAACCATATCCCGGGGCAGACAACATTTATCAGGAGAAGCATCATGGCGGAAGAACAGAAGATAGGCCTGCATGTGGAGGCCGCCAGCATCCGTACCTCATATGTCAATGCCTTTCAGACCCGCTATGCGGAAGGTGAGGTCTTTTTGACCTGCGGGGTAAGTCATGTGGAACCCTCCCAGAATGAGGCGGAAGCCGGAGCCCTGATCGTTGAAATGCAGGAGCGCATCGCCATGACGCCTCAGAGTGCGCATCGCCTTGCCGCAACGCTCATCCGTACGCTGCAGGAGTATGAGGGACGCTTCGGTCCCATCATGCCCGCGCCTTCGGCGGACGGAGAGAAGAAAAACGGGTAGACCGTGCCTTTTCACAAGAATTGAGCAATCGGCGGACATGACGGCAAAGTGCTTGTTGTGTCCGCCTTTTTTTGCGCCTTCCCCTGTTTTCGTTTTTTGCGGAACGTTCAGGCTGCATTTTTCTGCCGCAGAACGGGCAGCGTGTTCCCGGGCTGTTTACCATTTCATATTCCCGTCGCAAGTCTTGAAAGGCGGATGAGGGAGGGGGAAGGTGGTGTATGCATCAGAATCCGGGAAAGCGTTTCCCCCAAAGGCGGATTTTTCTGTCAGGGGGGGCCGTAACAGTTTCTCTGTCGGGGAAAACGGCAGGCTTTGTTGTTTGTCCCCGAATATTCCGAAAAGAGAAGAGGGCTGAGGAGCCCTCCCTCTGATGTATCGGAAATGCATCGGCCTTGTTTTTGACGGGGCTGTCCGCACAGTTTCGGCGCGTCGGAGACCGGCGTTCGATAGATTGAGAACTTCCTGTGTTATGATCCTCCTTCCCCCGCATGCTCTTTCCCCGTTTCGTCATGTTCGCGTAGGCTTTCTTCATGAAGAATTTATAAGCGCTTCACAGGCAGGTCACAGGCGTTGTCCATAGTGTCGGCAGCTTGAAAACAACATTGGAGGAAAGTATGAAAGCTACCGTGATGATGCCGCTGTGTCTCGGCATGGCGCTTCTGACGGCTACGGCCGAGGCTGCGCCCGCCATTTATCCTGTGGACACGGCTCGATTTCTCGGCACGTCGAAGTTTGATTTCAAGGTGGAATTCGACCGGGAAATGAAGCAGTCCGACGTCGATGTCCGCATCAACGGCAAGAGCGTGTCCGACGTGTTCGGTGCGAAGCCGGAATTCATCATGAACGAGGAAGGCAAGGGATCGGCCATCATTCTGCGCGACGTGTCCCTGAAGCCCGGCAAGTATGTGGTGACGGCAAAGGACGGCAAGGATGAAGCCTCCGCCAGGTGGGATGTGTACGGCACGCCGGAGAAGGCGAAGGCCAGGAACGTCATCCTGCTCATTGCCGACGGTCTCAGCATGGGTCATCGCACGGGCGCGCGTCTGCTTTCCAAGGGCGTGACCAACGGCATGTACAACGGTTATCTTTCCATGGACACGCTGCCCTACACCGGCATGCTCGGCACCTGCAGCGTGGATTCCATTGCGGCCGACTCCGCCAACACCGCTTCCGCCTACATGACCGGCCACAAGTCCAGCGTGAACGCCATCGGCGTCTATGCCGACCGCACCAAGGATCCCTTCGATGATCCTCGTCAGGAGAACATCGCCGAGCTTCTGCGCCGCAAGACGAACAAGTCCATAGGCATCGTTTCCGACGCGGAAATCGAGGACGCCACGCCCGCGTCCGTGGTGTCGCACACCCGCAAGCGCTCGGAAAAGGCGGCCATCGTGGGCATGTTTGCGAAGATTCGTCCCGAGGTGCTCATCGGCGGCGGTTCCGCGTATTTCCTGCCCCGCACCGTTCCCGGCTCCAAGCGCAAGGACGAGAAGGACTATGTGGAAGATTTCCGCAAGGCAGGCTACACGCTTGCCACCACGCGCACCGAGCTTATGAACGTCATGGAAAAGACGCCCGACCGTCTGCTCGGCCTGTTCCACACCGGCAATCTCGACGGCGCTCTTGACCGCAAGCAGCTGAAGAAGGGCACGGTCTCCAAGTTCCCGGACCAGCCTGATCTCACCGACTCCATGAACGCCGCGCTCAAGGTGCTTTCCAAGAATCCCGACGGCTTCTTCCTCATGCTGGAAGCCGGTCTGGTGGACAAATACACGCATCCTCTGGACTGGGAGCGCGCCATTTACGACACCATCATGTTCGACAAGGTCGTGGCCCAGGCTCAGGCCTACTGCGACGCCAATCCCGACACGCTGCTCATCGTCACCGGCGACCACACCCACGCCCTCAGCATCATAGGCACCGTGGACGACAATCTGCCCGGCGAGCTCATGCGCGACAAGGTGGGCATCTACGCAGCCGCGGGATACCCCAACTACAAGGATGCGGACGGCGACGGCTATCCCGACGACGTGAATGTTTCGAAGCGTCTCGCCGCCTTCATCGGCAACTATCCCGACCACTATGAGACCTTCCGTCCCAAGCTCGACGGTCCCTTTGTTCCGGCCGTGAAGGATGAAAACGGCCACTATATCGCCAACGCGGCCTACAAGGATGTTCCCGGAGCCCAGTTCGTTCCCGGCAATCTGCCCCGCACCGAGTCCACGGGCGTGCACGCCATCGACGACCTCGTGGTGGGTGCAAGAGGTCCGAATGCCGATCAGATCCACGGCTTCATGAACAGCACGGAAATCTTCCGCATCATGGCCGAGGCCATGGCGCTCGGCAAGTGATGCAGGATGGGGAAAGGGGGCATGGGCTCCCTTTCCCTGAGCGGCGGGCGCCCTGAATGTTCGGGGCGCCTTTTGCGACCGGCGGAGCGTTGAGCGTCGCGAGGCGCGGGGCTGTTTGTCCGAGGCTCCCCGGTCCGTTCCGAACTTTTTCCCCACGGAAGCGAATATGAAAATCTGGCTGACCTTGCTGCTCTGTCTTTTTCTCGGCGTGACGGCGGCGCATGCGGAAACGGAAAAACGCCTCAGCTTCGACGAGCTCTACAGCGGGGGCGGCGCGCTGGGACTGCGTTTCTCCGACAAGGTGCTGTCTTTTGAAGGCGGGCATGTGGTCATACGCGGCTTCATGGCTCCGCCGCTGAAGGCGGACGCGGACTTCTTCGTGCTGACGCGCGAACCTGTGGCGCTCTGTCCGTTCTGCCAGTCCGACTCCGACTGGCCGGACAACATTCTGGTGGTGTACCTCGCGGAAAAGGAGCGCTTCGTGCAGAACAATACGGTCATAGAGGTGGAAGGCGATCTGGAAGTCGGCTCCTGGACGGATGAGAAGACCGGATTCGTCAGTCAGCTTCGTCTGCGCAATGCCACCTTCCACACGCTGTGAGGACTCATGGAAAACGACCTTCATATGCGGAACATCCGCTACAGCGTTCAGGACGGCGGCGGACTGCGCCGCGTGCTGGACATTCCCGAACTGTTTCTTCCCGGAGGCACGCTCGCGGGCATTTACGGTGATTCCGGATCGGGCAAGACCTCGCTGCTCAATCTGCTTTGCGGGCTCATTCTGCCCGACGCCTGTCAGGGCAGGGAGCTGCGCTGGGGCGAGGATGACCTTCTCTCCATGCCGGAAGGAGCGAGAGATGCCTGGCGTGGCCGTCACATCGGCATGATATTTCAGGATTTTCAGCTGTTTCCTCAGCTCACTGCCATGGAAAACGTGCTTTTGCCCGCGTCGTTCCGGCATTTTTCCATTCCCGAAGATCTGAAGGACAGGGCGCGCGACATGCTCAAAAGGCTCGGCATACGCCGGGCGGACGTGGCCACGGGCGTGTTCTCCCGCGGCGAACAGCAGCGCGTGGCCATGGCCCGCGCCGTGCTTTTTCGCCCCGCCGTGCTTCTGGCCGATGAACCGACGGCCAGTCTCGACCGCAGCAACGCCCAGCTCGTCACCGATGAACTTGTGGACCTCGCCCGCTCCGAGGGATGCACGCTCATCGTGGTCACCCATGAGCAGGTGCTGCACGGCAGAATGGACAGACGTTACCGCCTGGAGCGCGGCCGTCTGCTCGCCGGTCTGGAAGATGATCTGAAGAGAAAATAGAGAAGGCTGAGGCGGGAATGAGGCGCGGTGTCCGTGCCGCTTCAGAGACACGCTTTTGTTGCTGCCCGTCCGGAAAACCGGGCTTTCCTGAAAGTTCGGCGGGAAAGGGAGTCGGGCCGTCTCGCCCGGTCGGAGGCTCTCTCAACGATTAATGCTCAAAGGATGATGTATGAATCCTTTTCTTTTTCTGCGCGGCGAGTTTCGCCGTTCCTTCGGCGGAGCGCTGGCGCTGGCGCTGGTGCTGGCCTTTGCCGGAAGCCTGAGTCCTGCCGTTTCCATGCTTGAGCGCTCCATACGTTCCGGCATGGCGCAGTCCGCCGACGCCTTCGATCTGCTTGTGGGGGCGAAGGGCAGCGCCGTGGATCTCGTGCTCGGCGCGGTGTACCTTCGGCCCGAGCCTCTTTCCCTTCTGCCTTACGGAACGCTGGAAGAGGTGAAGGCTCACGGCGGCGTCCGCTGGTCGGCGCCGCTGGCCTTCGGCGACAGGTGGAAGGACTATCCTCTGGCGGGCACCTCTTCGGAACTGGTGACGCTGGGCGGAAAGCGTCCTCTGGCCTCGGGCAGGATGTTCATGAACACGGAAGAGGCCGTGGTGGGAGCGGGCGTTCCCCTGAAGGAAGGCGACAGCTTTTCGCCGAGTCATGGAAGCGTGGCCGAAGCCGCGCTCGACGATGACGGCCGGGGAGCGCATGCCCACGATCACAGCTTCCGCGTGGTGGGAAAAATGCCGCCCACGGGCACGCCCTGGGACAGGGCCGTCGTCGTTCCCATTGAGGCGCTCTGGAAGATGCATGATTCCGGTGCGGGCGAAGGTCGCTGTTCCGTCGTGGTGGTGAAGCCCGTGACCGTGGCCGACGCCTATCGGCTGCGCGGCGCTCTGAACGCCGAGAAGACGCAGGCCGTGTTTTCCGGCGAGGTTCTTACCAGACTTTTCGGCATCCTTGAGCAGATGCACGACGTCATGATGCTGCTGGCCTTCGGGGCTCAGGCGACGGCGTTTGCCGCGGCTCTCGTTTCCGGTTTCTTCGCCGTGGCCATGCGCGTGAAGGCCATGGCGCTTTTGCGGGCGCTCGGCGCTTCTCACGCCTTCATCGCCGTGAGCGTGTGGCTCATGGTGTCGGGGGTGCTTCTTGCCGGATGCGTGCTGGGCCTTGTTCTCGGCTGCATCATGGCCTCGGCGGCAAGCTCCTTCATCCAGGCGGAAACGGGCGTGGCGCTTGCGGTGAGCCTGTCGTCCGGAGAATGTCTGTCGGCGCTCGCCTCGGCCTTATGCGGCTGCCTGGCTTCGTTGTTGCCGGCATGGTTCGCCTGCCGGAAGACGGCCGGGGAGATCCTGCGCTCGGCGTAGGGAAAGATTGTCGGTAAAATTTCGACACCAAGACGGAGCGAGGGATGCCCGCAGGCGGGACCTGCGGGCGCGCCTGATTGTGTCTGCCGCCGTCGTGCCCCGGAGGGCAGGACAAAGACTCTGCCGTGACGGAGAGTGCGGCTGCAAAGGGGGGAGCGTCGTCTCCCCCCTCGATGTTTTAAATTCTGCTTGTCGCCCGGTCTTCCTGCGCCCCGTCCGGACTTGTCAGGGACGGACGAGTGCGGAACGCAGCGTTCAGCGCTTTGCTCCGAGGTCGATGACTTCAAGATCATCGGGCACGTACACGCCGCCGCGATAGGCCTGTCTGGCCTCTTCGGTGTAGCGCGCCTTGCGGAGAGCCGGCGGAGTCCTGTCCTCGGTATGCCAGAGCACAAGATTGCGCACATGATGCTTTCCCGCGAGGAGGGCGGCTTCCCGCACGGTGCCGTGGCCTATGAGGCGGGGTCGAAAGATGCCGGCTTCGGCATCCAGACAGAAGGCTTCATGGAAGAGCC
>CAJJMX010000027.1 GCA_905192935.1 uncultured Mailhella sp.
AGGGAGACGCGGTGCGCCTCGGTGCTCGTGCCCGTGCTGATGAGCGCGGCATTGAAGGCCTTGACTGCGCCCATGGCGTTGCGCTCGATGCAGGGTATCTGCACATAACCGCCCACAGGATCGCAGGTGATGCCGAGGTGATGTTCCAGGGCCACTTCCGCGGCATTTTCCACATAGGGGGAAGGGTTGCCCTGCGCGTCGGTGAGCATGGCTGCGGCCATGGCCGAGGCCACGCCGATTTCTCCCTGGCAGCCCACTTCGGCTCCGGCTATGCTGGCGTTGTGCTTGGCTATGAAACCCACGGCCGCGGCGGCAAGAAAGCCCTCGCGAATAGCCCGGTCTCCAATGAAAAGGTCATGGCGCATGGCATAGACCAGGGAAGGCATGACGCCTGCGGAACCGCAGGTGGGAGCCGTGACGATGACGCCGCCGGACGCGTTCTCCTCCGATGCGGCGAAAGCGTAGGCATTGAGTCCGGCAAGGAACTTGCCCGAAGAGGAGTGCAGAGCGTGCGCCCGCTCCAGAAGCATGTGCGCCTTGCGCTCCACCTTGAGGGGACCGGCCAGATAGCCGCTGCCGGCAAGTCCGTGCCGCACGGACTCCTCCATTCTGTCCAGGATGTTGTTCAGGCCTTCGAGAATGGATGTTCGCGAGGCTCCGGTAATGGCCATTTCGTTGTCGAGCATGATCTCGTAGAGATTGAGCCCCTCGGTGCGCACGATATTGCGCAGCTCCTTCATGTTGCTGTAGGGATGCACGGGCTCACCGAGTTCGGGAGCCTTCCAGCCGTCCCACTGCACGAAGCCGCCGCCCACGGAATAGTAGGCCTTCTCAAAAAGCACGCCGCCTCCGGCGTCGAGCAGTTCCGCCACCAGCGTATTGCTGTAGGGATAATTGTGCACCACCGCGTCATGTACGATGTCGGCCAGAGAAACCAGGGCGCTGCCCACGCCGAGCACCACCTTGTGATCCTTGAGAGGCTCGCTGGAAAGCTGCGTCAGATAACCGGATGGACAGTCTTCGGGACGCACGCCGAGAAGACCTGCAAGCACGGCGGCGTCGGTGCCGTGACCGGCGCCCGTAGCGCTCAGGGAGCCGAAAAGGCGCACCCGTATGCGGGCGGCACGAGCCAGAACTTCTCTGGGAAGATCCGCGCAGGTCTTGGAAAAAAGCCGTCCGGCGGTCATGGGGCCTATGGTGTGGGAACTCGACGGTCCCGGACCGACCTTGAACAGGGAAAAGAGCGACGTTGTGATGGGCCGCATGACGTGGCGCCTCCTGAGATGAATGTCGCGACGGTCCGTCCGTACGGCTCCCGTCACAGGAAAGGGCGGCCGCAGGCCGCCCCTGAAAACACACTGTTCCCCTTCCGGGGCGGAACCGGAAAAGCCCTACGCCTGAGAGGATTCTTCCTTCTCTTCGGCCTCGGCTTCCAGGTCCTCGGTATGCTTGAGGATTTCCTCAAGCTGAATATCGCCGCAAAGTACGCCCACGATTTCATCCTTGTCGTCCGTCACGGCCTGCGACACGGACAGAATGAGCGCTCCCGTGTACTGGGACTGATACACATCCGTGACATGAAGCTCGCCGTCCTGCATGGGCATCTTGAACCATACGCGGTCGGAGTAGTCATAGCCGGGATCGGGCAGATGCCCGTACTTGTCGGCATTGGCCTCGTCCGTGACCACGGCCTGGAGAAGCTTGCCGTGCGCGTCCGTGAGCGTGATGAACTGAATATAAGGATAATGATCGGCAAAGCTCTGCATGGCGTCGCAGCGCTCCCGGTCCGTGCGGCTGGCACGGCAGGCTTCGGCAAGACGGGTCATGATGCCGGAAGCAAGGCGGCTTGCGATTTTCTTGAGCTTCTGCAGTTCCGACACAAAGAGCTCGGGCATGTAATGCTTGACGAGGGCCAGCATTTCCTTGTTGGAGAAAGAGGTGTTGCGGCCCGCTTCGTAGGCCTGCATGATGGCGTTGTAGATCTGCCCCACGGCCGGATGCTTCTTGGTGACCCTGCGGCTTTCATCCAGCTCGAGATGGCTGTTGATCCAGTAGGCGACACCGGCACGGCCGGACTTGTCGGTGATGATGATCGGCACGGGACGGTTGAGTATCTTGTTCGTGTCGAAGATGTTGTAGATTTCCTCGTTCTTGCACAGACCGTCCACATGCACGCCGGCGCTCGTGGCATTGAAGTCGCTGCCCACGAAGGGATAGTTCGGCGGAATGGTGTATTCGAGTTCCTTGACGAAGTAGTCGGCGATTTCGGAAATCACCGTGGTATCGGCCACGTCGTCGTTGCCGGTAAGAGAAATGTATTCCATGACCAGCGCTTCCAGCGGCGTGTTGCCCGTGCGCTCACCGAAGCCGAGAAGCGCACCGTTGACGGCCGCGCAGCCGTACAGCCATGCGGTAACGCCGTTGACCAGCACCTTGTGGAAATCGTTGTGTCCGTGCCACTCGAGCCACTGGCCGGGCACTCCGGCCTCGTCGGTGAAGGCACGCACGATGCCCTGCACGGAACGGGGAAGCGCCGCTCCCGCATAGGGAACGCCGAAGCCCATGGTGTCGCAGAGACGAATCTTCACCGGCATGGATGCCTTGCGGGCAAGCTCCATGAGACGGGACGCGAAGGGCAGGCAGAAGCCGTGGATATCCGCGCGGGTGATGTCCTCAAAATGACAGCGCGGTACGATGCCCCACTCGAGGGCGCGCTCCACGATGCGCAGATAGTCATCCATGGCCTGCCTGCGCGTCTTTCCTAATTTAAGGTATATATGATAGTCGGAGACGCTGGTGAGCATGCCCACCTCGTCGAACTCCATGTCTCTGGCGATGCGCAGATCGTTCTCGTTGGCCCGTATCCAGCCGGTGACCCGGGGGAAGCGGTAGCCGCGTGCCCGGCAGGTGTCTATGGCCTTGCGGTCCTTGGCGGAGTACATGAAGAATTCGGAAGCCTGAATGAGACCGCTCTTGCCTCCGAGCTTGTGCAGAAGGTCGAAAATATGGGCTATCTGCTTCACCGTGTAGGGCGGACGGGCCTGCTGGCCGTCGCGGAACGTGGTGTCGGTGATGAAGCACGGATCGGCGGGTCGCGGAGCGATGATGGTGCCGTCAAAACCTATGCGCCCTATTTTCGTATAGGGGAAAAGTTCACGGTAGAGCTGCGGCTCCGCCCTCTCTTCCAGATGAAGGCTGCGCTCAGAACTTTTCTTGAAAAGAATCATTGTACCTCCGATGGCCCTCGGGCTCAGACTGCCTTTTTTGCATGAATGGGGCATTGTATCTGGTAAGGAAAGAAAAATAAAGCATTATAGCGGCTCTAAAATTTTCCGTCCGGTCGCTGCGGAGAACGGCGTCCCCGGAAAAAATTTAATGGGCCGCTCCTGAAGCTTGTTCTTTTTTTCTCTTGATTTTTATTGGTGCTCCGCCGCAACGAACAGTCGGACTGAAAAAATATTTTCCATCATCTCAATATGATATAAAAATAACAAATATTCTGTTCACCATAAGTAGCCTCAGCTCGTTCCTTTTCGGAACCATCAGGGAACGCAGGTTCGATGCCGAAAACGCCGTTTTTACCTCTTATTAGTTGAATATACTGATTTTTTCATCTCATTCGAAGTTTTCCGTCCGTCGGTCGGCTTGTGAACAGAGGCTGAGCTATTGTGCTCAAGTTCAAAATAGGGTAGGTACGGTGTAGACACTGTAGGGCCGGGACTGTACTGTGCTCTCGCACATCCGGCCAGGTTTTGGTGTATCAGGGGTCGCTCTGTCTGAACGGAAAGTTTTTCCGGCTCATTGGTTGGCATAGCGACAGACCCATAATCAACCATGTGGAGGTAAGGCAATGGCGAAACATGCAACCCCCCTGTTGGACCAGCTCGAATCCGGGCCCTGGCCCAGCTTTGTATCTGATATCAAGCAGCTTGCCGAAAGCAGAGCCAAGAACGCTCAGGGCTTGGATTATCAGATTCCCAGCGACGCTCCCGAGGATCTGCTGGGCATTATGGAACTTTCCTACGAAGACAAGGAAACCCACTGGAAGCACGGCGGCATCGTCGGCGTGTTCGGTTACGGCGGCGGCGTTATCGGCCGTTACTGCGACCAGCCTGAAAAGTTCCCCGGCGTGGCCCATTTCCATACCGTCCGCGTGGCTCAGCCTTCCGGCAAGTTCTACAGCACCGAATATCTGCGCGGCATCTGCGACATCTGGGATCTGCGCGGTTCCGGCCTGACCAACATGCACGGTTCCACCGGCGACATGGTGCTCATCGGCACCCAGACTCCTCAGCTCGAAGAAATCTTCTACGAACTGACCCACAAGATGGAAGTGGACCTCGGCGGTTCCGGCTCCAACCTGCGTACTCCCGCCGCCTGCATGGGCATGTCCCGCTGCGAATACGCCTGCTACAACACCCAGCTCGCCTGCTATCAGCTGACCCAGGACTACCAGGACGAACTGCATCGTCCTGCGTTCCCCTACAAGTTCAAGTTCAAGTTCGACGGCTGCCCCAACGGCTGCGTGGCTTCCATGGCCCGCTCCGACTTCGCCGTCATCGGCACCTGGAAGGACGACATCAAGATCGATCAGGAAGCCGTGAAGGCCTATGTGGCCGGTGAAGAAGGCTTCAAGCCCAATGCCGGCGCCCACTCCGGCCGCGACTGGGGCAAGTTCGATCTCCAGAAGGAAGTCATCGACCTCTGCCCGACCCACTGCATGAGCTGGGACGGCAACAAGCTGTCCATCGACACGGCCAACTGCGTGCGCTGCATGCACTGCATCAACACCATGCCCCGTGCTCTGCACATCGGCGACGACCGCGGCGCCTCCATCCTCGTCGGCGCCAAGGCCCCCATCCTCGACGGCGCTCAGATGGGCTCCCTGCTCGTTCCCTTCATCCCCGCGGAAGAACCCTTCGACGAAATCAAGTCCGTCATCGAAAAGATCTGGGACTGGTGGATGGAAGAAGGCAAGAACCGTGAACGTGTTGGCGAAACCATCAAGCGTCTCTCCTTCCAGAAGCTGCTTGAAGTGACCGAAATCCCGGCCATTCCTCAGCACGTCATCGCGCCCCGCACGAACCCCTACATTCTCTTCAAGGAAGAGGAAGTGCCCGGCGGCTGGACCCGTGACATCGCTGCTTACCGTCAGCGTCACCTGCGCTAATCAGAGAGGAGAGCAAAAATGGCTTTTATTTCTTCCGGTTACAATCCTGCAAAACCCATGGAAGGTCGTATCTCCGATATCGGACCCCGCAAGTACGACTCCTTCTTCCCTGAGGTCATTGCCAAGAACTTCGGCAAGTGGCTGTACCACGAAATCCTGGAACCCGGCGTGCTCATGCATGTGGCCGAAAGCGGCGACAAGGTGTACACCGTCCGCTGCGGCGGCGCCCGTACCATGACCACCGTGCACATCCGCGAAATCTGCGAAATCGCCGACAAGTACTGCGGCGGCCATGTTCGCTGGACCACCCGTTCCAACGTGGAATTCATGGTGACCGACCTTGAGACCCTCAAGGCCCTCAAGGAAGACCTGGCTTCCCGCAAGTTCGCCGCCGGATCCTACAAGTTCCCCATCGGCGGCACCGGTGCCGGCGTCACCAACATCATCCACACCCAGGGCTGGCTGCACTGCCACACCCCCGCCACCGACGCCTCCGGCCCGGTGAAGGCCCTGATGGATACCGTGTTCTCCGACTTCCAGAACCATCGTCTGCCCGCCCCCGTGCGCATCTCCCTGGCCTGCTGCCTCAACATGTGCGGCGCCGTGCACGTGTCCGACATCGGCATCGTGGGCATCCATCGCAAGCCCCCGATGATCGACCAGGAATGGGTCGACCAGCTCTGCGAAATTCCTCTGGCCGTCGCCGCCTGCCCCGTGGCCGCCGTGCGTCCCGCCAAGGAAGACTTCAACGGCAAGAAGATCAACACCGTGGCCATCAAGAAGGAACGCTGCATGTACTGCGGCAACTGCTACACGATGTGCCCCGCCCTGCCCATCTCCGATGGTGAAGGCGACGGTGTGATCATCATGGTCGGCGGCAAGATCTCCAACCGTATCAGCCGTCCCAAGTTCTCCAAGGTCGTCGTTTCCTACATCGAAAACGAACCGCCCCGCTGGCCCACGCTGTGCGCCACCGTGAAGCGCATCCTCGATGTGTACGCCGAAAACGCTCACAAGTACGAACGTCTGGGCGACTGGGCCGAGCGCATCGGCTGGGAAAAGTTCTTCGAACTCACCGATCTGGAATTCACTCCCCAGCTCATCGACGACTTCCGCGAACAGGCCTACTTCAGCTGGCGTCAGTCCACCCAGTTCAAGTTCTCTGAACTGGCCGCTGAAGCCTACAAGGGCGCCGAAGCCCACGCTGAAGCCGCTGCTGCCGGCGTGACCGAAGAAGACAAGGCCCTGGTGTACAACTGGCTCGTCGAAAAGACCAGCAAGCCCGGCGCCAAGACCAAGTTCTACTTCAACCAGTTCCTCGAACTGTTCCCCGGCGCCAGCCCCCGCAAGGTCAAGAACGTCCTCACCGCTCTGGTGGACGACGAAAAGGTGGCGTACTGGTCCTCCGGTTCCACCACCATGTACGGCCTCAAGGGTGCCGGCAAGCAGGGTGCCACTGAAGAAGGCGAATAATATCGCCCCCGCCTCGGCGGGATTCCGACGGGCCGCTTTCTAGGCGGCCCACGGCACCTTTCCAGCAAGCTGGAACTTTCAAGGGGAAGATCTTTCGGGATCTTCCCCTTTTCCTTACCCTTTTTCCTTTTTTTCCCATGCAGCAGCCACGACTCGTCATTTCCGGACTCTCCGGCGGAAGCGGCAAGACGCTCGTTTCTCTCGGCCTCTCCCGACTTTTCCAACGGCGCGGGCTTGCCGTTCAGGCCTGCAAAAAAGGACCGGACTACATCGACTACGCCTGGCTTGCTCTGGCATCCAGGCGTCCCGCTGCCTGTCTCGACCCCTATTTTCTGGACGACGAGCGCCTGCTTCGACAGTTCTGCCGCGTCTGTGCCAGACGTCCGGCAGACCTTGCCGTCATAGAGGGCAACCGCGGACTTTTCGACGGCCGCGACGTGGAAGGCACCTGTTCCACGGCCCATGTGGCGCGCCTTCTCAAGGCGCCCGTGGTGCTTACCATGAACTGCGCCAAGATGACCCGCACGGCGGCCGCCATTGTGGCCGGCATGGCGAATTTTGAACCCGGACTGCATCTTGCCGGAGTCATGCTGAACAACGTGGCCGGAGAGCGACACGGAACCATGCTCCGCCGCGCCATCGAAAGCTATACCGACATCCCGGTGCTCGGCATACTTCCGAGACTCGGGAAAAATCCTCTGCCGGAACGGCACATGGGGCTTTCGCTGAACGCCGCCGATGCCGAGGCCGACGCCGTGCTCGACATTCTGGCCGACATGCTGGAACAGAATACCGATGCCGGAAATCTTCTTTCTCTTGCCCGCTCCGCGCCTTCGCTTCCCGATCTGCCGGAAGAGCCTCCGTCCCTCCCTGACGCATCCGCATCAAAGCCGCGCATCGGATACGTGCAGGACAGAGCCCTGTGGTTCTACTACGAAGAGAACCTTGAGGCGCTGCGCGACGCCGGAGCCGAACTTGTGCGCCTCGACCTCTTCGACAAGACGCCGTGGCCGCAGCTCGACGGACTCTATATCGGAGGCGGCTACCCGGAACTTTTTGCCGACGAGATCAGCCGCTCTCCCCACCTTGCCGAAATCAGGGCCATGTCCCTGGCAAACCGCCCGGTATACGCCGAATGCGGCGGATTCATGCTGCTGTGCGACGCGCTCATTCTCGATGACGGCACACGTCCCATGGCCGGACTCTTCCCCCCGCGTCCCCGCTTTTTCCGTCGTCCTCAGGGACTCGGCTACGTGACCGCCCGCGTGGTGACGGACAATCCCTTTCACCCCAGAGGAAGCGTGTGGAGAGGACACGAATTCCACTACTCCCGCTGTGAATGGCCGACAGGACCGAAACCCTCCTGCTGCCTCACCCTCTCGCCGGGAACCGGCATGTACGAGGAAAACGGCATCCGCTTCGACGGTCTCCTCTCCCATCGGACCTTCGCCTGCTGGACGCATATCTTCGCCCCGGCCGTGCCCCACTGGGCCAGAAACTTCGTTGAGGCATGCAGACGATAGAGCTGCTGGGCGGGGGAAGGAGGAAACCCTTTTGAAAAAGGGCTTTTCTCCTTCCCCCGCGCCCCCATCCTCTTTCTGAAAACTTTTTCAGGGCCACGGCCAGGTATACCGCCAGAACTTACGCTGCAAGAAGCGTTGTCGGGCCATTCTATCGGGGATTGTCGGACAGGCAACGCCGACGGTCCTTGAGAAAACGAAGCAGGTCGGGGCCACAGCGACACGGACGGCTTTCCGTTTCGGTCGCTTTCTCTTCCAATCCATGCCGAAAGTATAAAAAAGCGTCCGGGCGGGAAATTCCGTCCGGACGCTTTTCAACGATGGATGGGAAGCGAAGTTGCGCGCTGTGAAGAGCGTCGTCTAGCCCCGTCTGCCGGAGGTGCTCAGGCGGCGGAATCCCCGCCGCTCCATCCTGCGGCCGAGCCATGCCCAGAAGCAGGAAACGCCCAGATACATGGCGGCCGTCACGATCCAAAGTTCAAAGGTCATGCGGGAAACAGCCATCACTTCAAGACTCTGGAAGGTAAGCTCGGGCAGAGAGATGGCCGAGGCCAGCGCCGTTTCCTTGAACACGGAAATGCACTGTCCCGTAAGCGGCGGAGCCATGATACGGAACGCCTGCGGAGCGATGATCCAGCGCAGCTGCTGCAAGCTGTTCATGCCGAGGGACGCCGAGGCCTCCCACTGCGTCTTGTCCACGGCCTCCAGCGCGCCTCGCACGATCTCCGCCACATAGGCCCCGGAATAGAGTCCCAGGGTAAGCACGGCCGCAGCCATGCGGTCCATCTGCCCGGCAGGAGCAAACAGCGCGGAACACAGCGACTGCGCCCACGAAGGCAGTGCGGAAACGGCGTCCTCAAGCTGAAGGAACGATTCGGTAAAAAAGGATCCCGCGAAGAAGTACACGAGAAAAAGCAGCACCAGCGGCGGCGTGTTGCGCAGAGCCGTGATGTAAAGGGCGGCAGGCCATGCCGCAAGTCCCCGCTGATTTGCGGAGAGAGCTCCCACAAGGCCGCCGGAGACAAGCGCGACGAGAAGAGACCAGAACCCCAGGCGCAGCGTGCCGAAAAGTCCCAGAAGAAGCATGCCCGCCCGCCAGGTGCCGGACTCGTCTCGCGAAACGATGTAGGGCAGAAGAGCCCCCCAGTCCCAGTCGTGCCTCGTCACGCTCATGGAGCGCCAGCAGAAAGCCGCAACAAGAAGCACGGCCAGAATCGCGGGCACGGCATCCCAGGAGTTCAGCTCACGCCAGGAGCGCTCCCCGACATGACCGGGGATCCGGTTCAGTTGAGCCTGCTCTGCCATGCGTCGGACTTGAACCAGTAGTTGCGGCGATCCTGAAGCCAGCCTTCCTCTTCCACGAGGCGGATCCAGCCGTCGAACACGTTGAGCGTGTCGAAGTCTCCCTTGGGCACCGCAAAGGCCACGGGCTGCATGGCAAGGCCCGTTTCAAACTTCTGCACAAGCGTGTCGCCGTGCTTGAGCGTTTCCATGGCAGGCAGAGGCGCGCTGGACACGAAGGCATGGGCGCGGCCCGAGAGCACTTCCTCCACGGCAGGAGCCTCGTCGTTGAACATGCGCAGCGACGCCTTCGGGAAAAGTTTTGCCGCCGCGGCCGCAGCCGTGGTGCCGGTGCGCACGGCGATGATCACGTCCTCCCTGTTCAGATCCTCAAGCTTGTTGATGGACGCCGACTTTTCCCGATTCAGGGTCAGGTCCACATACGCGTGATCGTAGGGAATGGAAAAGTTCACGGACAAAAGGCGCTGAGGCGTAATGCTCATGCTGCCGATGATGACGTCGAACTTTCCGGAAAGAAGCGCAGGAATGATGCCGTCCCAGCTCGTGGGCACAAGCTGCAACTTGACGCCGAGATCCGAGGCCAGACGTTCCGCCACGTCGATTTCAAAGCCGATGTACTTGCCGTCCTTGTCCTGCATGGCCCAGGGCACAAAGGAGGAAAATCCCACGCGCAGCGTACCGCGCTGCACCACCTTGTCGATGACGCTGTCGCGCGACGCCGCGTGTCCGGAAAAAGGCAGGCAGCATGCCAGGGTCAGCGCCAGAAGAAACACGGTGAAAAGTCGTTTCATGATTGCTCCTTTCGTTCCATGAGCCGGGCAGGAATACTGACCAGCGACGTGAGAACGAGATAGACGGCCGCAGCGAGCAGCCACAGTTCAAAACTCAGAAAGGTATCGGTGATCACCACGCGCGTGCGCATGGTCAGATCGGCCACGGCAATGGCGCTCACGAGCGAGGTATCCTTGATGAGGGACACCATCTGTCCGGCAAGCGCAGGAAGGGACTGACGCACGGCCTGCGGGATCACGACGAGCCTTGCCGCCATGCCCACGGGCATGCCCAGACTCATCGCCGCCTCCCACTGCCCGCGGGGAACGCCCATGAGGCCCGCGCGGAATATTTCCGCGATATAGGCCCCTTCGAACAATCCGAGTGCAAGTACCGCCGCCGTGAACGGCCCCACGCCGAGCACTGGCGCAGCCACGAAGTACACCATGAAAAGCTGCATGAGCAGAGGCGTATTGCGCAAAAGCCCGAGCATGAGCGAAGAAAGAAGCCGGCACACGGGCGAGACCGAAAGACGCATGGCCGCAAGAGCCGCCCCCCAGACGAGGGAAAGGGCAAGCGATGCCAGCGTGAGCTGAAACGTCACGCCGAGAGCCTCGAGGAGAACGCCGGGATGAAAGGCGCCCTCATCCCACACGCCTATGTAGCGCCATACCCGATACCACTGCCAGCGGTACTGCTCCGAAGCCGTGTCCACGAACCACCAGACGAGACCGAGCATGAGAACCAGCAGGACAAGCGGTCTCCACAAGGCTCGCAGACGCTGCTTTCGGGCATAAGCGACACAGGAATCGGGCATGCGTTCCACTCCCGTCAGCGACTCAGGGAGGTCTGCCTGAGCGAGGAGCCCTCCTCCAGTTTTCTGTGCACGGTACGGCTGTCCGCCGCCTCCGTCATGGTGGACTGTCCCTGCAGAAATTCCATCACGTTGGTTTCTACCAATTCGCCGCCGGAGGCGTCGTTGCGCACGGTCACGCGGTTGTACACATGATCCAGGACCATGAGGACATACGGCTTGAGCACGGGCGTCTTCAGATCGATGACAACAAGGTAGTACTCCCGGAAACGCTGCGGCGTGTCGGTATATCCGGTACGGCAGTTCACCAGCCAGTCGTCCACGCCGTCGTTGTTCCAGTCGGTCACGGCCACAAGTTCCAGGGTCACGCGATTCATGCCCTGCTCGATGGTGGCCTTGTTGTCCTCAATTCTGACCTTTGCATCGGGGGTGAGCATGGCCCGGAACGTAGGAGCCACGGCCAGACGGGAACCGGGGAAACGGAAGGCCGGAGAAAGCCTGTCCACCAGAATCTTTCCCGCATCGGAAGGCCGGGAGGGGAACATGGGAGAATACCAGTCCCCGTTGGCGTCCACCATGTTCTTTTTCAGCATGACCGGACGCATGGCCCGGGACATGGCCACAAACTGCCCGCCGTCCAGGGCCTCGACCATGCGGCAGTTCTGCGGAGCACATCCCGCAAAAAGAGAAAGACCGGCCGCAAGGGCCAGACAGGCACAACGCTTGTTCATGATACTCCCTTCCTCATCACGGACAGGACGCCTCAGCGCCCTTCTTCATATCAGATTATGGTTACCGGGCGTCGAAAAACGGCGCTCTTCAAAAAACGACACCGATCCAGGCGTCTCGGACATGGGAAGAAACAGCTTTCGGGCGGGGAAGACGCACGGAAGAAAATCTGCCCGCCCCTTCCCTGCGTCAGTCCTGCGAGACGCGGCCGGACACGTCCTTCACGCCCTTTTTCGGACACAGCGAAGAAAGCTCGCATACCTCGCAGGCGGGGCTGCGCGCTGTGCACACGTCGCGGCCGAACCAGACCAGACGATGATTCACATCTCCCCACTCCTCGCGGGGAAATATTTTGATGAGATCCTGCTCTATCTTCACAGGTTCGGTATTCTTCGTGAGGCCGAGCCGGAAGGAAAGCCGCCTGACGTGCGTATCCACGGCAAGCCCCTGATTGATGCCGAAGCCGCCCCACAATACCACGTTGGCGGTCTTTCTGGCCACGCCGGGCAGCGTGACGAGCTCTTCCATGGTATGAGGCACTTCACCGCCGAAAACTTCGGTCACCCTCTTCGCCGCGCCGAGCAGATTCCTCGCCTTGCTGTGATAAAAGCCCGTGGGACGTATCACTTCCTCAAGCTCCTCCTGCGAGGCCGAGGCCAGCGACGCCGGATCGGGCCAGCGGCGGAAAAGTTCGGGCGTTATGGTGTTCACGCGGGCGTCGGTACACTGGGCGGCCAGCACCGTGGCCACGAGCAGTTCCCACGGATTCCTGTGCACGAGCATGGTCTCCGGCACGGGATAGCGCTTCTTCAGAAGATCCAGTATGGCCATGGCACGGCCTGTCTTTTCCGTCCTTCTCATTCCTTTTTCTCCAGAATACGCGTTTGCCCGGAAGCTGAAAACGCTCGTTGTCCGGACGTTCACAGAATGCGTCCGCACAGGAAAAACCGCGCAAGGCCGCATGACGCCCGTGCGCTGAAATCATCCTATTTTCAACAGAGCAAGGCAACAGTTATTTTGTGCCCGGCCATCGTGCCGTCCCTGCCTGTTCCGCATGCCCGGCAACTTTCGTTCCTCCGGCTACAATACTTTGATATCAAATTAGTTAGAAAAAAACAAGAGACGAGGCAGACGCCTCCCCTCTTCCGACGACCGGTTCGTCTCCTCCCGTTCCGTTGCCTCTTTGGGAGAAGACATACTTGTCAAACCGTCCATCCTGCCGTTAAAAACAGAAGAAAGCCATGCCTCACCGCATGGGAACCCATCCTTACGGAGCCCTGCATGATTCATCTTTCCGGATCTCTCGCCTTTGACCGCATCATGACCTTTCCCGGCCACTTCGAAGAATGGGTGCTGTGCTTACGGATGGTGGTTACAGCGATAATGTCATGATCGGGGCATC